>NZ_JBEZZW010000002.1:0-331688 GCF_040639415.1 Micromonospora sp. NPDC023888 | reverse complement strand
GCCGTCGGCACTGCCGAGGGGCTTGCCCAGCAGCAGGCGAACGTACTCCGACCCGATGAATCCGGCTCCGCCGGTGACGAGGATCCTCACGGGTCCGAGAGTCTACGCGGGCCGACTGGCGGTGCCGGTAGGTGTTTCGGCATTATCGGTTAGGGCCACCTGGGCGATTGCAGGTGTAACGGCATTCGGGTAGAAAGTGCCAGCGAAGTACGACTCGTCGTGCCCGCACGTATCGCATCTATGGGGGGCGAGTGAACGGCGTGTCGCTGGTCAATACCGCTCGGCCTTCGCCGGGCCCCGGCACGAAGCCATCGCCCGGACGCCGCGCACTGGGCCTGCTGCGGCGGCTCGTCGCACCCGAACGTCTCTACATCGGCGCTCTGGGCCTGACCGGGCTGGCGGCGGTCCTGTCCGTGGCACTGCCGCCCGCGGAGCGCGGTGAACTCTCCGCGAACATGGTGAGCGCGACGCTTGGCGCGGCCGTCGGTGGCCTCTCCCTGGACACCTTCCTGCTGTCCCGCCCGGGCGGCTGGGTCTTCTCGCGGGGACGCCAGTGGGTCCTGGCGATGTTGACGGCCTCGGTCCTGCTCTCCGTCGTCGCCGCCGCGGTGCTCACCACGGTGGCCGGGATCGGCAGCTATCTGGTCGGCATGGGGTCCGCCGCGGGTCTGACGATCTTCAACACGGTCTCGTCGATCGCGCTTCGCCAGAAGAGCTTCCTGGTCGTCTACGCGATGCGCGCGGCGAGCGGGGCGGTCCTGGTCGGTGGCTACGTGGCGCTGTACTTCGCCGGCTACCTGGACGGCGGCCTGTGGAGCATGGTGTGGCTCGTCGTCCAGTGGGTGAGCGCGCTGTCCGTGTGCGCCCTGGTGCTGGGGATGCTCCGGCGGATCGGGCCCGCACCACGGCCGGAGGCCACCGCTGTCGACTACCGCGCCGACATGGCAGCCGTCGGCAACCTGCACCTCGGGATCTTCGCCCAGATGATGACGCTACGGTTCAACCAGATCCTGGTGGCCAGGTTCGTCGGCGCCGGCCCCCTCGGCGTGTACGCCCTGGCCGTCGCCGCGCTCGAGTTCGCGCAGGCCGGTGCCGTCGTACGGGCGCAGCGGATCCTGGCCAGCCGGGACGGTGACACCGGACCCGACCCCACCCGAGCCGTGGTCACCGCGGCGCTGCCGGTCGCCCTGGCGGCCGTGCTCGGGCTCGGTGTGCTGGGCTACCTCCAGCCGGAGTACCGGCACGCCTGGATTCTCGGCCTCGTCCTCCTGCCCGGCTCACTGGCCACAGCGGCCGGCAAGAGCTGGAGCGCCCTGCTGCTGAAGAGGCGGGGCGAGCGGGCCACGACGGTGGTCGCACTGATCACCCTCGGGTTCGCTGTTCCCGCGTACTTTGCGATCATCCCGTGGGCGGGTGTGATCGGGGCGGCCATCGCCTCGACGCTCGCCTACGCCGTACACGCCTTCGCCTCCAGAGCGAGCCTGCGACGAGCGCAGTCGCCGAATAATGGGACGGTTTGACATGGATGTCTCGATTGTTGTCCTCGCCTGGGAGGACTTTGAGCGCACCCGCGCCTGCGTCCTGTCGCTGCCGACGGAGGCAGAGATCGTCGTCGTCGACAACGGCAGCTCGGCACACATCCAGGAGTCGCTCAGCGCGTTCTGCGCCGAGCAGGGTGTCCAGTACGTCCAGTCCGGCTCGAACCTGGGGTACGCGCGGGGCATGAACCTCGGCGTACGCCACACCAGCCGGGCGAACGTGATCCTCTCCAACAACGACATCATCGTGCACGCCGACGCCGTGTCCCGCCTGCTGACCGCCCTTGAGGACCCACAGGTGGGCGCGGCCTTCCCGGGCGTCGTCACGCCGTCGGGTGTGTCACAGACCGAGGGCGGGCGGTTCCTGGGCCTGGGCGTCGGTCTCGCCCACGCCACCGGCCTCAGCCTCGTGCTGCCGAACCTGCGCATCGTCGCCCCGCCGGAGAAGGCGGACTGGCTGACCGGCCCCTTCGTCGCCATGCGCCGGAGCACCTTCGACGCCATCGGCGGCGTCGACGAGACGTCGTTCTTCTACTCGGAGGACATGCGGCTCTGCTGGGCCGTCCGGCAACAGGGGCTGCGGCTGGCGTACGTGCCGGAGGCCGTGATCATGCACGAGGACGACGCGACCGCGAAGCGGCGCTGGTCCGAGGAGGAGATCTCCGAGCGCCGCACCCGGGAGTTCATCCGGGCGAGCCGGAGCATGGGTGGCCGGCGCGGCCGCATCGCCACGACGGCGTACGTGGGCGGGGTGCTGCTGCGCGCCGCGGTGGGCGGAAACCCGGTTCGTCGCGCCATCGCCCGTGGCGCCGTCGAGGGGCTGCGTACCTCGTGAAGGTGTTGTTCGTCTGCACCACGGGTGGCTCGGGGCGGCGGCAGCTCGGTGGCGCCGAACGCATCCTGACCGAGATCATCCCGGCGCACGCGCGAACCGGCCTGGACGTCATCGCCGCCACCTCGGACGACGAGGTGGGCCACGCGCTGCGCGAGGCCGGGGTGCCGTGGATCGGGCTCAGCGCCACCAGCCGGATCGATCTCGCCTACGCCCGGGAGATCCGCCGCCTGGTCAACGAGGTGCAGCCGGACGTGGTCTGCGCCCACCTGCTGTCCGCTGCCATGCACTCCCGGGCGGCGCTGAGCATGGGCGGCAGACGGACCCCGCTCGTCGTCACCCTGCACAACAGCCTCTGGCAGTACCGGGACACCGCCGGCTCGTTCCAGCAGAAGGCGCTCATCCAGTCCAACATCACGCTGGACCTGGCGATGCGTCGGGTACGTCCACACGCGACGGTGGCGGTGTCCGAGTTCGAGGCGGCCGAGCTGCGCGAACGTGGCGGCGTCAAGAACATCCACCTGATCCCGAACCCGTTGCCCGTCACCTGGCCGAGCCCGAAGCCCGCCCAGACACCGGAGCCGGGTCGGCGGCCGGTGGTCGGCTATCTCGGCCGGTTGGAGAAGGAGAAGGGTGCCGATCTCCTGCCCGAGATCGCCTCCCTCCTCCCGGACCTGGACTTCAAGGTCGCCGGCGCGGGCTCGATGGCGATCGCAGCCCGACCCAACCTCGACCTCGTCGGTCGGGTCACGGCCGCGGATTTCCTCCAGGAGATCGACTGCCTCGTGGTGCCGTCCCGGGTCGAGTCGTTCGGGCTCAGCGCACTGGAGGCGCTGTCGCTCGGCGTACCGGTGGTGCACACCGGGGCCGGCGGCCTGGCCGAGGTGACCCGGCACGCGACGGGCACCCTGGCGTTCCAGGCGGAGCTCGCGCCCGCCGCGCTCGCCGGCGCCATCCGGGAGGCGGTCGGCCACCGTGGCGTCGACGAGGGGCAGCGGGTGGCCGAGTGGTACGCCCAGGAGTACGCCTTCGACAGGTGTGTGCAGCGGTGGCAGAGCCTGTACAGGTCGCTCCTGTGAGGAGCATGCCGTCGTCCAGTGATCCGCAGACAGTGAGGGAGGTGTCCGAGTGGCAGAGACGTTGACGATCGTCACGGTCCTCTACCGGTCCAGCGACATGCTCGCCGAGACGCTCCCGACCTGGGTACGCGCCGCCGACGGGCTACCGGTGAGGTTCATCTTCGCCGACAACTGGCCGGAGGACGAGTGCGCGAAGGTCATCGCTGATGCTCTGGACGACGAGCGGTACGAGTACCTTCCCGACTCGTCGAACCCGGGGTTCGCGGCGGGCTGCAACCGGGCTGTCGCCGCGGTGCGGACCAGCCACGTACTGCTGCTGAACCCGGACGTCTGGTTGCCGGAGGACGCCCTGGCCCGGTTGTTCCAGAGCATCGCCGCGGACCCGGAGAGCCCGATCGCGGTGGGTCTCGCCATGCACGGCGGCGAGTACGTCGGCATCGACCTGCACCCGGTCTCGCTGTTCATCGACCGGGCGGCGACGGTCCCGCGCGGGCCACTCGGCCCGTCCGGCGGCGCCGCCGTCTTCCCCACCGCGCTCTTCCACCGGTTCGGCGGGTTCTACGAGCACCTGTTCGCCTGGGGTGAGGACGCCGACCTCGCCTTCCGCATGTACGCCGAGGGCCTGCGGACGCGGCGGCTGGATTTCATGCTGCCGCACGCCGGTGGTCACAGCGTCGAGGGCGACAACAAGCTCCAGGGGTTCCGGGCGTTCCTCCTGGCCCGCAACCGGCTCCTGGTCGCCGCGCGGACCTTCACCTGGCCGCTGATGCTCGTCGCGATCCCGATCCTCGCGCTGGCACACCTGGCGCTGGCCGCCCGCCGCGCCCGCCAGGGCCTGCTCCGGCCCTTCCTGCGTGGCGTGGGACGTGGCCTGGTGGAGGGGCCCGCCGCCCGCCGGCAGTGGAAGGGCAAGCGGTTCGGTTTTGCATCCCTGGTCAGCTATCTGAGAGTTCGGAGCGCGTGATGGCAGGAACCCCGTGGAGTGTCGTGACGGTCACCTACAACTCCGCGGACACGCTCCGGCGGTGCTGGGCCGGCGCCAAGCCCTACGAGTGGATCGTCGTGGACAACAACTCCGCAGACGATTCGGCAGCCGTGGCCGAGGAGCTGGGCGCCCGGGTGATCCGGCTGCCGGAGAACGTCGGCTTCGCCAAGGCCAACAACGTCGGCGTACGCCAGGCGGGTGAGTACGTCCTGTTCGCCAACCCCGACCTGGAGGTCCAGCCGGCCGGGTTCGCCGCGATGCAGCGTCACCTGGACGCGCACGGCGGCCTTGTCGCTCCGCAACTGCTCGCGACCGACGGCACCCCCCAGCCCAACGGCCGTGGCTTCCCCTACGCCACTGCCAAGTTGGGCAACCGGAAGATCTGGCCGCTGTCGCGGATGCACGCGAACTACCGGGTGGTGGCGAAGCCCGGCGAGGCCGTCTACGTGGCCTGGGTGATGGGCGCGGCGGTCGCGGCCCGCACCGCGGACTTCGTCGCGATGGGCGGATGGAACGAGCGGTTCTTCCTCTACTACGAGGACCACGAGCTGGGGCTGCGGGCGTGGCGGCACGACATGCCGGTGGTGCTGCTCGGCGACGTGCGGTGGACCCACCACTGGGCCCGTGCGACCAACTCGTTCCAGTGGTCGCGGGCACACACTCTGGAGTTGCAGAGCGCCCGGACCTTCTTCGGCCTGTTCCCCGAGTTCGTGGTCGGGTTGCCGACGGCCGCCCGGCGTAACCCGCAGGCGGCACGCCTGATCGGCACGTCGGTGCCGGCGCAGCGTGGTGCGACCGAACCCCTGCCCACGTCGGTCCGGCAGGCCGGGGCGAGCTGATTCGAGGCCGCCGGTGGCGTCGGGCCGTGACCGGCCCGGCGCGCCGGGCCGGTCACCGAGTTTCCCTCCCCCGATGACGTCGTACGGGTGGAGCATTGTCGTTCCGTACTCGTGATGGGAACCGACGTGGTCGTACAACTGGAGCGCGGGGACGTGGGTCGTCCGGCCACGGCGGCGACGCGGAGCGGGCGCCGTCCCATCCCCGCGGACTGG
Source organism: Micromonospora sp. NPDC023888 (assembly GCF_040639415.1). Classification (NCBI taxonomy): domain Bacteria; kingdom Bacillati; phylum Actinomycetota; class Actinomycetes; order Micromonosporales; family Micromonosporaceae; genus Micromonospora; species Micromonospora sp. NPDC023888. Next base: position 326,202 of record NZ_JBEZZW010000002.1, on the reverse strand, counting down.
GTCGCCGTCGGCGTGCTGCTGGCCCTCTTTCCGGTGGTCCACGACGTCAAGACGATGCTCACGGCCGGGTACTGGCTCGACGAGGCCTGGGTGGCGCTGTCGGTGCGGCTGCCGCTCAGCGAACTGCCGGTGGCGACCTCGTCCACCCCGCTCGGGTGGAGCTTCCTGCTGCGACTGGTGCCGGACACCGACTACCTACGCGTGGTGCCGCTGGCGTTCCACGGGCTCACCATTGTCGCCGCGTACGCGCTCGGACGGTTGCTGCGGTGGCCGACGCGGTGGCTCGGGGTCGTCGCGGGCCTCGCCGGCGCCACGGCGGTCCTGCTCGTGCCGGCCCAGCAGATCCGTCACGACCTCAAGCAGTACACCGCCGACGCCGCGATCACCCTGCTGCTCGTCGCCCTGAGCGCCTGGACGGAGCAGACCTGGTCGCGGCGGCGACTCGGCGTGCTCGCGGCAGTGGCCGCCACCGGCATCGCGTTCAGCCACGTCACCGCGATCGCCGCCCCGTGCGTGTTCGGCGGGTTGCTGCTGGTGACCGCGCTGCGCCGGCAGTGGGCGCGGCTGCGGGATGTGGCAGTGGCGGCGTTCGGCGCGATGACAGTCATCGTCGCCTTCTACTTCGGCGTCTCGGCGCGCGGCAACAACGACAAGATGCGGGAGTACTGGGCCGACAGTTTCCCCAGCCTGACCGAGCTGCCCGGCTACCTCAGCCGGCAGGTGCACAGCCTGGCACCGGTGGTGGGCGCGCCCGCTCTGCTGATCGGCGGCCTGTGCCTGGCCGGTGTCGTCACCCTCGCCTGGCAGGGTCGCCCCGCTGCGGCGATCGCGCTGCTCCTGCTGCCGGTGGGGGTGACGACGCTTGGGGTCGCCCGGTTCTATCCGCTGCTGGAGCTGCGTACCTCACACTTCCTGCTCGTCACGGGGGCTGCGGTAGCGGGTGTCGGGGTCGCCGGACTGGCCTACGGAGGGGCCCTGCTCGTCCGTCGCTTGGTGCCCCGCCTGCCGGCCCCGGCGCTGACCGCGGCGGCCTGCGCGGTGCTGCTCGCGTTGTACGGCCTGCACAACGGCCGCTGGTACCGGTTCGACGGCGACGAACCCGGGCTCTACTACACGGCCATCGCGGTGACCGACATCCGTTCGGCGACCCAGTACGTGGCGAAGCACCGGTCCGCCAACGACGTCATCGTCATGAACGAGCTGGCCTGGTACGGCTTCGCGTTCTACTCGCCGCAGGACCCGATCGAGCTGGTCGCGCCGCACACCAACACGGTCGGCTGGTGGATCCGGATGCCCACGCGCTCCGACGTGCGCGTGCTTCTCGACAACGAGACGGCAGCCCTGCACGCCAGCCTCGACCAGGCGCTCACGCTCGCCGATCAGCGCGGCGGGCGCGTGTGGCTGATCCGCTCCCACGCCATGGCGGAGGCGGAGGCCTGGCAGCAGGTGCTCGCCGACTACCGGGTCGAGCAGGCGAGTGGTGGAGTGGAACCGGTCCTGCTGATCAGCCGGGGGTGACCGCCCCCGTGCGAGCGGCACGGCGCACAGCAGAGCGGGGATCCAGGCGGCTACCGGTGTGGTAACCGCATGGATCCCCGCCTGGGTTCGGGCGGAGCCGGGGCCCGCCGCTGGCCGGCCCCGGCTCTGACTAGCCGCCCAGCATCCTCACCGAACCTTGTAGATCTGGAACGTCGCGGCCGGGTAGCGGATCGTCTCGCGGAGTTCCAGACACGCCTCGTTGAGCGGCTCCCCGGTCAGCAGGTACCGGGCCTGATGCTGCCGGAGGAAGTCGCCGCACGGCTCGGTTATGACGTCGAAATGGTCGGCGGTCACGAGCTTGTAGCTGGTCGGCACCGTCTTGGCCGGATCCCGGTCGAAGACGAACCAGACATGGGCGTAGCGGTTGTAGGCGAAGTCCTGTTCGCCCTGCTGGTCCGCGGTCCGCCACAGCTCCAACTGCGGGTAGCCGTAGACGCCGGCCAACGAGTGGGCGCCGTTCATGTAGGCGAAGTTCTCCACGGAGGGCACATCTGTCGCCCAGGTGGCGTCGGGGTCTTCGGCCTCGATGGCGCGGATGGACTCCGCCAACGGTGTGCGCGTCAGCACCGTGGTGCCGCGGTACAGCGGGTGGATGTACACCGTCATGACGAGCGAGAAGGCAAGCAGCGCGGCTGCGGCCCAGGCGAAGTGCTTACGAAGCAGCAGGAACACGACAAGCGGGATGGGGATGACCGACAGGAGCAGACCGCGCTCCTGCATGAAGTCGGGGAACGCCCGCTCCACGTGCAGGGTGAGCAACACCTGGGCGAGCAGCACGACGGCTGTGTACCCGATGACGAGCTTGCGACTCGGCAGGCCGATCCGCTCGTCCAGCAGCCGCCGGACGACCAGGGCCATCCCGACGAAACTCAGCAGACCGATGCCGATGATCAGCCGTGCGGGCGGCACCAGGTTGAGGAACAGGATCTTGCCGACCAGGTCCAGGTGCGGAACGAACAGCCAGACCACTGCTCCCAGCAGCGTGAGACTGGAAAGCAGCAGCGGCCAGTCGATGATCCGCTTGGCGCGGTACAGCATGATCAGCAGGACCACGCTCGGCACCAGCAGGAACGGGAAGACGAGCAGGAAGTTGGAGTTCTCGCTCTGGTTGGCCATCACCTTGTAGAGCCCGGCCTTCTCCGGGAACTGCAAGCCGAAACTGGTGTTGCCGGCGAAGAGGTGCATGAAGTCGAAGCCACCACTCTCGACGACACGCTTACCCGGATAGGCCGTGTTCTGGATGGTCTCGATGACAGTCATCCGGGTCGCGACGAAGACACCGATCACGGCGCCCGCGACCACGAGCGAGGCGACGGCGATGCCCAACTGCCGCAGCAGCAGCCGGCGCGGCATTGCCCGACCCTGCTCGATCAGGAAGCCCACGGCGAACGGGGCCACCGCCAGGGCACAGGCCACCTGGAACGGCGGGTAGAGAACGAGCGCGAAGCAGGTGAGCACATAGGCCAGGAGCGCTCCCCAGCCGACTGTGGTGAGCAGCCGTTTCGACCGCATGAGGAAAATGAGCGCCGTGGCCGCGAACAGGGCGTAGTAGATCGACGACAGCGTGACGTACTGGTACCACCACTGGTTGAACGGGCTGAAGAACAACGCCAACCCGAGCCCGGCGGCGAACCACCGCTGCCTGGGCATCAGCGCCAGCACGAAGAAGTAACAACTCAGGATGAGCAGATAGCCCATCAGCCACCATTTGAAGGCGAACGCGTAGTCGAACGGCAGCACCAGGAAAGCCAGGTTGTGTGGCTTGAAGACCGTCGACCACTCTTTGTACGGGACGTCCCTGATCAGGGTGACGTCCTCGCCCTGCCCGACGTTCGGATTGACCCGCGGGTAGTCGGCGGCCTCCTGGGCGATGGTGAGCTGAGTGTTGACGTTCCACTCGTCCGCCCGGATCCCCTGTGGCTCGTTGGCCAGGAGGTTCGGATCCGGAACCTCGCCGGAGACAATGGCGTGGAACATGCCCACCGAGGAGCCATTGATCTGCAGGGCCGTCAACCCCAGCAAGACGACCGTGAGCAGGGCCGGAAAGAGCCAGATACTGCGGGCGAACCTACCGCCGGCACGCATGGTCCGGCCACGGGGACCAGTGTCGTCGTTCATCGGGGCCATTCTTTTAAGGGGTGATTGGGGGTTCGCGCGGTCAGTGACTGTGGGTGCCACGCGCGGTGAAGGACACTGCCGCACCAGCCGGCGGGGGCGGCGGCTGGCGGTGCGGTTCCCCTTCGCCGGCGCTTTCTCGCCCGGGGACGCGCTGCCGTCCGGGCACCAGGTCCCACAGTGACCGAGGCGATGCCCCCGGGCCGCCCGCGGCGCCCAGGCTGATCGCCAGGAGCAGGACGGCCACGGCGCTGAGCCACAGCCACACGTCGAAGAAGAAGATCTGCGCGGCGAACCCGACCATGATCAGCCGACCGGCGAGCGAGCGGGAACGCCAGAACAGCGCCAGCAGCAGGCCGACGAAGCTGAGCAGACCGACCAGGCCGAGGTTGTGCCAGATGGTCAGGTAGGTGTTGTCGAAGACCTGCGCCTGCCCGTCGCCGATCCCGACGTCCTCCAGGTAGCGCACGCTCGATTCCGGGCCGTTGCCGAAGATGACAGTGGACCAGTCGCGGGTGATGCCGTCCCAGGCGACGGAGATGCGTTCGAAGCGGGCGCTCGCGCTTGCCGACCCCACCGGGTCCGACATCCGGGCTCCCGCCACGTCGACCGAGTCCACGGACGGGGTGGTGGCACTCGCCGACGGCGTCGCGCCCGGCTCCGCGGGGCTGACCCAGGTCGGCGGCGGCTCCTCGGAGCCGACCCGGAAGGTCGACGGGTTGACCGCGACGACGACGAAGGCGACCACCGCGATGACGACCCCGGTGGACACGCCGCGCCAGGAGATCTTCCGCAGCTTGAGCAGCAGCCAGATCCCGAGCGCGAGGGAGGTCCCCACCCAGGCGCTGCGCGTGCCGGAGAGCACCAGCCCGACGAGGTTGGCGGTGAAGGGGATGTACCAGTACTTACCCCGGATGGTCAGCGCCACGAGGGCCATGGCCATGGCGAAGGAGCCGTAGACGATCGGGTGACCGAAGAACCCGGCCGCCCGGGTCGGATCGAACAGGGACGTGTAGGTCCAGTCGTAGGCGAACTGGTCGAAGAGCGGCCAGGTGCCGGTGAGGGTCTGGTACTTGGCGAACACCGCCACGGCCACGCTGATCCAGGTGAACGTCTCGGCGATGCGCCCGATCAGCTTCGGATCGCGACGCGCTTCCTCGATGAGGTGCCAGCCCAGCACGCCGATGCACAGCAGGGGCGCGACACCGACCGCCACCGGCTTGATGCCGTGCCAGTGCAGCACTCCCGCGAGAACGGTGCAGAAGGGCAGCAGCAGCGCCCCACCGATCAACCTCGGCGACCAACCGTCCCGTTCGGCCCGGTGCAGCCGCCCCCAGCCGGCGAGGATGAAGAGAAGCAGCAGCAGGGTGTACGACGGGTTGGTCGGGTAACCGAAGTCGATCGTCACCGGGACCATGAAGGCCACCAGGAAGATGGCCCAGGTGATCCGGACCGGCTTCAGCAGCACCCAACCCAGCAGAGCACCGGCGCCGACGGCGAGCGCGAGGTCCCACCTGCCCAGGACCAGGAACGCCGCTGCCACCAACAGCAGGCCCAGCCCGACGTAGCGCGCCGGGCGCCCCAGGCTGTTGAACCGGTCAGTCACCATGTGCACGCTGCGATCGTACGGAGCAGGCGGCGTCGATGGACGTCGGCCTCTGTCGGCGTCGCCGCCCGGAGCCGGTCGCGGCACGCGCGGCATCAACTGTACCGGCGCCACAGGTCTCGCAGCGCCTCCCAGTTGCCCGCGATGCCTGCCTCACAGGGCGTTTCGATGACCAGGACACCGTTGGAGTCGTCCCGATTCCACCAGAGTCCGCAGTACGTCCCGGTCTCCACCTTGAACGCGTACTCGACGTAGCTGCCGGGCACACCGCTCTTGCCGCCGGTCGTCCGGGTCGCCTCCTTCAGCCCCGGGGCGAGCGAACCAGCGGCGAGGTTCAGGTCCTGGCGCTGCGCGCGCGCCGCGTCCCGCTGGGCCTGCTCCCGGAACAGCACGAAGTGCAGCTCCAGTGCCCCGTCGGGGCAGAAGATGTGGCGCTCCTCGTTCGGTGGCAGATCCGGGCCGCCGTCGTCGTTGTAGACCACGCAACCGCTGACGTCGGCCAGCCACGGCTCGCCCAACGGAGCCAGTTCGCCGATGAACTTCGCCTTGTTGATGGAGAACTGGGTCGCCCGAAAGGGCGAGAGGGAGGCCGCTTCGGACGGTGCCTTCTCCTCCTTACCGGGCCCACCGACGGCGTACCCCACGAAACCGGCGACGAGAGCGATCGCCAACCCGCCGGCGACGAGGGCGATCCAGCTGCGGCGTTTCCGGACGACCTGGACCGGCGCGATCCGCCGGCCGGGCATCCCGAACGGTTCCCGGTCGACCGGGACCGGCACGCCGGACGAGGGCGCCGCCGAGACCGGTTGGGACGACGGCCCGGACCACGGGGCCTGCGCGTACAGGGCGACCTGCTGGGTCGGCTCCCCGAGTGCGCCGTCACCCGCCGGGTCCTGGCTCACACCGCCGGTCGACACGGGGGTGCCGCTGACCGGGGTGACGGAGTCACCGAGCGACACTGTGGCGTCGTCAGCCCGGTAGTCCTGCTGGAGGAGCCGGAACAGGTGCTCCGGAACATCCGGCTGTTCGCCCTCGTACGCCACCCACGGGTTCGTCGAGGACAGGTCGGCCTCCGCGTAGGGGTGACCGGCGGGTGCCTGGGACAACATCCTGACGGCGTGGGCGAAGGCCTCCCGCCAGCGTGGGTCCGTCGCCGCCGGCCCGTCCAGCAGGATGACCGTCATGGGTCGCTCCTGCGCGTCGACGGCGGCCCATGCCTTTCCCACCAGAGACCCGCCGAGCACGCGGGTGAACCTGTAGGGACTTTCCGGCTGCATGTGCGCTCCTCCGTCGTTTCGCCGAGCGGGATACTACCGATCACCGCCGAGTGCGGACTGCCCCGTCAGCACGTGCCCTCGCACACCCTCCGGACGTCGCGGAACCGTGCCGGGACGGCGTAGGACGCCGCCTTGCCAGGTGAAAGATTCCATGCATAGAGTCGGCCCGTGAATGAAAGTGGTGCGCAGGGCAGCGATCTGCTCGACCTGTTCGACGGGGTGCGGCTGACCCCCACCCAGCGCCGGATCGCGCACTGCCTCGTGCAACACGCACCCGCCGTGGCGTACCTGTCCGCCGCCGAGGTCGCCGAACTCGCCGGGGTCAGCCAGCCGTCGGTCACCCGGTTCGCCGTCGCGCTCGGCCACGACGGCTACCCGGCGCTCCGCCGCCGGCTGCGCGACCTCACCACCGCCACTCCCGGCGGATCGACGGACGCCGGCAACGAGCTACAGCAGGCGGTACGCGCGGAGATGGGCAACCTGGACCGGCTGGCCGGCCAGCTCGCCGACCGCGACCGGATCGCCGAGACCGGGCGGTTGCTCGCCCGAAGCCGCCCACTGCCGGTGCTCGGCCTGCGCGCCGCCGCGCCGCTGGCCGCGTACTTCGCCTACTTCGCGGCGAAGGTGCACCCGGACGTGCGGGTGCTCGACGACGGCGGCAGCCTGCTCACCGACCGCCTGGAGCAGGCGGCCGAGGCCGGGGCGTCGGCCCTGCTCGCCTTCGTCCTGCCCCGCTACCCCCGGGAGACCCTGGACGCGCTCCGCGACGCCCGCGACGCCGGGCTGACCGTGGTGGCGATCACCGACTCACCGGTCAGCCCCGCCACCGAGCACTCCGACGTGGTGCTGCCCGCGGCGGTCGGCGCGCAGCTCGTCTTCGACCTGCACACCGCCCCGATGACCCTGGCCATGGTGTTGTTACAGGCGATCTGTGACGCCGCACCGGCCGACACCCAACGCCGACTGGAGGCGTTCGAGGCCTCCGCGGCCCGCCGTCAGTTGTTCCGCGGATGACCGGAGGAGACCCGAGATGACCCAGCCCGTCCGTGCCGCACGGGGCAACCAGCTCACCGCCCGAGGGTGGCAGCAGGAGGCCGCCCTGCGGATGTTGATGAACAACCTCGACCCGGACGTGGCCGAGCGCCCCGAGGACCTGGTCGTCTACGGCGGCACCGGCAGGGCGGCCCGGGACTGGCCGTCATACCACGCGTTGGTCCGCACGCTCACCGACCTGCGCGAGGACGAGACGATGCTCGTGCAGTCCGGCCGCCCGGTGGGCGTGCTGCGCACCCACGAGTGGGCGCCGCGGGTGCTGCTCGCCAACTCCAACCTGGTCGGCGACTGGGCGACCTGGCCGGAGTTTCGCCGGTTGGAGCAGCTCGGCCTGACCATGTACGGGCAGATGACCGCCGGTTCGTGGATCTACATCGGCACCCAGGGCATCCTCCAGGGCACCTACGAGACGTTCGCGGCGGTGGCCGCCAAGAAGTTCGACAGCACCCTGTCCGGCACGCTCACACTGACCGCCGGCTGCGGTGGGATGGGCGGCGCGCAGCCGCTCGCGGTCACCATGAACGGCGGCGTCTGCCTGATCGTCGACGTGGACCGCACCCGGCTGGACCGGCGGATGCACGACCGCTACCTGGACGAGGTCGCCGACTCGCTCGACGACGCGGTACGACGTGTGCTCGCCGCGAAGCGGGACCGGCGTGCGCTCTCCGTCGGCGTGGTCGGCAACGCCGCCGAGATCTTCCCCGAGTTGCTGAGTCGCGGCGTCGAGGTCGACATCGTGACCGACCAGACAAGCGCCCACGACCCGCTGTCGTACCTGCCGGTGGGGGTGGAGCTGGCCGACGCCCGTGCCTACGCGCAGGCGAAGCCGGCCGAGTTCACCGACCGGGCCCGCGCGTCGATGGCGACGCACGTCGAGGCGATGGTCGGCTTCCTGGACGCCGGCGCCGAGGTCTTCGACTATGGCAACTCGATCCGCGGCGAGGCACAGCTCGCCGGGTACCAGCGCGCCTTCGACTTCCCCGGTTTCGTGCCCGCGTACATCCGGCCGCTGTTCTCCGAGGGCAAGGGCCCGTTCCGGTGGGCGGCGCTCTCCGGCGACCCGGCCGACATCGCGGCCACCGACCGGGCCATCCTGGAGTTGTTCCCGGAGAACGAGCCGCTGGCCCGGTGGATCAGGCTGGCCGGCGAGCGGGTCGCCTTCCAGGGCCTGCCGGCGCGGATCTGCTGGCTCGGCTACGGGGAGCGGGACCGGGCGGGCGTGCGGTTCAACGAGATGGTCGCCTCCGGCGAACTGTCCGCCCCGGTCGTCATCGGGCGGGACCACCTGGACGCCGGCAGCGTGGCCAGCCCGTACCGGGAGACCGAGGCGATGGCCGACGGTTCCGACGCGATCGCCGACTGGCCGCTGCTCAACGCCCTGGTCAACACGGCAAGTGGCGCTTCCTGGGTGTCCATCCACCACGGCGGCGGGGTGGGCATCGGCCGGTCGATCCACGCCGGGCAGGTGTGTGTCGCCGACGGCACCGCCCTCGCCGGACAGAAGATCGAACGGGTGCTCACCAACGACCCGGCGATGGGCGTGATCCGGCACGTCGACGCCGGCTACGACATCGCCCGCGACGTCGCGGCCCGCACCGGCCTGCGCACGCCCATGGCCGAGGGATCAGCGTGAGCGACGACCTGCCCGGCCGGTTCCGGGCCCTGTGGGACGAGATCGCGCCGGTCGGGCGGGACACCGACAGCGGCGGCTATCTGCGGTACGCGTTGACCGAGCCGGAGCGGGAGCTGCGCGACTGGTTCCGGGCACAGGCCGGGCAGCGCGCCATGCCCGTCAGCGAGGACGGCAACGGCAACCTCTTCGCCCACTGGGGTGACCCGCAGGCCGCCGACGCGGTGCTCACCGGCAGCCACTTCGACTCCGTGCCGCACGGCGGGGCGTACGACGGGCCGCTCGGCATCGTCAGTGCGTTCCTCGCCGTGGACGAGCTACGCGCCCGAGGTGTCACCCCGAACCGGCCGCTGGTGCTCGCCGCGTTCGTGGAGGAGGAGGGTGCGCGCTTCGGCGTACCGTGCCTGGGGTCGCGGCTGCTCACCGGGGCGCTGTCGCCCGAGCGCGCGGCCGGCCTGCGCGACGCGGCCGGGGTGAGCTTCGCCGAGGCGCTCGGCGAGCGGCCGGCGGGCGCCCGCCCGGAGCTGCTGGGCCGGATCGGCGCCTTCGTGGAGTTGCACGTCGAGCAGGGCCGCGCGCTTGTCGGGACGGACGCGCCGGTCGCGGTGGCCAGCGCGATCTGGCCGCACGGCCGGTGGCGCTTCGACGTCGTCGGCGAGGGCAACCACGCGGGTACGACCCGGATGGCCGACCGCCGCGACCCGATGCTCACGTACGCGTTCACGGTGCTGGCGGCCAACAAGGAGGCCCGGCTGCGCGACGCGCACGCCACGGTGGGCCGGGTCGCCGTCGAACCCAACGCCACTAACGCGATCCCGTCGAAGGTGACCGGTTGGCTGGACGCCCGTGCCGCCGACGCGCAGACACTGTCCGGGCTGGTCGAGGCGGTGTGGGGCAAGCTCACCGAACGCGCCCGCCGCGACGGTACGGCGGTTACCGTCACCGAGGAGTCGGCGACGCCGCTTGTCGCCTTCGACGGCGGCCTGGCCGGGCGGCTGGCCGCCCTGCTGGACGCGCCGGTGCTGCCCACCGGGGCAGGGCACGACGCCGGGGTGCTCGCCGCGCACCTGCCCACCGCGATGCTGTTCGTCCGCAACCCGACCGGGGTGTCGCACTCCCCCGCCGAAGCCGCGACCGACGACGACTGCGCCGCCGGGGTACGCGCCCTGGCCCGGGTCCTTGAGGAGCTGACATGCCGGTGACACCGAGCCGGTGGCTCGCCGAGTACGCCTGGCTGCCCGAGCACGCCGAACCCACCCCCGACGTGCTGATCGAGATCGAGGACGGCCGGATCAGCGCCGTGACGCCGCTGACCCCCGGGAGCCGGCCACCCGCCGGGGTCGAGGTGCACGCCGTGCCGCTGCCCGGCCTGACCCTGCCGGGGTTGGCCAACGTGCACTCGCACGCCTTCCACCGGGCGCTGCGCGGGCGTACCCACGGCGGTCGGGGTGACTTCTGGACCTGGCGGGACCAGATGTACGCGGTGGCGGACCGGCTGGACCCGGACACCTACCTCGCCCTGGCCCGCGCGGTGTACGCCGAGATGGCGCTCGCCGGGATCACCTGCGTGGGCGAGTTCCACTACCTGCACCACCGGCCCGACGGCGGCGCCTACGACGACCCGAACGCGATGGGCGCGGCGCTTGTGGAGGCCGCCGCGCACGCCGGGATCCGGCTCACCCTGCTGGACGCCTGTTACCTGACCTCAAGCGTGGACGGTCAGCCTCTCGCCGGGCCGCAGCGCCGCTTCGGTGACGGCGACGCGGCCCGCTGGGCCGAGCGGGCGACGGCGTTCCAGCCGGCGGACTCGCACGTGCGGGTCGGCGCGGCGGTGCACTCGGTGCGCGCGGTTCCGGCCGACCAGCTCCGCACGGTCGCCGACTGGGCCCGGGATCGGCGGGCGCCGCTGCACGCGCACCTCTCCGAGCAGCCCGCCGAGAACGACGAGTGCCGGGCCGTGCACGGGCGTACGCCCACCGCGTTGCTGGCCGAGCACGGCGTGCTCGGGTCGGACACCACAGCCGTGCACGCCACCCACCCGACAAGCCCCGACCTGACTCTGCTCGGCGACAGCCGGACCGGGGTGTGCCTCTGCCCGACCACCGAGCGGGACCTCGCCGACGGGATCGGCCCGACCCGCCTGATGGCCGACGCGGGGATCCGGTTGAGCCTGGGCAGCGACAGCCATGCCGTCGTCGACCTGTTCGAGGAGGCCCGCGCGGTGGAGCTGGACGAGCGGCTGCGCACCCGCCGCCGTGGGCACTTCGCCCCCGTCGACCTGCTGACGGCGGCAAGCGTCACCGGGCACGCCGCCCTGGGCTGGGCCGACGCCGGCCGGATCGCCGTCGGCGCCCGCGCCGACCTGGTGACGGTACGGCTGGACGGCCCCCGCACCGCCGGGGTGCCGCCGGTGGGCGTGTTCTTCGCGGCCACCGCCGGTGACGTCGAGCAGGTGCTTGTGGACGGCCGGGTGGTGGTGGCCGAGGGCCGGCACCTGAGCGTGGACGTGCCGGCCGAGTTGTCGGCCGCCATCGAGGCGGTGACACCCGCGTGAGCGGCACTCTGCTTGTCGACAACATCGGGGAGCTGGTCACCAACGGCCCCGGCAAGGGCCCACTGGGCATCCGCCGCGACGCCGCCGTGCTGGTCGAGGAGGGCCGGGTCGCCTGGGTCGGGTCGTCCGCGACCGCGCCGGCCGCCGACCGGCGGGTCGACGCCGGTGGGGCCGCCGTGCTGCCCGGCTTCGTGGACAGCCACGCCCACCTGGTCTTCGCCGGGGACCGGGCCGCCGAGTTCGCCGCCCGGATGGCCGGTGAGCCCTACACCGGCGGCGGCATCCGCACCACTGTCGGGGCGACCCGGGCCGCCACCGACGACGAGCTGCGGGCCACCGTGCGCCGACTGCGGGGGGAGGCGCTGCGCCAGGGCACCACCACCATGGAGATCAAGAGTGGGTACGGGCTGACCGTCGCCGACGAGGCCCGCTCGCTGCGGATCGCCGCCGAGGTCACCGAGGACACCACCTTCCTCGGCGCGCACGTGGTCCCCGCCGAGTACGCCGACCGCCCGGACGACTACGTCGGACTGGTCTGCGGGCCGATGCTGGCCGCCGCCGCGCCGCACGCGAAGTGGATCGACGTGTTCTGCGAGCGGGGCGCCTTCGACGTGGATCATGCCCGGGCCATCCTGGCCTGCGGGCAGGCCCTCGGGCTCGGCGTGCGGGTGCACGCCAACCAGCTCGGCCCCGGACCGGGCGTGCGACTCGGCGTGGAGCTGGGCGCGGCGAGCGTCGACCACTGCACCTACCTGTCCGACGCCGACATCGACGCGCTCGCGTCCCGCCGGGTCGACTGCATGTGCCATGAGGGCCCGCACACCACCACCGTCGCGACCCTGCTGCCCGGGGCGGAGTTCTCCACCCGCTCGCCCTACCCGGACGCCCGCCGGCTGCTCGACGCCGGTGTCACGGTGGCGCTCGCCACCGACTGCAACCCCGGCTCGTCGTACACCTCGTCGATGGCGTTCTGCGTGGCCCTGGCGGTCCGCGAGATGCGGATGACCCCGGCGGAGGCGGTCTGGGCCGCGACCGCCGGCGGCGCGCGGGCCCTGCGTCGCGACGACATCGGCGTGCTCACCCCCGGCGCGCGGGCCGACCTCGTGGTCCTGGACGCGCCGTCGCACCTGCACCTGGCCTACCGGCCCGGTGTCCCCCTGATCCGCCAGGTAATACGCAACGGAGCACCGCAATGACGAACGTGACCATCCAACCCACCGGGATCACCGCCGACGACGTGCTCGCGGTGGCCCGCGGCAGCGCCACGGTCGTCCTCGCACCGGCCACCATCGAGGCGATGGCGACCAGTCGGGCCATCGTGGACGGCATCGAGTCGTCGGGCCGTCCCGTCTACGGGGTCTCCACCGGGTTCGGGGCGCTTGCCAACACCTTCATCGCCCCGCAGCGGCGGGCCGAGCTGCAACACGCGCTGATCCGCTCACACGCCGCCGGGGTGGGCGCCCCGATGCCGCGCGAGGTGGTCCGGGCCATGATGCTGCTGCGGGTCCGGTCCCTCGCGCTGGGCCGCTCCGGGGTCCGGCCGCTCGTCGCGGAGGCCCTTGTCGACCTGCTCAACCACGACATCACCCCGTGGGTGCCGGAGCACGGCTCGCTGGGCGCCTCCGGTGACCTGGCGCCGCTCGCGCACTGCGCGCTGGTGCTGCTCGGCGAGGGCTGGGTCCTCGGGCCCGGCGGCGAACGGCAGGACGCGGCGGGCGCGTTGACCGCCGCCGGACTCACGCCGATCGAGCTGGCCGCCAAGGAGGGGCTGGCGCTGATCAACGGCACCGACGGCATGCTCGGCATGCTGCTGCTGGCCATCCACGACGCGGCGCACCTGTTCGCCATGGCCGACGTGACGGCCGCGCTTGCCATCGAGGCGATGCTCGGCTCCGAGCGGCCGTTCCTGCCGGAGCTGCACGCCATCCGGCCGCACCCCGGTCAGGCGGCGTCGGCGGCGAACATCCACCGGCTGTTGCAGGACTCCCGGGTGATGGATTCGCACCGCGACGACCTGGCGCACGCCGTGCAGGACGCGTACTCGATGCGCTGCGCCCCGCAGGTGGCCGGCGCGGCCCGCGACACCCTGGACTTCGTCCGCACGGTCGCGGGCCGGGAGCTGGTGTCCGTGGTGGACAACCCGGTGGTGCTGCCGGACGGGCGGGTCGAGTCGACAGGTAACTTCCACGGCGCGCCGCTCGGCTTCGCCGCTGACTTCCTCGCCATCGCCGCCGCCGAGGTGGGCGCGATCGCCGAGCGTCGGGTGGACCGGCTGCTCGACGTCACCCGCTCCCGGGAACTGCCGGCGTTCCTCTCCCCCGACGCCGGCGTCAACTCCGGGCTGATGATCGCGCAGTACACGGCGGCGGGGATCGTCGCCGAGAACCGTCGGCTGGCCGCCCCCGCCTCGGTGGACTCCCTGCCCACGAGCGGCATGCAGGAGGACCACGTGTCGATGGGCTGGGCGGCGGCCAAGAAGCTGCGCACCGTGCTGGACAACCTCACCAGTCTGCTCGCGGTCGAGCTGCTGGCCGGCGTACGCGGCCTGCAGCTACGCGCCCCGCTGGAGCCGTCACCGGCCGGCCGGGCGGCCGTCGCCGCGCTCGGTCCGGCGGCCGGTGAGCCCGGCCCGGACGTGTTCCTCGCACCGGTGATGGAGGCGGCCCGTGGCGTCGTCGCCGGGCCGGATTTGCGCGCCGCCATCGAACGGGAGGTCGGCCCGCTGGGCTGAGCTCCGTCGGGTCGCTGTCGTCCGCCGCGGGTCAGGCGGCGGGCGGCAGCACCCGGTTCGCCCGTCAGGCGGCGGGCGGCAGCACCTTGGCGATCAGCTTGGCCAGCTCGCGCAGCGCCTTGCCCCGGTGGCTGATCGCGTCCTTCTCCGCCGGGGTCAGCTCGGCGTTGGTCCGGTCCTGACCGTCGCCCAGGAAGATCGGGTCGTAGCCGAACCCGCCGTCACCGCGCGGAGCGCGCAGCACCCGACCGGACTGCCGACCGTCGACGAGGTGCTCCTTGCCGCCGGGCAGCACCAACGCCACGGTGCAGACGAACGAGGCCGCCCGGTGCTCGTCCGGCACGTCGGCGATCTGGTCCAGCACCAACTGAAGGTTGGCCCGGTCATCGCCGTGCCGGCCGGACCACCGGGCGCTGAACACCCCAGGCATCCCGTTGAGCGCGTCCACCGCGAGCCCGGAATCGTCCGCGATGGTCGGGAGCCCGCTCTGCCGGCAACCCTCCCGCGCCTTGATCAGCGCGTTCTCGCCGAAGGTCAGGCCGGTCTCCGGCAGCTCCGCGTACTGCTCGACGTCGTCCAGCCCGAGCAGGGCGATCCGCTGCGCGCCGAGCGCGCCGTCCAGGATCCGCTGGAGTTCCACAAGCTTCTTGCGGTTACGGGTGGCGAGCAGGACCTTGTTCATGCGAGTGCCTTCCGCTGGGCTTCGGCCAGATCCGCGCACCCGGCCACGGCCAGGTCGAGCAGGCTGTCGAGCTGGTCGCGGGCGAACACGCCCGCCTCGCCGGTGCCCTGCACCTCGACGAAGTCACCCGCACCGGTGCACACCACGTTCATGTCCACCTCGGCGGCGACGTCCTCCTCGTAGCAGAGGTCCAGCCGCGCCTCACCGGCGACGATCCCCACGCTGACCGCGGCCACCGACCGGTGCATCACCTTCTCCGGCTTACCGGCCAACGCCTTACGCGCGGCAAGCCAGGTCACCGCGTCGTGCAACGCGACGTACGCGCCGGTGATCGCGGCCGTCCGGGTGCCCCCGTCGGCCTGGAGCACGTCGCAGTCGAGCACTATCGAGTTCTCGCCGAGCGCCTTCAGGTCGATGCTGGCCCGCAGACTGCGGCCGACCAGCCGGGAGATCTCGTGGGTGCGGCCACCGACCCGGCCCTTGACGCTCTCCCGGTCCGAGCGGGTGTTGGTGGCCCGGGGCAGCATCGCGTACTCGGCTGTCACCCAGCCGAGCCCGGAGCCCTTGCGCCAGCGGGGCACCCCCTCGGTGACGCTCGCCGTGCAGAGCACCCGGGTGCCGCCGAACTCGACGAGCACCGACCCCTCCGGATGGGTGCTCCAGCCTCGGGTCAGGGTCACCGGTCGAAGTTGATTGGGCCCTCGCCCGTCAGGTCGCGCCATTCCTGCACCCTATGCGGTGCCCTGATCCACCTCAGCCGGGGTGTCCCGACAAGTGTCCGCGTCGTGCACCCGGAGGAATCCGGCGACCGCCGCCGGCCAGCCGAACTCCTCGGCCCGCGCGCGGGCGACCCGCCGCCGCCACGCCTCCGGCCGGGCCGCCAGGCGGGTCACCGCCGCCGCCATCGCCGCACCCGAGCCGTACGCGGCCACGCCCGCGTCACCGACCACCTCGGGCAGGGCGCTCGCCGCGTTGACCACGACCGGGGTGCCGCAGGCCAGCGCCTCCAGTCCGGCCAGGCCGAAGGTCTCCACCGGGCCGGGCGCCAACACCACGTCCGCGCTGGACAGCAACGCGGCGACCGCGCCGCGGTCCGGCAGGAAACCGGTGAACGTGACAGGCAGCCCGGCCGCCCGCCGGGCCAGCGCGCCGCGCAGCGGGCCGTCGCCGACAAGCACCAGCACCGCGGGTACGCCCTCGCGGCGCAGTTCGGCGAGCGCCTGCACGGCCAGCTCCGGCCGCTTCTCCGGCGACAGTCGGGCGCAGTGCACAAGCAGCAACTCGCCGGGGTCGGCGTACCGGGCGCGCAGCCGCGGGTCGGCCCGGTCCGGGTGGAAGGTGTCCAGGTCCACCCCGAGTGGCACCAGTTCCACGTTGTCGGCGCCGATCCGGTCGAACTCCTCGGCAGCCCACCGGGTCGTGCAGACGATCCGGTCGTACGCCCGGCTGGTCGCCCGGTTGAGCCGGTCGGCGGTCGGGCGGCGCAACGCGTCCGGCACGCCCCACTGGCCGAGCAGCCCGGTCAGCGACTCGTGCGACACCATCACCGACGGCACCCCGTGCGCCCGCGCCCACCGGCCCGTCCAGCGCAGCGACAACCGGTCGGAGACCTCCAACCGGTCCGGTGCCAGGTCGACGAGCAGCCGGGCCAACCGGCG
This sequence comes from Micromonospora sp. NPDC023888, assembly GCF_040639415.1. NCBI lineage: Bacteria > Bacillati > Actinomycetota > Actinomycetes > Micromonosporales > Micromonosporaceae > Micromonospora > Micromonospora sp. NPDC023888. The sequence goes on along the minus strand of NZ_JBEZZW010000002.1, from coordinate 309,357 downwards.
TCGACCGGCCAGCAGCCGGTAACCGCCACTGCCGGGCAGCTCCGGGCCGGGCAGGGTGACCACCCTCCCCCACGGGTACGACTCGTCGGCGGCCCGTCGGCCGGGTATCACCAGCACCGGCTCGTGCCCGGCGGCCCGGTAGCCCTCCCCGAGGTGCCGCAGCGCGGTCCGCAGCCCACCGGAGCGTGCCGTCACGAAGTTGGCGAGCCGGACGATCCGCAGCCCGCCGGCAGCCGAGGTCACGACGCGGCCGGCAGGCCGACGGTGGCGGCCACGGCGCGTACCGCGTGGTAGTGCCCGATCAGCTCGTCGCCGACCGCCGCCCAACTACGTCGACTGACCGCGACCCGGGCGGCCAGCCCGTAGGCCCGCCGCCGGTCGGCGTCGCCGGCCAGGTCGGCCACCGCGGCGGCCAGCGCGTCGCCGTCGTCCGGTGGCACCAGCAGCCCGGTCACACCCTCGTCGACCAGGTCGACCGGGCCGCCGCTGGCCGGTGCCACGACCGGCACCCCGGAGGCCAGCGCCTCCTGGATGGTCTGGCCGAAGGTCTCGTGCGGTCCGGTGTGCACGAAGAGGTCCAGGCTGGCGTAGAGCCGGGCCAGATCGTCGCCGTGCTGCACGCCGAGGAAGGTCACCCCGGGCAGTTCCCGGGCCAACTGGCGGCGGGCCGGGCCGTCACCGGCCACCACCACCCGTACCCCGGGCAGCCGCGACGTCGCCGCCAGCAACTCCACCCGCTTCTCCGGGGCGAGCCGGCCGACGTAACCGATCAGCAGTTCACCGTTTGGTGCCAGCCGGTCGCGCAGCGCCGCACACCGTTTGGCCGGATCGAAGCGGACCGCGTCCACACCCCGGCGCCACAGCCAGATCCGCTGCACCCCGTTGGCGATCAGGTCGGCGGCGGCGCGGGTGGACGGGGCGAGGGTGCGCTGCGCCGAGTTGTGGATCTCCCGGATCCGGCGCCACGCCGCCGCCTCACCCCAGCTCACCCGGTACGCCCGCGCGTACGCCGCCACATCGGTCTGGTAGACCGCCACGGTGGGCAGCCGGTAGCGGCTGGCGAGCGTGGCCGCCCGCGCGCCGAGGACGAACGGACTGGCCAGGTGCACCACGTCCGGCTCGGCCGACAGCAGCGCACCTGTCAACCGGGTGGTCGTCGGCACGCCCAACCGGAAACCCTGGTAGCGGGGCAGCGGCACGCTGGGGATGCGCACCACCGGGTACGGCAGCCGGTCGAGGTGCTGCCGGCCGGCACCGGGTGGGGCGGGCGCGATGACCACCGGCTCGTGGCCCTGGTCGAGCAGGTGTTCCGCCGTGCGCACCACGGAGTGCGCGACGCCGTTCACGTCCGGTGGGAACGACTCGGTCACGATGGCGATCCGCATGCCCACACCGTGCGGGTGTCACGGGTGCGCCAGACGACGGTCCGCTGACCGGGCGGCGAACAATACGGCACAACACCGGGGTCGGGCCTGGCAAACCGGGCCTGGGTGCGTCAGACGTCGTAACTCGCGCCGGGTCGGACCACGTCGATCGGCCCGGTGTACGCGCCGGCGGCCGACTCCAGGGTGTGCGCCTCGCTCCCCCAGGCGGGCACCAGGTGGGTCAGCAGGAGCCGGCCCACCGCGGCCTTGGTCGCCGCCTCACCGGCCTCGCGGCCGGTCAGGTGCAGATCCGGCGGGTTGTCCATGCCATCGAGGTAGCTGGCCTCGCAGAGGAACACATCGACGTCCTGGGCCAGCCGCAGCAGCGCCGCGCAGGGCGCGGTGTCCGACGAGTAGCACAGCGACCGGCCGTCGTGTTCCAACCGCACGCCGTACGTCTCGACGGGGTGGTTGACCCGGTCGACGGTGACGGTGAACGGGCCGATCGGGAAGGTGCCCGGCTGCAGGGCGTAGAACTGGTAGACGTCCTCCACCGAACCGTCCTCGCCGTACGCGGCGCTGAGCCGGTCCGGCGCGCCGGCGGGCGCGTACACCGGCAGCGCCGGGTAGGGGCCGTCCGGGGCCCACCGGCGCACCACCACGTACAGCACGGCGTCGAACATGTGGTCGCAGTGCAGGTGGGTCAGCAGGATCGCGTCCGGGGCGTGCAGGCCGGCGTACCGCTGGAGGCTGGACAACGACCCGGAGCCGAAGTCGACAAGGAGCCGGAAGCCGTCGGCTTCGACGAGATAGGCCGAGCAGGGCGACTCGGGGCCGGGAAAGCTGCCGGCGCTGCCAAGGACTGTCAGTCGCATCGAGTTGTCTCGCTGTCACTGTCAGTAGCATCGGTGCCGGCAATCGCCTCAGCCATGATCTTTACCGACGCGTACGCCACGCTGCGCAGCCTACGCTGGGGTACCCGGCGGTAAGAATCATCCGCCGGAAGTTGTCACGAACGTGACACCTGCTCACGGAGCGCCGGACGGCGTACGGGCCGTCGACGCACGTCAACGGCCCGTACCGGGAAGACCAGTCCGATCAGGCCCAGAGCTGCCCCTCCAGGGCGTCCTCGGCATCGGCGAGCGTGCCGCCGTACGCCCCGGTGGACAGATATTTCCACCCGCCGTCGCACACCACGAAGGCCACCTCGGCCCGCCGACCGTCGCGAACCGCCTCGTGCGCCACCGCCAGCGCGGCATGCAGGATGGCACCCGTGGAGAAGCCGGCGAAGATGCCCTCGACCTCGACGAGCTGGCGGGTACGCAGCACCGCGTCCCGGGTGCCGACCGAGAAGCGCCGGGACAGCACCGAGGCGTCGTACAGCTCCGGCACGTACCCCTCGTCGATGTTGCGCAGGCCGTAGACCAGCTCGCCGTAGCGCGGTTCGGCCGCCACGACCTGAATGTCGTCGACCTTCTCCCGCAGGTAGCGCCCGGTGCCCATCAGCGTGCCGGTGGTGCCGAGCCCGGCCACGAAGTGCGTGATGTCGGGCAGGTCGTGCAGCAGCTCCGGCCCGGTCGTCTCGTAGTGCGCCCGCGCGTTGGCCTCGTTGCCGTACTGGTAGAGCATCACCCAGTCCGGGTGCTCGGCGGAGATCAGCTTGGCGGTGGCGACGGCCTGGTTGGAGCCACCCGCCGCCGGCGAAAAGATGATCTCGGCTCCGTACATCCGGAGCAACTGGACCCGCTCGGTGGAGACGTTCTCCGGCATCACGCAGACCAGCCGGTAGCCGCGCAACTTGGCCACCATCGCCAACGAGATGCCGGTGTTGCCACTCGTCGGTTCGAGGATCGTGTCACCCGGCCGGAGCCGGCCAGCCTCCTCGGCCGCCCGGACCATGAACAGGGCCGCGCGGTCCTTGATGCTGCCGGTCGGGTTCCGGTCCTCCAGCTTGGCCCAGAGACGCACCGGTGGGGCCCCGTCGGGCACCGTCGGGGAGAGCCGGGGCAGGCCGATCAGCGGTGTGCCCCCGCACGCGTCGAGCAGGCTGTCGTACCGCGCCATGGCGGCCGACCTCAGCGAGCCGCGACGGCGCCGCGGCCCACCGCGACGGCGGCGCTGTGCGAGCTGATCGCCGCTGCCGCGGCGCTGTGCGAACTGATCGCCGCCGCCGCGGCGAAGCCGAACGCGCCACCGGCCACGGCGGGCAGGATGGTGACGCTGTCACCGTCGGAGAGCTTGGCGTCCAGGGCGCCGAGGAAACGGACGTCCTCGTCGTTCACGTAGACGTTGACGAAGCGGTGCAGCGTGCCCGCGTCGGTGATCAACCGGCCGCGCAGGCCGCCGTGCCGGGAATCCAGGTCGGTGAGCAGATCGGCGAGGGTGTCGCCGGAGCCGTCGACGACCTTGGCGCCGCCGGTGTAGCTGCGCAGGATGGTGGGGATGCGAACCTCAATGGCCATGATGTCGAACTCCTTGATCGGGTGTGCCTACGGTGACGGGACGAGACGAGTGCGAACGCTGACGGATCAGCGGCCGGAACACTCGTAGTCGACGGTCGCCGGGCTCTGCCCGAACATGTAGGACTGGACGGCATGCGGGTCGACCCCGGCCTCCACGACCCGGACCGGCTCCTCGGTGACCACACCGTCGACGATCCGGAACGAGCGGATCTCCTCCGCGTCGGGATCGCGGGTCGAGACGAGCAGGTAGTGCGCGCCCGGCTCACCGGCGAAGGAGACATCCGTCCGCGATGGGTACGCCTCGGTGGCGGTGTGCGAGTGGTAGATGACCACGGGCTCCTCGTCCCGGTCATCCATCTCCCGCCACACGCGCAGGTGCTCCATCGAGTCGAACTCGTAGAAGGTCATCGACCGCGCGGCATTGTCCATCGGAATGTGCCGGGTCGGGGTGTCGCTGCCGACGGGACCGGCGACCACGCCGCACGCCTCATCGGGGTGATCCCGGCGCGCGTGGGCGACGATCGCGTCGATGATCGACCGGTCGATGCTCAGCACGAGGACCAGCCTAACGCCTGACGAGCGCGAGCCGAAGTGGTGCGGGTCACGCCTAGTCGATCAAGGCGTTGAGCAGTGACTCCTGCAGATACCCGAGATAGGCGTAGACCGAAAGCTGGAACACCCGACTGGACCCCGGATCGTCGGCGACCGCGTCGTCCAACTCCTCGCCCAGATCCGTGCCGTCCTTGATCTCCAGACGGACACCCATCGCGAGCCGGGCGTCGTTCAGCGCCCGCAACCACGCCTCGGCCGCCTCGGCGTCGAGCCGTACCTCACCACCGGCGTCGTCGGGCAGCGCGGCCAGGATCGCCCCCGCCTGATCGATCTTCGCGGTCTTCAGATCGCCCTCGGTGTACCGACGGAACTCGGCTGTCCCCGGCGCGTCCTGCGGATAGACCGCCGGAAAGAGCCGACCCACGACCGGGTCGGTGTGGTCGAAGCCATCGGTGAGCAGGCCGACCACCTCGGAGGCGACCTTGCGCAGCACCCGCACCTCGTCGACCGCGAAGGTGGCGACGTAGCGGCCGGCCTGGCGACGGAACATGCTCACGACCTGTCCACCGTCGCCCACAGCCCATACGCGTGCAGTTGCGACGCGTCATGCTCCATCCGCTCCCGGACACCGGTGGAGACCACGGCCCGGCCCTTGTGGTGCACATCAAGCATGAGCTGCTCGGCCCTCTCCCGGCTGTAGCCGAAAAGCTTCTGGAAGACCCAGGTCACGTACGTCATCAGATTGACCGGGTCGTCCCACACGATCGTCACCCATTGCCGGTCAGCCGCCGGCACCTCGTCAGTGTCCGGCGTCTCGACCGGTGCAACCTGTGGAGCCGCCATACCCCCCATCGTGCCACCGGTTTCCCGGAACCGAGGAACCGGAACGCCGGACCGGCGCGGATCGCCCACCCGGGACACCCCTGAACCGCCCCGAGCGCCCTCGGACCCGTGGCGCGGCGCGGACCCGGACCCGGGGGCGACCACACCGTCAGGCGAGCAGGATGCCGTGATCGACTGCATCGGAGAGCACCGCGCCCAGCGAGAGGCGGATCACCTCGAACCGTCGGGATATCTCCCGGGACAACCCCAGCTCGACCTCCCGCACCGCACGCTGGGACCAGGCCCGCGCCGCGTTGTGGTCGTCCCTGCCAGGGGTACGCCACTGCTGCCAGCACCCGCCGGAGAGCGCCACCGCGACCGGCGGAAGCACCTCGTCGCGGAAGACCGCCGGATAGTTGGCGAGGGCGTCGATCGCCTCCGGGCCGGTCAACCCGGCCACCCCGGCGGTGCTGGTGATGAGCAGCACCTTGTCCAGCTCGTGGCCCGGCCGGTCGTCGGCCAGGCCGTACTGCACGGCGGTGGCGATCCGCCGCCGCACCCCTTCGACCGGCGGCGCGCCGAGCACCCGGGCCGCTGCATCGGTCACGATGCCGCGCACCGCCTGGTCGCACTGCGCCGTGGCCAACAGCGACAGCGCCGCCATCTCCCGATCCAGGAGGTCCGGTAGACCCGCGCAGCCGACCCCGAACACGATCTCCTGGACGGCCCGCAGGTGGATGTTCGCCAGTTCCAGTGCGAGGTGCTGGCGGATCCGCTGAGCACACGTCCGGGTCTGCCGGTCGAGCTGCTCCGACCAGTCGCCCGGATCGGCGGCCACGGCGACCCGGTCGTGTTGACCCGGCAGCACCGGCGGTTCGACGCTGGCCCGCCGCAACCCCTCCTCCGACGACCAGCCCACCAACGCCCGCCGCAGGTCGGCGGCGGAGTCGGCGGAGTGGGCGTCGACCGGGAACCACCGCGCGCCGGCCAGCGCCGGCACCGCGGCCAGCAGCGCCGCGCGGTGAGCCGCCACGGTCACCTCGGCCGCGTCCATCTCGGTCGCCCGACCTCCGACCGGCGAGACGGACGCCCCCGCGTCCTCCGTCGCCGCCGCGCCGTCGGCCAGCGGGGCCCACCCTGCCGAGCCAGGGGTCACCGCGAAGACGACCTCCACCGGGGTCGGGGCGACCTCGGCGAGCAGGTTCAGCTCGGCGGCCGTGAACGCCTGGTCGGCGGCGATCACGAAGAGCAACGCGCCGGCCCGGCCCACCGCGTCGAGCAGCACCTGCCTGCCGGACACGCCGAGCGTCGCGGTGTCCGGCACATCGATAAGCGTGAAGTGCCGCAGCAGCGGCTCGGGCACGCTCAGCTCGACCCGCCGGGGTGGACGGGCCAACGCCGGGCCGGCGGCGTTCCGGTCCGCACCGTACGAGTGGGGCTGGCGGTAACCGGGCACGAACGCCGCCCGGGTGGGCACCTTGGCGTTCCGCACCAGCAACCAACTGCCCGACGGGACGGTGAGCATGACCGGGTCGAGATCGAGCAGCGTGGCGAGCACGGCGCGTCGCTCGGCACCGGCCGGGCCGACGGCGACCACGCCGAGCGGCTCCTCCGGTGCGGGGCTGGTCACGCCGACCCGGGCGGGCAGCGGGCCGCAGCTCGGCAGATCGCTTGCGCCGACCACGTCATCGCTGGAGTCGACCGAGGGGAGAGGGCCCTGCTTCATCAGGCGGCCTCCCGGGGCAGGTGACCGGACGCCCGGCCAGGTGGGAAATCCGGTGAAGAATCCGGATGCCGGAAGACTACGGGCGGGCCGGCAACCAGGTGGAACACCTCGGATACTCAGCGGTAATTGTGCGACTACTCAACTTCGTTGAGTGACGGTGCGGGCGCGGACGGATTCCGGTCGATATGCTGCGCGAATGAGTCGATGGAAGTTCGTCGGCCGGACCGACGAGCTCAACCGCCTGCTGGCGGCGGTGACCGGCGAGGCTGGCCGCGGGCTCTTCTTCAGCGGCAGCGCCGGGATCGGCAAGAGTCGGTTGCTGCGCGAAGGCGTGAGCACGCTGCCCACCGAACGCTTCGCGATCTGGACCATCGCGGCCAGCGCCACCACCGCGGCGTTACCCTTCGGCGGGCTGGTGCAGGTTCTTCCGGCCGAGCAGCCCCAGGGCCTCTCCCCCGCCGGCATCCTGCGCTGGGCGCTCAACGTGCTGCAACAGCAGGCGGCCGGTCGACGGATCGTGCTCGCCATCGACGACGCCCATCTGCTCGATCCCCCCTCGGCGGCACTTGTCCACCTGGTCGCCCGCGCCGAGAACGCCACAGTGGTCGGCACCCTGCGCGACGGCGAGCAGATCCCGCTGCCGATCCGTGCACTGTGGACCGATGACCTGGTCGAACACGTCGAGCTGACCCCGATGCCGCAGGGGGAGACCGCCGGCCTGCTGGCGGAGATCCTGGGCGGCCCGGTCGACGCCAACTCCGCCGACCGGCTCGGCCGGCTGTCGGCGGGCAACCCGCTGCTGCTGCGGGAGCTGGTGCACGCGGCCAGCGGCAGCGCGGAGCTGAAACAGACCTACGGGATCTGGCAGTGGACCGGGCGGCTGGAGCTGGCACCCAGCCTGACCGACCTGATCGACACCCGGGTCGGCAAACTCACCGACGGAGTCCGCGCGGTCGTCGAGCTTGTCGCATTCGGCGAACCACTCGGCCTACAGCTTCTGCGGCAGGCCGCCGACCAGTCGGACGTGGAGACCGCCGAGGAACGCGGGTTGATCAGCGTGGTCCAGAACGACCGACGGACGAACGTCCGGCTGGCCCATCCGCTCTACGGCGAGGTGATGCGCCGCCGCTGCCCGGTCAGCCGCACCCGCCGGCTTCAGGCACACCTCGCGGAGCTTCTCGAACAGGTCGGCAAGCGCCGCCGCGACGACCTGCTGCGGGTCGCGGTGTGGCGCCTCGACTCGGGCACCGCACAGGATCCGGCCCTGTTGGTGGACGCCGCGGTCCAGGCGTTCACCCGGTACGACGTGCCGCTGGCGACCCGCCTGGCGCGGGCCGCGTTGCACGCGGGCGGAGGCTCCGACGCGGCGGAGCTGCTGGCCACCATTCTGATGTTCGCCGACCGGCCGGAGGAGGCCATCGACGTCCTCGACGCCGTGACCCCCGAGCCCGGCGACGAGCGGCGGTACTGCCGCTGGCTGACCGTACGCGGGATGGTCAGTTACTGGGGGCTGAGCCAGCAGTCGACCGTGGAGGAGATCGCCGGCCGCGTCGAGCAGCTCAGCGACTCCGCGGACCGGTCCCGGGTGCACGCCTTCGAGGCGATCATGCGCCTGCACCGACTGGACACGACCACCGCGGTACGGCTCAGCCAACAGGTGCTGGACCGGCCGGCGGCCGGCGTCGCCGCCCGCGAGTTGGCCCGCTGCACCATCGCGTACGTCCAGGCCGCGCAGGGCCAGCTCACCCACAGCGGTACGGCGATCGCCCAGGTGCACTCCGCCGTCGCCAACTGGCGCACCGACATGCCGTACCTGCAACTGGCCCTGGAACTGGCCCGGGGCACCCGGCTCATGCTCACCGGCGACCTGGCCGGGATCGACGCGATAGTCGCCGACGAGTTCGCCGACCTCGCCGATGCCGGCGACTTCCGGCTCGGCACCGGCTACCTGGCCATCCTCCAGGCGTATGCGGCCCGGCTGCGGGGGCAGAGTGACGCCGCCACCCGCGCCTCGCTGGGTGCCTGCGCGGTGTTGGCCACCAGCCGGGTCTACGCCGGTCTGGCCCAGGCCGAGCGAGCCCAGTCGGCCGCGCTGCGCGGTGACGCCGCGCAGGCCACTGCGGCGATGGCCGAGGCGGACCGCACCCACGCACCGGGCATGGCGGTGCTCTACCCGTGGCTGGAGCAGGCCCGGGGTGCGACCCTCGCCGCGTCGGGTGACCTGCCGGGTGCGGTCAAGCACCTCGCCGACCTGGTGGACCGGCTGCGCGCGGACGGCTTCGCCGGGCACGAGGTGCACGCCCTGCACGACCTCGTCCGGCTGGACCAGGCCGGCATGCCGGTCGGTCCCACCTGCTCCGATGGTGGTCGACGCACTGTGGCGCAGCGCCTGGCCGAGCTCTCCGAGCGGGTCGACGGGGTGCTCCCGCCGCTGCTGGCCCGGCACGCCCGCGCGGCGGTGACGGACTCCGCCGCGGATCTGCTCGCGGTCGCCGACGACTACGCCGCGCTGGAGTTGACCGTGTACGCCGCCGAGGCCACCTCCCAGGCCGTGCAGCGGCTGCGCCGGCAGCACTCGACCGCGACCAACGGCGCCCGGGAACGTCTGGCCGGGTTGCTGGGGCGCTGTGACCTGATCCGGACGCCGGCGCTGCACGCGGGAGCGCCGGTGTTGACCGAGCGGGAGTGGCAGGTCGCCCGCCTCGCCGCGCACGGCGCGTCCAGCCGGGCCATCGCGGAACGGCTCTACCTCTCGGCGCGCACAGTCGAAAATCACCTCCAACGGATCTACAGCAAGCTGGGCGTGACCGGACGGGCCGAGCTGTGGGCCGCGCTGCGGGCGATCCCGGGCCACGACGACGGCGACGCGGACTGAACCTTAGGCTGGGGCGGTGAGCATCAACCGCCCCGCGCTGCTGACCGACCACTACGAGCTGACCATGGTCAGTGCGGCACTGAAGGACGGCACCGCCGACCGCCGGTGTGTCTTCGAGGTGTTCAGCCGCCGGCTGCCGAGCGGCCGCCGCTACGGCGTGGTCGCCGGCACGGCCCGGCTGATCGAACTGATCCGCGACTTCAGGTTCGACCCCACCGATGTCGATTTCCTACGGCGGACCGGCGTGGTCGACGACGCGGCCGCTGCCTGGCTCACCGACTACCGCTTCACCGGCGACATCGACGGGTACGCCGAGGGTGAGCTGTTCTTCCCCGGTTCACCGATCCTCACCGTCTCCGGCGGTTTCGCCGAGTGTGTGGTGCTGGAGACGCTTGCGCTCTCCGTGCTCAACCACGACAGCGCGGTGGCCGCGGCGGCGGCGCGGATGGTGACCGCTGCGCGGGGTCGAGCGCTTATCGAGATGGGCTCGCGCCGGGCCCACGAGGAGGCGGCGGTGGCCGCGGCGCGGGCCGCGTACCTGGCTGGTTTCCGGTTCACGTCCAACCTCGCCGCCGGTGCGCGCTACGGCATCCCGACGGCGGGCACCGCGGCGCACGCCTTCACCCTGCTGCACGACGACGAGCGGGCGGCGTTCGCCTCGCAGGTCGCCACGCTGGGCAAGGACACCACGCTGCTTGTCGACACGTACGACATCAGCCAGGGCATCCGCAACGCGATAGCGGTGGCCGGGCCGGAGCTGCGAGCGGTACGGATCGACTCGGGCGACCTGGCGGTGATCGCCCAGCAGTCCCGGGAGCTGCTCGACTCGTTGGGCGCCACCGAGACCAAGATCATCGTTTCCGGTGATCTGGACGAGTACTCGATCGCCGCGCTGGCCGCCGAACCGGTGGACATGTACGGCGCCGGCACGGCCGTGGTCACCGGCTCCGGGGCACCGACCGCCGGGCTGGTCTACAAGCTCGTCGAGGTCGATGGGCGGCCGGTGGTGAAGCGCTCCGAGCAGAAGGCGACCATCGGCGGCCGGAAGGTCGCGGTCCGCCGGCACAAGCCGACCGGCACCGCCACCGAGGAGATCATCGTGCCGCAGGGCGTACCGGACCGGCAGCCCAACGACCGCATGCTCCAACACTCGTACGTGGTCGCCGGCGAGCCGGTGTGGCTGCCCACCCTCGACGAGTCGCGGGAGCACCTGCGCGAGTGCCTGATCTCCATCCCGTGGGAGGGGCTGAAGCTCTCGGCCGGCGACCCGGCGGTGCCGGTCTCGGTCGTACCCGCCGACTGAGCTCGCCGGGCATCTCGCCGCAGACAGACCATGAGGAAGGGACTCCAATGGCCGACGCTCTGATCATCGTGGACGTGCAGAACGACTTCTGCGAGGGTGGCTCGCTGGCCGTCGAGGGCGGCGCGGGGGTGGCCGCCGGCATCTCCCGGCTGCTCGCCTCCGAGCCGGACCGCTGGTCGCACGTGGTCGCCACCAAGGACTACCACGTCGACCCCGGTGCGCACTTCGGCGATCCGCCGGACTTCGTGGAGTCCTGGCCGAGGCACTGCGTGGTCGGCACCAGCGGGTCGGAGTTCCATCCCGAACTGGATACCGGTCGGGTCGAGGCGATCTTTCACAAGGGCGAGCACGCGGCGGCGTACTCCGGGTTCGAGGGGCACGCCGACGACGGCGAGTGCCTGGCCGACTGGCTGCGCCGGCACAACGTGGACCGGGTGGACGTGGTCGGCATCGCCACGGACCACTGCGTCCGGGCGACCGCGCTGGACGCCGCTCGGGAGGGTTTCGCCACCACCGTGCTGCTCGAACTGACCGCCGCGGTCGCTCCGGCGACCACCGACGTGGCACTGCGTGCCATGGACGGCGCCGGGGTGACCCTGCACGGTCAGCCTGTGATGAGGGCCGCACAAGACGGTAATTGATTGGTCATCGGGACGCCGCCGGTCGAGGATGTCGCCGGAGGTACGGACCCACGTGAACATGAAGCCTTACCGGCAGGCGCTCGCCCTGCCCGGCCTGCGGTCGCTCCTGCTGGTCGCCGTCCTTGCCCGCATCCCGCTCACCGCGACCGGGGTGACACTCACCTTCCATGTGGTGCTCGACCTTGATCGAGGCTACGGGGCCGCCGGTCTGGTGGGCGCGGCCGTCACCGTGGGCGCGGCGATCGGCGGACCCCTGCTCGGCCGACTGGTGGACCGGCGTGGCCTGCGCCCGGTCCTGGTGCTCACCGGCATCACCGAGGCGGTCTTCTGGTCCACCGCGCCCGGACTGCCGTACCCCCTGCTGCTGCCGGCGGCCTTTGTGGCCGGCTCCCTGGCCCTGCCCATCTTCTCCGTGGTGCGTCAGTCGATCGCGGCGCTGGTTCCGGAGGACCAACGTCGCCCCGCGTACGCGCTGGACTCGATGTCTGTGGAACTGTCTTTCATGATCGGCCCGGCGTTGGCTGTGGCCCTGGTCACCGCGATCTCCGCACAGACCACCATGTACCTGGTCGGCGGCGGCATCGTCGCCGCCGGGATCGCCCTGTGGGTGGTCAACCCACCGATCCGCGGCGCCGCCGAGGCCACCGGTCCGCAGCGCCGGACGCCTCGCCGGGAGTGGCTGACACCTCGACTGCTCGCCGTGCTGGCGCTCAGCGCCGCCGCGACCCTGGTGCTCGGCGGCACCGACGTGGCGGTGGTCGCCGTGCTGCGGGCCAGCGGCGAGGTCGGCTGGACCGGCGTGGTGCTGGCGAGCTGGGCGGTCGCCTCGCTGGCTGGCGGCTTCGCCTACGGGGCCGTCCACCGTTCGTTCTCTCCGCTGGCCCTGACCGCCGCACTCGCCCTGTGCACCATCCCGGTCGGGCTCGGCGGTGCGCACTGGTGGCTGTTGTGCCTGGCGCTGATCCCGGCCGGCGCGCTCTGCGCACCGACCATCGCGGCTTCGTCCGACGCGGTCAGCCGCCTGGTTCCGGCCGAGGTACGCGGTGAGGCGATGGGCCTGCACGGCTCCGCGGTCACCGTCGGCATCGCGGTCGGCGCACCGCTCGCCGGCGCGGTCATCGACGCCAGCGCGCCGCTCTGGGGCTTCGTGGTCACCGGCGCGCTCGGCGCACTGGTCACCCTCGTGGTGTTCGTGATCGAGCTGGGCCGCCGTCGCAACGCCGACGCGGCCACCCCCACGCAGCCGGTCGAGGCCAACCTCGCCCCCACCTCCCGCTGACGGCTACGCCCACGCCACCGACGGCACGTTGATGCGGGCGACCCTGCCGACCAGGCCAGGCAGGCAGGCCAGGCAGGCAGGCAGGCAGGCCAGGCAGGCAGGCAGGCAGGCCAGGCAGGCAGGGTCGCCCGGGTGAGTCCGCTGGGCACGGCGGGGGCCGGCGGACAGACCGGGCACGCTGGAGCCGCCGCGCACGCTAGGCCGTTGGGCCGAGGGCCGAGGGCCGAGGGCCTGGGGTCGGGGGCCGAGGTCGGATGGTCCGGCCTCGATCGGCCGGGCTGGACCTGCTGGCACGCCGGTGAACGTGCCAAACGCAGCGATTACATCGAGTGGGTGCGCCACCCCGACAATGCTTCGCCGATGCGTTCAATGACGGTGGGTGGCACAGCGACTTCGGCTGATCGGTCCCAGGCTTGCCCCGCGGCGGTGACCAATCGGAGGTCCGCCGGGCTTCCGGACCGAACGCATTCGATGAGCGTGATGCCTGTGAGTCATCATGATGACTCACAGGCATCACGCTCATCAGGGAGATAGCCACCTCCAAGTCGGGCCGACCCGGGCCAAGCCGAACCAAGCCGGACCAAGCCAGCAAGCCGAGCCGGGGCAGACCAGGCAGGACCAGGCCGAGCCGAAGCCGGGCCGGGCTGAGGCCGGGTCAGGCTGAAGCCGGGCCGGGCTGAAGCCGGGACGGGCTGACGCCCGGGACGGGCTGAAGCCGGGACGGGCTGAGGCCGGGACGGGCTGAGGCCGGGACGGAAGTCCAGTCAGCGGCGGGTGAGCAGTCGCCGGTGGAGGGACCGTGGGTCAGGACGAGGACGGAATGGTGGGAGTGAGGTTGGCCGGACATGGCGACGGGCGCCGCTCCCGGTGGTCCCGGGGGCGGCGCCCGTCGTACAGCTCGGTTTGAGAGTCAGTGCCTGTCGATGTCGCTTGCGGTGTCCTCGCGGTAGCTGGCGCCGCCGTCCGACTCGCTGGTGAGCGGCTTCGAGCCACCCTCCGGCGGGCCGGCCAGGGTCTGACCGGCGGCCAGCTCCGGGAACTTCGCGTCGAACGCCGGCCGCTCGGAGCGGATGCGGGGCATCCGGTCGAAGTTGCGAAGCGGCGGCGGGCTGCTGGTCGCCCACTCCAGCGAGTTGCCGTGGCCCCAGGGGTCGTTCACCTCGACCACCGGGCCGGTCTTGTACGACTTCCAGCAGTTGTAGATGAACGGCAGCGTGGAGATACCGGTGATGAACGCGCCGATCGTGGAGATCGTGTTCAGCGTGGTGAAGCCGTCCCTTGGCAGGTAGTCGGCGTAGCGGCGGGGCATGCCCTCGTTGCCGAGCCAGTGCTGCACCAGGAACGTGGTGTGGAACCCGATCATGGTGAGCCAGAAGTGCACCTTGCCCAGGCGCTCGTCGAGCATCCGGCCGAACATCTTCGGGAACCAGAAGTAGATGCCGGCGAAGACCGCGAACACGATCGTGCCGAAGAGCACGTAGTGGAAGTGCGCCACCACGAAGTACGAGTCGGACACGTGGAAGTCGATCGGCGGGCTGGCGAGCAGCACACCGGTGAGACCACCGAAGAGGAACGTGACCAGGAAGCCGATGGCCCAGAGCATGGGCGTCTCGAAGCTGACCTGCCCCCGCCACATGGTGCCGATCCAGTTGAAGAACTTCATACCGGTCGGCACGGCGATCAGGTAGCTCAGGAAGCTGAAGAACGGCAGCAGCACCTGGCCGGTGGCGAACATGTGGTGCGCCCAGACGCTCATGGAGAGCGCGGCGATCGCGACGGTCGCGGCGACCAGACCCTTGTAACCGAAGATCGGCTTACGGGAGAAGACCGGGATGACCTCGCTGATGATGCCGAAGAACGGCAGCGCCACGATGTAGACCTCGGGGTGCCCGAAGAACCAGAACAGGTGCTGCCAGAGCATCGGCCCACCGGTGGCGGGGTCGTACACGTGGGCGCCGAGGATGCGGTCCGCGGCGAGCGCGAAGAGCGCGGCGGCCAGCAGCGGGAAGACCAGGATCACCAGGAGGCTGGTGACCAGGATGTTCCACGTGAAGATCGGCATCCGGAACATGGTCATGCCGGGCGCACGCAGGGTGAGCACCGTAGTGATCATGTTCACCGCGCCGAGGATGGTGCCCAGACCGGAGATGGCCAGACCCATGATCCACATGTTGGCGCCGACGCCGGGCGAGTGCTCGACGCTGCTCAGCGGCGCGTACGCGAACCAGCCGAAGTCAGCGGCGCCACCCGGGGTGAGGAAACCGGCGGTCGCGATCGTGCCGCCGAACAGGTACAGCCAGTAGGCGAAGCTGTTCAGGCGGGGGAAGGAGACGTCGGGCGCGCCGATCTGGATCGGCACGATGTAGTTCGCGAAGGCGAACACGATAGGCGTCGCGAAGAACAGCAACATGATCGTGCCGTGCATCGTGAAGAGCTGGTTGTACTGCTCCGGCGACAGGAACTGCAGCCCGGGTCGGGCCAGCTCAGCACGCATGATCAGGGCCATCAGGCCACCGATCATGAAGAACGCGAACGCGGTGACCATGTACATGATCCCGATTTGCTTCGCGTCCGTGGTTCGCAGCAGCCGCGCGATGGCCGACCCCTTGACCGGCTCCCGGACCGGCCAGGGCCGGGTCACGACCGGCTTGGGTGCGACGGTGGTCACGAGTGGCCTCCGGTTCTCGGTTGTCCCGCTCGGCACACGCTGTTTATCGGCGGGCCGTCATCCGCAAGGAGGATAGTCCCCGGCAGGTCGCAGCGCCGCGTGGGGTGGCGTGACACGATCTACAACGGGCCTACAGCGGGCCGAGCAGTAGCCGGTAGTGCTCCCCGAAGATCCGGCCGCCGCGCCCGCGCAGCAGCGGGTCGCGCAGCGCCGGCGGCACGTCCCTGGTGCGGTTGCGGTCCCGGGTCCGGTCCCGCACCCATCGGGTACGCGGACGGCGACGGCTCTCGTACGCCACCAGGGCCGCTTCCACGCTGCCGGCGGCGCGCAACGACTCCGCAAGCACCACCGCGTCTTCCAGTGCCATCGCCGCACCCTGGGACAACGTGGGCGCGGTGGCGTGCGCGGCGTCCCCGACCAAAAGCACCCGTCCCCGGTACCAGCGGCCCAACTCCACCTCGTCGGTGATCCCGACGTGCACCCCGTCAAGCGCCGCCAGCACCTCCGGGACCGGGCCGCGGTAGTCGGCGAAGAGGTCGCGCAGCCGGCCCAGCGGGTCGGCGGGCGCCTCCCTGCCGGCCTCGTCGGCGTAGAGGTGCAGCCTCCCGGCGCCCATCGGCACCATCAGGAACCCGGAGCGTTGGCCGAGCAGGGCGGTCCACTCGGTGACGGGTGGGCCGTCCCGCAGCACGGCCCGGTAGACCACCTGCCCGACCGGGCGGGGCGGCCCGCCGAGCGCGGCCAGCGCGCGCACCGAGGAGCGTGGCCCGTCGGCGCCGATGACCAGGTCGTACTCGGTGGTGGTGCCGTCGGTGAAGGTGACCCCGACCGCACCCGGCAGCAGTTCCAGGGTGCGAACCTCGGCGCCGTGCCGGACGGCGCCGCCGGCACCACTGAGCAGCACCCGGTGCAGGTCGGCCCGGGGCAGCGCCCGGCATTCGCCGACGCCCGCCCAGAGGGTGTCGAGGTCGACCTCGCAGAGGCGCGCGCCGGTGGCGTCGAAGAACCGCTGCCGGTGGATCACCTGCCCGAGCGGGCGGACCGGGTGGTGCAGATCGAGCCGGTGCAGCGCGCGGGCGGCGTTGCCGGGCAGGTAGAGGCCGGCTTCGGTGGACTCCCCCGGTGGCAGCTTGTCCGTGACGTCGGGCCGGAAGCCCGCGAGGCGCAGCGCCCGGGCCACGGCAAGGCCGGCGATGCCCGCGCCGACGACGAGGATGCGCAGGGGGGAACCACCCATTGTGGTGTACGCCTCCGGAGGGGGAGCGGAACGCGTTGGAGGCAACACGCTACTCGGAGCGATCGGCGCACGCCAGGCCCGATCGGCCGCCCAAAGCCGCTCGTCGGCGTGCCCGTGCCGCTTGGCTGGTCGGCCCCCGACAGCCGTCCGGTAGGTGGGCGGCAATCCGCCCGATTCATCAGTTTGGCGCGTACGGTTGCGCAGCAGTTTCAAGCATGTAAATGTGTCGTTGAGCGTGGGAGCGCTCCCGCACCACCCCACCACATGCGGCGCCCGGCATGCGCCGAGTCAAGGAGCGTCATGAAACGTCAACTTCGGGCCCTGGCCGCCGCCGGCGTGCTGCTCGCCGGCTCGCTGGTAGCGGTGGCCTTCGGCGGCAACGCTTCCGCCGACACCCAGATCTGCGAACAGTACGGCTCGACCGTGATCCAGGGCCGGTACGTGGTGCAGAACAACCGCTGGGGCACCACCGCCCAGCAGTGCATCAACGTCACCGGCAGCGGCTTCGAGATCACCACCCTCAACGGCAGCAGCCCCACCAACGGCGCACCGACGGCGTACCCCTCGGTGTTCTTCGGTTGTCACTACACCAACTGCTCCCCCGGCACGAACCTGCCGATGCAGGTGAGCCAGATCAGCAGCGCCACCAGCAACATCTCCTACCGCTACGTCAGCGGGGCGACGTACAACGCGTCGTACGACATCTGGCTGGACCCGTCGCCCAAGCGGGACGGGGTGAACCAGATGGAGATCATGATCTGGCTCAACCGGCAGGGCTCGATCCAGCCCATCGGCTCGGTGGTCGGCTCGACGAACCTGGCCGGCCGGACGTGGCAGGTGTGGCAGGGCAGCAACGGCTCCAACAACGTCATCTCGTACGTCGCGCCGTCGGCGATCTCCAGCCTGAACTTCAGCGTGCTGGACTTCATCAACGACGTCCGTAACCGGGGCGCGATCAACAACTCCTGGTACCTGACCAGCATCCAGGCTGGCTTCGAGCCCTGGCAGGGCGGCGTCGGCCTCGCGGTGACCTCGTTCTCGGCGGCGGTCAACGGCGGCGGCACCCCGCCCACCAACCCGTCGACGCCGACGCCCCCGCCGGGCGGTGCCAGGTGCGCGGTGAAGTACACCGCGAACTCGTGGAACAACGGCTTCACGGCCGACGTGCAGATCACCAACACCGGGTCCAGCGCGATAAACGGTTGGACGCTCACCTACAACCTGCCCGGCGGGCAGCAGGTCACCAACGCCTGGAACGCCACGGTGAGCCAGAGCGGGTCCACGGTGACCGCCCGGAACATCAGCCACAACGGGTCCGTCGCACCGGGTGGCACGGCCAGCTTCGGCTACCAGGGCACGCTGAGCGGGTCGTACTCGTCGCCCACCAGCTTCTCGCTCAACGGCGCCACCTGCTCGCGCTCCTGAACTGACGGTGGGAAGGATCAGGGCGTGCGCCGCCACCGCGCACGCCCTGATCCACTCGGAGTCCTTGAAGTCGGGGCATCCCCGCACCTGAAATACCCCGACTTTCAAGAAGCCGAGTCGATCAAGCCGAGGCAGGGCCGTCGAGGTCAGACCCGGGTGAGGCGGACGGCGTCCGCGATGACCAGGCCGGTGGCGTTGCTCCACCGGCTCACCGCCACCCGGTTGGCGTCCCCGGCCGGCAGCGTGAACGTGCCGAGGACCCGCCACTGCCCACCGGTCACCCGCTGGTCGACGTACACCGTCTTGTTGCCGGTGGTGGTGGCGACGATGTACGGGGTGGCGCTGTTGTAGCCCGAGTTCGTCGGCCACCAGGCCTCGACGCGGTAGGTGCCGGCCGTCGGCACGTTGAACCGGTACCAGGCGGGATCGCTGGCGGCGACCGGGTCCGCGTACCGGTAGTCGGCGCCGTAGCGCTGACTGGAGAACGTCGAGACGCCCCAGTTGGCGCTGGCGGTGAACCGGCCGGCGGTGGTGTTGTCCACGGTGGAGGACCAGGCCGTGCCGCCGGCCATCCGCGCGGCGACGTCGGCGCGCATGACGTTCAGGTCGATGAAGGACGGGTCGATCTTGCCGGTGGTGCTTGTCTCCCGGTGCCCGCGGGCGTAGCTGCTGTCCCGGCCGAGGCGGGTGAGCACGGCGGCGGTAGCGGCGAGTGACGCGTCGTACTGCGCGGCGGTCATCTCCTGGCTGACGCCGTTGTAGTCGATCTCCCACCCGATCATGAGGGTGTTGCCGTCCCCGGCGGGGATCGGGCCACTGCCGCCGCTCACCCCGGCGTGGTTGCAGCGGCCGGCGGAGATGACGTGGAAGACGCCGTGGTAGTCGACGAGCGCCTGGCACAGCGGCCCGGGCAGGTCGGACCGGCCGTTTATGCAGATGCCGAGCGCCGGATGCGGGTTGCTGGCGCTGGAGGTCGAGGCGGTGTGGTGCCACAGCACCCCGATCGGGTCGAACGACCCCGGTCGCATCCGGTTGAGCCAGTCGCCCTCGACGACGACCTGGACCCCGGCGGCGCGCAGCACGTCCACCAGCCAGGGAATCGTCGCCATCAGGCGTCCTGGAGCAGGTCGGCGAGGCACTCCGCCTTCGGCGCGGCGCTGGCCGCGGTGGGTCGGGCGACGACTGTCAGCGCGGCGGCCACCAGGGCGGGGATGCCGAGCACCCCACGACGGCGCAGACGGATGGACGGTGATCGGGCCATGGCGATCCTCCAGCGACGGCGGGTTCGAACGGATCGACGAACGTGATGACGGGCACGCTATACCGTCACGAGCGTCGATGTCGATAGCCTTCATCCCCGCGTCAAGCCGTGAAGGAAACCACCGGATCAGACCTCGCCGAGCGCGTCGATGTCGCGCATCTCCTCCGCCGTCAGCGCGAAGTGGAAGATGTCGAAGTTGGCGCTGATCCGCTCCGGGGTCACCGACTTCGGGATCGCCACGATCTCGTGGTCGATGTGCCACCGCAGCACCACCTGCGCCGGAGAAACCCCGTGTGCGGCGGCGATCCTGGTCAACACCGGGTCACTGAGGTCGCTGGTCTTGAACGGGCTGTAACCCTCCAGCACCACACCCCGGTCCCGGTGCTCGGCGTGCCGCTGCCGGTCGTACAGCGCCGGGCTCCACTCGATCTGGTTGACCGCCGGGTTCTCCTCGGTCGACTGGATCAGCTCGTCGATCTGCGCGGTGCTGTAGTTGCTGACGCCCACCGCTCGAACCAGGTTCTCGTCCCGGGCCGCCAGCAGCTCACGCCAGAGCGGGATGCTGTCCGACGGCGACGACGGCGGCCAGTGGATCAACCACAGGTCCACCTGGTCGACGCCGAGCGCCGCCAGGCTGGCCTCCAACGTCGCGCGCTCCTGGCCCACCCGGTTCGGCGGGAGCTTGGTGGTGATGAAGACATCCTCCCGGCGCAGCCCGCTCTCCTGCACCGCCCGGCCGACTTCGCGCTCGTTGCCGTACACCGTGGCGGTGTCGACATGCCGGTAGCCGGTGTCGAGCGCGGCGAGCACCGCCTCGTAACCGGCCTGGCCGGTGGCCTGCCAGGTGCCGAAGCCGAGCAGGGGCATCCGGACATCCCCCGGAAGCAGTGCGGTGGGCTGGTCGGTGAGGTCCATGAGGTCCGTTCTACCCCGCCGAGCCCTCCCCCGCCGAGCGAACCGGACACTCCGGCATCCAGCGCACCGGTCCGGTTTGCCGCAGAATGCGGGTGTGACCGACCGGCTGGAGGAGTACCGGCGGCGACGGGACGCGGCCCGTACGCCGGAGCCGGTGCCGGAGCGGAGCCACCCGGCGGCCGGCGCCGACAACGACGGCGGCCGCTTCGTCATCCAGCAGCACCACGCCCGGAGCCTGCACTGGGACCTGCGCCTGGAACACCAGGGGGTGCTGGCGTCCTGGGCGGTCCCGCGCGGCCTGCCCCGCGACCCGGGTCGCAACCACCTCGCCGTGCACACCGAGGACCACCCGATGGAATACCTCGACTTCGCCGGTGAGATTCCCGCGGGCGAATACGGCGGCGGCCGGATGCTGATCCACGACCGGGGCACCTACCGGTGTGAGAAGTGGCGCGACGACGAGGTGATCGTGACCCTCTCCGGCGACCGGACGGCCGGCCGCTACGTCCTCTTCGCCACCGGAGGACGGGACTGGATGGTCCGCCGGACCGACCCCGCGCCGCCGGGCTGGACGCCGATGCCCGACCTGGTCCGCCCGATGCACGCCACGGCCGCCGCCGGGCTCCCCCGCGACCGGGCCGGCTGGGGGTACGAGCTGCGCTGGGACGGGGTCCGGGCGATGGCGTACGTCTCCGGTGGGCGGCTGCGGCTGCTCTCCGAGACCGACGAGGAGATCACCGGCGGGTACCCGTGGCTGCGGGCGATGGCCGAGGCGCTCGCACCCACCGAGGCGGTGCTCGACGGTGTGCTGGTACGCATCGACGACGCCGGCCGGGTCCGCCCGGTCCGCCCGACCAGCGGCGCTCGGGTGCCGGCCGGCGCCCAGTTCCTGATCGTCGACCTGCTCTGGCTGGAGGGCGTGAGCAGCGTCGACGTGCCGTACGCGCAACGCCGGGAGCTGCTCGATGGGCTGGCCTTGGCCGGTGCGCACTGGCAGACTCCGCCATGGTTCCCGGGCGCGGGCGACGAGGCCCTGCGCACCGGGCGCGAGCAGGGCCTGCCGGGCGTGGTCGCCAAGCGGCTTGACTCGGTCTACGAGCCGGGGCGGCGCAGCCGGCGCTGGTTGAGCATCGACGCGGTCTGAACGGCGAGGAGCGATGTGTACCTGACCCACCTGGACTGCCCGCGCTGCGGCAGGGAGCACTCCGCCGACGAACTGCGCAACCTCTGCGCGTGCGGCTCCCCGCTGCTGGCCCGCTACGACCTGCCGGCGGTGGCGAAGGCGGTCACCCCGGAACGTTTCCCGCTGCGCCCTGCCGACCTGTGGCGCTACCGGGAGCTGCTGCCGGTCGACGACCCACGGAACGTCACGACGCTCGGCGAGGGCTGGACGCCGCTGCTGCGCGCCCCGGCGTACGGCGCCGAGATCGGCATCACGGACCTGATGGTCAAGGACGAGGGGTTGATCCCGACCGGCTCGTTCAAGGCGCGCGGCGCGGCGGTCGGGGTGAGCCGGGCCCGGGAGCTGGGCGTGCGGCGGATCGCGATGCCCACGAACGGCAACGCCGGGTCGGCCTGGGCGACGTACGCCGCGCGGGCCGGGATCGGTGCCACGATCGTCATGCCGCTGGAGGCCCCGAGCATCTGCCGGCGCGAGTGCGTCGCCGCGGGAGCGGACCTGCGCCTGGTCGACGGGCTGATCAGCGACGCCGGCCGGCGGGTCGCCGAGCTGATCGCGGAGTCGAACGGGGCGATCTTCGACGCCGGTACGCTGCGCGAGCCCTACCGGCTGGAGGGCAAGAAGACGATGGGGTACGAGATCGTCGAGCAGCTCGGTTGGCAGACGCCCGACGTGATCATCTACCCGACCGGCGGTGGGGTCGGGCTGATCGGCATCCACAAGGCACTGCACGAGCTGCGCGAGCTGGGCTGGGTCGGCGACAAGCTGCCCCGGCTGGTGGCGGTGCAGTCGACCGGCTGCGCACCGATCGTGCGGGCGTTCGCCGCCGGCGAGGACCGGGCGCAGCCCTGGTCGGACGCGCACACCGTGGCGTTCGGCATCACCGTGCCGGCCCCGCTTGGCGACGAGCTGATCCTGGCGGCGCTGCGGGAGTCATCCGGCACCGCTGTCGCCGTCGACGACGCGGACATCCTGGCCGACCTCCGGGACTTCGCCGGCCGGGAGGGGTTGCTGCTCTGCCCGGAGGGGGCGGCCTGCCTGACCGCGGCGCGGCAGCTACGCGCCGGCGGGTGGATCCGGGCCGGCGAGCGGGTGGTGGTGCTCAACACCGGCGCTGGTCTGAAGTATCCGGACACGGTCGACGTGTCCGGCGTACCGGTGGTGGTCTGACTCAGTAGCTGTCCGGCGCGGTCAACCGCCAGGCCGCGTTGATCAGCCCGACGTGGGAGAGCGCCTGCGGAGTGTTGCCGAGCTGCTCCCCATTCGTCAGGTCGATCTGTTCGCTGAACAACCCCACGTCGTTGGCGTACCCCACCACCCGCTCGAACAGCGCCTCAGCCCGCTTCGACTCACCCACCATGACCAGGCACTCCACCAGCCAGAACGAGCACAGCAGGAAACCGCCCGGGTCGGTCGACCACCGTCGGACGAGCCCGCCGTCCGTGCCCAACTCCCGCTCCACCATCGCTATCGTCGACCGCATCCGCGGATCGGTCGCCGGCAGGAAGTGCGCCACGGGCAGGGTCAGCGCCGAGGCGTCCAGCTCCGCCGAGCCGAAGGAACCGGTGAACGCGCCGATCCGGTCGTTCCACGCCTCGCGCAGCACGGTCTCGCGGATCTCGTCGCGCACCCGGGCCCAGCGCTGCGGGTCGGCCCTCTCCCCGAGCCGGTCGGCGAGGCCCACCGCCCGGTCGAGCGTCAGCCAGCAGATCACCTTGGACGACAGGTAGTGGCGCTCCTCGTCCCGGGTCTCCCACATGCCCCGGTCCGGCAGGTGCCAGGTCGCCGCCACCTGCTCGGTCAACCCGAGCACCATCTCGCGCAACTCGCCCTCGAACGGCGTGCCGAGATAGTCGCGCAACCGCCACACCGCCGACATCACCTCACCCGGCACGTCCAACTGCCGCTGCCGCCACGCGTCGTTGCCGATCCGGACCGGACTGCTGTCGCGGTATCCGCGCAGGTGCTGGCAGTGGTGCTCGGAGAGGTCACGCTCGCCCTCCAGCCCGAAGAGCACAGGCACCGGCTGGTCGCCGATCCGGCCGATCGAGCGGGACGCCCAGGCGAACAGCCGGGACGCCTCGTCGGGGCAGGCCGCCACCCAGAGCGCGCGCATGGTGAACGAGAAGTCCCGCAGCCAGGAGTAGCGGTAGTCGTAGTTACGGTCGCCGCCGATCCGCTCCGGCAGCGACGTGGTGAGCGCCGCGGCTACCGCGCCGCTGCGGGCGTACGTGAGGCCGGTCAGGACCGTCGCGCTGTGCCGGACAAGTTCGGGGTACCGGCCGGAATACTGGTGCACGTCCCGGTAGGCGTCCCAGGCCTGTGTCGTCTCGGCGAGCGCGGCCACCGGGTCCAGCCGTGCCGGTGGGTCGCCGTAGGCCGCGCCGAACGCCACGTCCACCCCGACCACCTCACCGGCGGACACCTCGAACTCGTGCGTCACCCGGTCGCGGTCCGCCCGCAGGCGCAGGCCCGGCGCGCGCAGCACCAGCACCACCGGGCCGGCGCCGGCCAGCACCCCGCCGTCCGGCTGCTCGTGCAGGTACGGCGTGAGCAGTCCGTACTCCGGTCGGGGCGCGAAGTCCAGCCCCATCCGGACTCGCCCGGACAGCCCCTCGACCACCCGGATCAGCACGGCGGGCGAGTTCATCCCCAGCTCGTGGGCGCGGGCGCCGACCTCCGCGGCGAGCGCGTCGGTGACCGACACGCTGCCGTGCGGTGTGTGGTGCACCGTGCGCAGCACAAGCGTGCCCGGCCGGTACGCGCGCTCCACCCGGTACCCCGGGCCACCGGCGCCGACCGGCGCGAGCCGGAAGTGCCCGGCGGTCGGGTCGAGCAGCCGCCCGAACACGGAGGCCCCGTCGAACCGGTGCGGGCACCACCAGTCGATGGAGCCGTCCTTGCCGACCAGGGCACCCGAACGGGAGTCCGAGAGGAACCCGTAGTCGGAGATCGCCGGCTGCTGCTCCACCCGCCGCGGGTACCCGCATCGGCCCGGATCAGACCGCTAGCCGACTTCTCACCCGGTCGGCGGCTCGTCCTTGCCCGCCTCCTCGGCCGCGTCGGCCTCCTCCTTGGTCCGGTGCACCGCCTTGTCGGCGTGCTCCGCCGGGCCGTAGACCGTGTACAGCACCAACGGATTGGGGCCGGTGTTGACGAAGTTGTGCTTGGTGCCGGCCGGCACGACCACCAGGTCGCCGGAGACGACCTTCCGCTTCGAGCCGGCAACCCGGGCCTCACCGACGCCACTGACGAAGGTCAGGATCTGGTCGACGTCCTCGTGCACCTCTTCGCCGATCTCCCCGCCCTCGGGGATGGTCATGATGACCAACTGGCTGTGCTCACCGGTCCACAGCACCCGCCGGAAATCCGGACTCTGCTCGGCAATGGTCGCGATCGTGAAATGCTCCATGACCCGCTCATACCCCGTTCGTCGGCGCGCCACGCCGGGACTCGCGAATGGCGGAACTCCCCACGGTCGGCGGGTTTGGATCCGCGCAGACCGGGGATCGAGTACGCGGACCGGCACCAACAGCCGGTCGAGCCAGGTCCCTGCCGGCGTACCGCCGAACGGCTGCGATGGTGGGAGACGGCCAGAGCGCGGCGACGTTCCGACCACTGTCGAAGCGGCGCCGCGCGCTCCTGTGCCCAGCACTCCAGAACGCCTCACCCGAGGGCGTCTACTGCCGCTCGGTGAAGCCGAACTGGATGACACCCTCGTCGTCGACAGTGGCGTCCACCGAGGCGTCACCGAGCAGCTCGGCCGCGTCCTCGTCCAGGAATATCCGGGCGCCCTGGTTGTCGACCACACGATCGCCCTGTACCGGCTCGGGCACCAACTCCACAGTCAGCGAGCCAGCCTCGGCGTCGGCGGCGATGCGGACACCGCCGTCCTGGGCGACGTCCTGCTGGTTGGCGAGGTCACGGATGACGAGCACGGCGTTGTCGGTCATGGTGAGCATTGGCGGAACTCCTCGTGGATTCTCGGCTGGCGGTCGCAATGGTGCGCAGACCGGACGGTCGGCTCGTGTACGAGCGCACGTGGGAGGCGACAGGAGGGCGAACGGTCGTCGCCGTCGCACGGAATCGGGGCGGCTGACGGCCCCGTCACTCCCACCGTGCCCGCTGCCAGGCCATCCGTCAAATAGAGCCAGGTCAGTCGAGAACGGGGGCCGGGGCCAGCCAGGCGCGAATCTCGTTGACGGCGGCGCGGCCGGCCCGGTTGGCGCCGATCGTGCTGGCCGAGGGGCCGTACCCGACCAGGTGAATCCGGTCGTCGGCGACCACCCGGGTGCCGTCCATCGTGATACCGCCACCGGGCGCGCGCAGGCCCAGCGGGGCGAGGTGGTCGATGGCCGCCCGGAAGCCGGTGCACCAGAGGATCACGTCCGCCGGCACGAACCGCCCGTCCGACCAGGCCACCCCGTCCGGTGTGATCCGGTCGAACACGGGTAGCCGGTCCAGGACGCCGCGTTCGCGCAGCCGACGTATCTCCGGGGTGACCGGCAGTCCGGTCACCCCGACCACGCTGCCCGGTGGGCGGCCCGCCCGGACCGCCTCGTCCACCCGGGCCACCGCCGCACGGCCCAACTCCATGCCGAACGTCTCGTCCCGGAACTCCGGTGGGCGGCGGGTCACCCAGGTGGTGGCAGCCGCGACGGTGGAGACCTCGCCGAGGAGCTGCACGGCGGAGGTGCCACCACCGACGACCACCACCCGCAGGCCGGCGAACTCGGCCGGGCCACGGTAGTCGGCGGTGTGCAACTGCCGGCCCCGGAACGACGACCGGCCCGGGTAGTGCGGCCAGAACGGCCGGGTCCAGGTGCCGGTCGCGTTGATCAGCGCCCGCGCGGTCCACCGGTCGGTATCGGTGTGGACGTCCAGCCGCCCGTCCGGGCGGGAGCGCACCGCGCGGACCCGCACCGGCCGCCGTACCGGTAGGTCGAATGCCCGCTCGTACGCGGCGAAGTAGGCGCTCACCTGCTCGGCGGCCGGACGCTGTGGGTCGGTCGGCGGGAGCGGCAGCCCGGGCAGGTCGTGGAAGCCGTGCACCCGGTCGAAGACGAGCGTCGGCCACCGGTGCTGCCAGGCGCCACCGGGTGCGGTGTCGCCGTCGAGGATGACGAAGCCGCTGCCCGGGGCGAAGCCGGTACGACGCAGGTGGTAGCCGGCGCTCAGGCCAGCCTGACCGGCGCCGATCACCACGACGTCCGCGGAGTGGGTGTCCACCCCGGGCACAACGCCCCGGTGAGCACCGCTGTGCCCGCACCGGCCGTCGTGTCGATCACAGACGACCATTCCGGCATCAGCCGCCTGACCCGCACTTACGCTGAGTTAATGAGCGACTTCCGCCGGTACGCGGCCGAGTTCCTCGGCACCCTGCTGCTTGTCTTCTTCGGGGTCGGCAGCGCGGTCGCCGCACGGGTCCAGGGCGGCGTGGTGGTGGTCGCTCTGGCCTTCGGCTTCGTGATGGTCGCCCTGGTCTACACGATCGGCCCGCTGTCCGGGAGCCACGTCAATCCGGCTGTGACACTGGGTGTGCTGCTCTCCGGAAAGATCTCGGTGGTCGGTGCGGTGGCGTACTGGATCGCGCAGTTCGTCGGCGCGACAGTGGCGGCCTTCGTGCTCTGGGCGCTGACCCGCTGGGGCGACGTCGCGGACCAGACCGGGGCGCTCGGCACGAACGGTTACGGCGCGCACATCAACCGGGGCGGCGCTGCCGTGCTGGAGGTCGTGCTGACCTTCCTCTTCGTGCTTGTCGTCCTGGTGGTGACCAGTCGTAGCGAGAATCCGGGCACCGCCGGTGTGGCCATCGGGTTGGCTCTCGCCGCGACCCAACTGGTGGGCGTGACGTTGACCGGCGCCGCGGTCAACCCGGCCCGCGCGTTCGGCCCGGCCGTCTTCGAGGGTGGTGTGGCCCTGCGGCAGCTCTGGGTGTTCATCGTCTTCCCGCTGCTCGGCGGGGCGCTCGCCGCGCTTGTCGCGCCGTCAGTGATGGGTGCGCAGCGGCACTACTGGGGTGGTCACGAAGAGTCGGTCGGCCGGCCGACGTAGGCCGGTTGGCAAGAACCTGCACCCGCGGCTCTTCTCCGGCGAATACCTTCGTGACAGCATCAGCGCATGCATCGCCGTCACTTTCCCCGCGTCCTCGCGCTGCTCACGCTGGTCGCCACCGCGGCCCTCGCCGGAGCGCCCGGCGCCACCGCCGAGTCGCCCACCCCCGCGACGACCCGACTGCACGCCACGATCGACACGATCCTCGCCGACGCCCGGCTCGCCGGCGCGCAGGCGTCGGTGGTCGTGGTCGACACCAGCACCGGCCAGACGCTCTACGACCGCAACGGTGACCGCCGGCTGATCCCGGCCTCGAACACCAAGCTGCTGACCTCGACGGCTGCCCTTGAGTTGCTCAGCCCAGGGCACCGCTTCACCACCGACGTACGCACCACCGGCAAGCGCCGCGCGGGCCTGCTCTCCGGCAACCTCTACCTTCGCGGCGGAGGCGATCCGACGATGCTCGCCACGGACTACGACGCGCTCGCCGCGCAGGTCGCCGCCGACGGCGTCCGCGTGGTCGCCGGCAACCTGGTGGCCGACGACACCCGCTACGACCGCACCCGACTCGGCCCCGACTGGACCTGGGACGACGAGCCTTACTACTACGCCGCGCAGGTCTCCGCGCTCACCGTCGCGCCGGACACCGACTACGACGCGGGCACCGTGATCGTGCATGCCGCCCCGGCCGACCGGGCCGGCGACGCACCGGTGATCAGCACCACCCCGCCCACCACGTACGTGCGCGTCGACAACCGCGCCCGCACGGTCACCGACGGCGAGACCTCGATCTCGATCGAGCGCGAACACGGCGACAACACAGTGGTGGTGACCGGCCAGATCGCCGTCGGGGACGAGCCCGTCAGCGACTGGGTGACCGTCGAGGAGCCCGCCGGCTACGCGGCGGACGTGTTCCGGGCGGCGCTGCACCGGCACGGCGTCCGGGTGCTCGGCCGGACCCTGCTCGGCCAGCCCACTCCGGAGACGGCCGACCCGGTGGCGCAGCACGAGTCGATGAGCCTGGGTGAGTTGATGACGCCGTTCCTCAAGCTCTCCAACAACGGCCACGCCGAGGTGTTGACCAAGGAGATCGGGCGGGTGCTCTCCGGGTCGGGCACCTGGACGGCCGGACTGACCGCGATCAGCGAGTACGTGGCCGACACCGGTATGGACACCGGGAAGCTGCGCCAGCGCGACGGATCCGGGCTGTCCCGGCGCAATCTGATCCCCGCGACGGAGTTCGTCGACCTGCTGAGCGCCGTCCGCGCCGAACCTTGGTTCGCCACCTGGTATTCGGCACTGCCGATCGCGGGGCAACCCGAACGGTTCGTCGGCGGCACCCTGCGCAGCCGGATGGCCGGCACTCCGGCAGCGGGCAACGTGCACGCCAAGACCGGCAGTCTGACCGGCGTCTCCGGGCTGTCCGGCTACGTCACGAGCGCCGACGGCCGGCTGCTGGCGTTCTCCATCCTGCTGAACAACTACCTCACGGCGTCGGTCAAGCCGTTGGAGGACCAGATCGCCGTGGCGTTGGCCGGGTACCGCGAGGACGCAACGGCCACCACGGCACGGGTGGCACCGCCGGCGGTGCCGGAGACGCCCCGGACCCCGGAGGGCGTCGAGTGCTCCTGGGTCAAGCCGATCACCTGCTGAGCGGCGGCCGGGAGGCGTACCCGCGCCTCCCGGCCGGCCGGTCGTGCGCTCAGGCCGGACGGTCCGGTGGGGGGACCACCGCCGTCGGGTCGCCGCGCTCGATCAGCGCGTCGATGTCCGCGGCCCGCAGCCCACGCAGGGCGAGCACCTGGGTGCCCCAGCGGTGCAGGCGGCACGGGTGCGGGCTGGCGTCGTTGCGGCAGACCACTCCCCCCGACCACCGCTGGGGGGCGTGCACCACCACCGCCCGCACCGCGAACTGGGTGTCCTCGCCGGTCACGTACGGCGGCAGGGGAATGTCTCGGAGCACCTCCCCGGACGCTTCATCGGCACCGGTCGTAGCGGTGCGACGGACGCGGTGGGCGGTGCTGCTGCTCATCTCCGCTGCCTCCACACTGGATAGTCGGATGGGGACAGCAGAAAGTTACGACCTTCTCGACCGTGCGCGACGGACAAACTGTCCCGGCGTGCGATCGACCGGTCAGCGCACCGCGACGGCCTGGAGGCCGACGTTGCCGCAGTGCGGGGTGAAGACCTTCTCGACGGTCCAGGTCAGCAGCAGTCGGGCGTTCTTCGGCGCGGCGAACCGGACGGTGAACTGGGCGCTCCGGCTGGTGTACGGGTCCTCCAGCACAGCGGTGCGGGTGGGCCCGCCGGTGGACAGGCGCGCTTCCAGCCGACCCCGAGCCATCCAGGTGCCGCCGTAGACCTGGACCGTGCGCGGCTCACCGCTGCCGGTGACGGCGAGGGTGAACCCGTTGCCGGCACCGCAGGTGTAGACCCCGTTGGAGCTGCCGTTCGCGGACCGCTGCGACGCGCCGTCGGACCACCGGACGTACTCCTGGTTGCCGTCCCAGCCGACCCGGGTGCCGGCGCCACCCGCATCGATGATCTCTGCGGAGCCGGCGCGCTTGCGGACCGTCGAGTTGCCCCCGCGCGGCCCCCAGTGCATCCAGTCGCGGGTGCCCACGGCGGTGAGGTCGACCTCGGCGGGCATCTCCCCCTGGGTCACCGACAGCACCGGGGACCCGGGTGGCGCGGGCGGTGCTGGCGGTGCCACGGGCGCGCTTGTCGCCGGGGTCGGGTCCGGCGAGGGTGGGCGTTGGCGCGGACGCAGGCCCGGCATCGCCGGGCCCGCTTCGCCGGTGCGCCCGTCGGTGGCCGGGTGGGCGGCGGATCGCGCGACGCCGGCCGGTACCTCTCCCGCCCGACCCGCCTGGTCGTCGCCGGGCTCCGGGTCGGACCGGCTCACGAGGTACGAGACCAACAGCACCAGGCAGACGAGTACGGCGACCCCCTCCACCGCCCAACGCCGCCGCTGCCGGGCACGGGCGACCCGGCGCAGCCCGGTGCGGGTCTGCGTCCTCGTGTGGTCGTCGTCCGCCACCGACCCCTCCACCTCCACCGCCCCCGGCTGCCGTCGACCGTCACGAGCCGCGCCGTCCACTGTGGGTCGTTTCACGTTTGCACCGGTGTGGACGACACGCTAGATCCGGAACGCCGGACGTGTCCAGCCCGCGACGGGACGCCGCCGGACGACCCGGCCCGCCCGAACGTCGTACCGGCTGGACCGCCAGCGCCTCTGCCGTCAGCCGATTCGGAAACCGAGCACCTGCGCGATGACGATGGCCTGCTCGGCATCGACGATCGCGCCGTCCCGCTCGACGACCGTCGGGTCGAGCGCGGTGAGGTCGCTGCCGCGCAGGTCCGCGCCGCCGAGCCGGACGTTGCGCAGTTGCGCGCCGGACAGATCGACGCCGGTGATTGTGGCGCCGGTGAGATTGGCCCTGGTCAGGTCCGCCTCGCGCATCCGCACCCCGGTCAGCCGGACGCCCCGCAGGTCGGCGCCGGGCAGCGCGACGAAGGACCAGTCCCCGCCGTCCACCGCCATCGGACGCAGGTCGCACTCGACGAAGGTGCTGCCGATCAGCTTGCAGCCGGTGAACTCGGCCTCGAAGAAGTTGCACCGCCGGAAGACGCAACGGGTGAAGGCGGAGTCGACGTGCCGGGAGGCGTTGAACTGCACGTTGCCGAACGTGCAGCCGGTGAAGACCGCGCCCCGGCTCACCGCCTCCGTCAGGTCCACGTCGAAGAACTCGCAACCCACGAAGTGCCTGTCGACCAACTCCTCGCCGTACCAGTCCTCGTTGCGGAAGGTCACGTCCTCGGTCAGCTCCGGCATCCGGCCAGGCTAATCGGCACCAGCGCGAACGGACGGGTGGGTGCCGCCGACGGCGGGCCCCCTTTCGATCTCGGCGTACCGGCTAGTAGGTTCGGCGACGTGAGCGTGGCGCGAAGCACGGACCCGGATCAGATCGGTTTCGACCCGAGGCGGTTGGCGCGGATCGACGAGCACTTCGGCCGGTACGTCGACGACGGTCGGCTGGCCGGTTGGCAGGTGGTGGTCACCCGTCGTGGCGAGGTGGCGCACTCCTCGACGTACGGGCTGGCCGACCGGGAGTCGGGCGCACCGGTCGAGGCCGACACGCTCTGGCGGATCTACTCGATGACCAAGCCGGTCACCTCGGTCGCGGCGATGATGCTGTGGGAGGAGGGCCGGTTCGAGCTGACCGACGAGATCAGCCGCTGGCTGCCGGAGTTCGCCGACCTGCGGGTCTACTCCAAGGGCTCCACGCTCAAGCCGTTCACCGTGCCGGCGGCCGAGCCGATCCGGGTCTGGCACCTGCTCACCCACACCGCCGGGCTGACCTACGGCTTCCTGCAGACCTCGGTGGTCGACGGGCTCTACCGGGCCGCCGGTTACGACCTGTACCCGCCGGACGACGTCGACCTCGCCGGCGCCTGCGCGGCCTTCGGCGAGCTGCCGCTGCTGTTCCAGCCCGGCTCCGCCTGGGGCTACTCCGTCGCCACCGACGTGCTCGGCCGGCTCGTCGAGGTGATCTCCGGGCAGGGCCTCGACGCGTTCTTCGCCGATCGGATCTTCGGCCCGCTGGGCATGACCGACACCCGCTGGTGGATGGACGGCGACGAGGCCGGGCGGCTGGCCGCGCTCTACGTGCCGGATCCGCGCAGCGGCCGGGCCGTCCGGTACGACAGCCTCGGCGCGCTCGCGTACCGCAAGCCGACCCTGTTCTCCGGCGGCGGTGGCCTGATCTCCAGCGCGGCCGACTACCACCGTTTCACCCAACTGCTGCTGCGCGGTGGGGAGCTGGACGGGGTGCGGCTGCTCGGGCCGCGCACGGTGCGGTTCATGACCCGCAACCACCTACCGGGCGGCCAGGACCTGGGCACGCTGTCCACCGGCGGGTTCGCCGAGACGACCCTGGACGGGATCGGCTTCGGTCTCGGGTTCGCTGTGGTCGAGGACCCGGTTCCCAGCCGGGTGCCGAGCAGCGTCGGCGAGTTCTACTGGGGTGGGGTGGCCAGCACCGCCTTCTGGGTGGACCCGGCCGAGGAGATCACCGCGCTGCTGTTCACCCAGCTCATGCCGTCGAGCACCTACCCGCTGCGCTCCCAACTACGCCAACTCGTCTACGCCGCAGTGGTGGACTGAGCAGGGCGGCGGCGGGCCGCGGTCAGTCGGCGAGGCGGGCGGGAAAGCCTCCGGTGGCGATCGGGCCCCAGGCGTCGATCGTGACCCGGATCAGTGACTTGCCCTGGCGCACCATCGCCGCCCGGTAGTCGTCCCAGTCCGGGTGCTCGCCCGCGATGCTGCGGAAGTACTCGACGAGCGGCTCGACCGCCTCGGGCAGGTCGAGCACCTCGGCGGTGCCGTCGATCTGCACCCAGGGGCCGTCCCAGTCGTCGCTGAGCACGCACGCCGACACCCGGGGATCGCGGCGGATGTTCGTCACCTTGGCCCGCTCGGGGTAGGTGGAGACGACGAGCCGGCCCTGCCCGTCGATCCCGGCGGAGACCGGGGACGACTGCGGGCGGCCGTCGGCCCGGGTGGTCATCAGCACGACGCGGTGTCGCGGCCGGAGGAAGTCGAGCAGGCTGTCCCGGTCGACCCGGGTGTTCTGTGCGATGCTGCGCGCCATTCCCCGTTCCTACCAGGCTGGCGGCGACGTGGCGGCGGCGGGTCAGCGGGGCGGGGCCGCGGAGCGGCGCGCCGCCTGGGTGGGCACCCGGGGGCGGCCGGAGGGGCGCCAGGCCCGGCCGTTGGCGTAGATCACCCGAAAGCCGAGGTACGAGGCGAGCGGCGCCCAGTGGGCGGAGCCCATCCGCAGCTCGGCGGCATTGTGCCGCTGACCGTTGGCGAGCACGTCGAGCAGGACGGTTTCGAAGGCAGCCGATTCGACCCAGTCGACCTCTCGGCTGAAACCGCAGATCAGCGCCGCCCCGGTGACCTCCAGGAACTCGCGCAACACCGCGTCCGAGGCGCGCAGCACCGAGCAGCTACCGAAGTAGAGTCGCCGCCCCTCGGCACGGCCGGCCATCAGGTCGGCCACCTCGTTCAGCTCCACGGACTGCCAGTCGGTGAGGCAGAGCCGGCTCGGCTCGCCGTGCATGGCGAAGAAGCCGACCCGGTGGTCGGCGTACTGCTTGAGCAGCCAGCGGTCCAGGAAGTAGAACAGTTCGTCGCGCGTGGCCGCGTCCTTGTGGATGAAGCGGATCTTGCCGAGTCGTTCGAGCAACTCGAGGGTGGGCAACACGGAACCCCGCTCGTTGAGATCCCGATGCCACTGACCCTCGACACAGAAGACGCCACCGCGTGCCACGTGCACCTCCGCCAGTCCGCCGTGCGGGGCTGACGTTACCGCCCGCCGACGACCACGGAACATCACCCTCGGTGCGGTTGATTGCGACGTTCGGTGTGCTTGGTCGTGGTTGGTCGCGGCAGGGGCGATCGGTGGTTAATGGGGGTTTCGTAAATCAGCCTAATTCACAGGCAATACCCAGCGACGACGATTTGTGAGGACGATTCTCGTTAATCACCTCCAACGGCCCCGGTCAGTGTCAGGGTGGAAATCACGGGACTTCTCGGTCGATGTCCTGGAGCCACCCCATTCGCTCTCCTATCGGGAGGACTTCTGTGCGCGTAAACACCTTGAAGCGTGCCGCCGTCGCATTCGCCCTGGCGCTGCCCGGGGCAGCAATCGCCACGGTGGTCGCCGCGCCAGCGGCACATGCGGACGGCTGTTACACCTGGAACCGCAACCTGTACCAGGGACGCTCGGGCGACGACGTCCGCCAGTTGCAGATCCGGATCGCCGGCTGGGCCGGCTACCGGGACATCGTGGAGAACGACGGCCGCTTCGGACCGAAGACCGCCGCCGCGGTCAAGCGGTTCCAAGAGGCGTACGGGCTGCGTGCCGACGGCGTCGCCGGCCCGCAGACCTACACCAGGCTGTACCAACTACAGGACAACGACTGCACGCCCACGCACTTCAGCTTCAACGAACTGGACAACGGGTGCGGCGGGTCCGGTTACAGCGGTGGCCCGCTCTCGGCGGCCCAGACCCGGCAGAACGCGCTACGCACCATGTGGAAGCTTGAGGCGCTGCGCAAGAGCCTCGGGGACAAACCGCTCGACGTGTCCAGCGGCTTCCGCAGCCACGCCTGCAACGACCAGGTCGGCGGCGCGTCCGACAGCCAGCACCTGTACGGCAACGCGGCCGACGTCACCCCACGGTCGTCCTCGCTGTGCCAGGTCGCCCGCGGTGCCCGCAACAACGGCTTCAGTGGGATCTACGGGCCGGGTTATCCCGACCACGACGACCACGTGCACGTCGATTCGCGGCGGGAGAACAACAGCGACGACAGCTCGAACACGACGAGCTGGTCGGCGCCGGACTGCGGGGTCGGCAACTGAGCCGTCCGTTCGGTGAGACGTCGGCCCGACGCGGAGGGGGATCTTCGCGTCGGGCCGGCGTCATGTCGCCCCGGGTCGGGCGGGTGGGGTGCTCAGCTCGCCCGGGGCCAGCGCGGCGCGGTGACGGGGGGTGTCACCGGCCGGCCAGCGGTGGCCCGTGCCCCCGGCGGGACGACCCGCGCGGCCTGCTGCCGCGACGGCCCGGTCGCCGTGAAGGGGAAGGGCACGTGCACGAACGGGTTACCGTGCCGGATCACCGCCTCGATCTGCCGCTCGTTGAGCCCGTGTGTCTCCAACACCCGTCGCCCCCAGCGGTGCAGGCGGCAGGGGTAGGAGGCGCCGTCGTTGCGGCACAGCGGCCCGGTGGGCCACTCCTCGGCGGTGTGCACGACCACCGCCCGGACCGCGAGCCGAACGTCCTCCGGGGTCAGCGGTGCCGGCATTGGCACCTCCCCCAGTACCTGATCGATGGGATCCGTCGACTGCTCACCAACTCGCACGGCAGGCCTCCCGCAGCTCGGCAGCGGTACGGCGGACTCACCGCACCGACATCCTCGGCCATGGGTACGGCCGGCACCTGACGAAAGTTCAATTCCGGTACGCGCCAAGCAGATCGACTCGGATTCATTGATGTCGGGGTATCCCCGCGACGGGAGACCCCGACATCAGTGAAACCGAGTCGATCAGGCCGGACGCGCACCCTCGGTTGACCCCGGCGCGACCGGCCGCCGGCTCAGACCAGGCCGGCGTCGTGCACGAGCAGGGCCACCTGGACCCGGTTGTTCAGGTCGAGCCGGGTCAGCAGCCGGGAGACGTACGCCTTCACCGTCGCCACGCTCATGAACAGCTCTCCCGCGATCTCCGCGTTTGTCTGCCCCCGCCCCAGCGCGACCGCCACCTGCCGCTCCCGTTCACTGAGCCCGCCGAGCGCCCGCAGCGCCCGCTCCCGGCGCGGGTCGGGGCCGACCGGGCCGGGAGTGGCAGCGGTCACGTGGGCGATCAGGGTGCGGGTCACCGTCGGGGAGAGCGTCGCCTCACCGGCTGCCACCCGGCGCACGGCGTGCACGATGTCCGCCGGCGGGGTGTCCTTGAGCAGGAAACCGGCAGCCCCGGCGCGCAGTGCCCGCAGCACCTGCTCGTCGGCGTCGAAGGTGGTCAACACCAACACCTCCGGCGGGTGCGGCCGGGCGCGCAGCGCCTCGGTGGCGGTCAGCCCGTCCACCCGCGGCATCCGGATGTCCATCAGCACCACGTCCGGGGCGTACGCGGCGACCGCCGCCGGGACCTCGCTGCCGTCGGCCGCCTCGCCGACCACCGTCAGGTCCGGCAGGCCACCGAGGATCATGGAGAGGCCGGCCCGGACCAGGGCATCGTCGTCCACGATCAACACGCGCACCGACGGCACCGCCGACCCGGGGCCGGCGACACCGGCAGACCCCGGCACACCACCCGAAGGCCCGGGCACACCCACAGGCCCCGGCACACCGGAGGGCACTGTCACGCCGGCCACGGCAGCCAGGCGGCCAACCGGAAGTCGCCCGCGTCGTCCCGACCGTAGGCGAGCCGACCGCCAGCCAGCGTGACGCGCTCGCTGATGCCCACCAGCCCGGTGCCGGCGCCCGGCAGCGTGCCACCGGCCGGCGTACCGACCGGCCACCGGTTGCCGATCGCCACTGTCAAACCAGCGCCCGGCCCGCCGGCCACGTCCACGCGGACCGCCGCGCCGGCCGCGTGCTTACGGGCGTTGGTCAGCCCCTCCTGCACGATCCGGTACGCGGCCCGGCCCAGCGCCGCCGGCACCTCCCCCGACCGGTCCACGGTGTCGCTGACGTCGACCCGCATCCCGGCCGACCGGGACTCGGCGATCAGGGCCGGCAGGTCGGCGAGAGTGGGCTGCGGCGGCTCAGGGGCGTCACCGTCGGTGCTGTCCTCGGCCCGCAGCACCCCGATCACCTCCCGCAGATCCTGTAGGGCGGCGTGCGCGCTGCCCCGGATCACCCCGGCGGCGCGGGCCACCTCGTCGGCCGGCGCGTCCGGGCGGAACTCCAGCGCGCCCGCGTGCAGGCTGAGCAGCGAGATCCGGTGCGCCAGCACGTCGTGCATCTCCCGGGCGATCCGGGTGCGTTCGAGGTGGCGGGCCTGGGCGACCCGCAACTGCTGCTCGGACTCGGCGCGCTCGGCCCGGTCGCGCAGCGACACGATCAACTGGCGGCGGGCCCGGACGAACATCCCCCAGGCCAGCACGACGAGGCTGATCACCACACCCCACGCCGCGGTTTCCCAGTAGGCCATGCTCGGGTCCGGACGCAGCCAACTGAAGCCCATGTTGGTGATCAGGCCGGCACCGGTGACCGCGATCGCGACGGCGGTCCGTCGATGCACCACCACCGTGAAGTAGAAGATCAGCAGCGGGATGGCGGCGGCCATCGAGAACAGGGTCAGCGGTGTGGTCGCCACCACCAGCCCGAGCGGCCATCGGCGGCGCACCCAGAGCAGCCCGCAGCAGACCAGCCCGAGCAGCGCGTCCGCGCCGACCATCCAGTCGTGCGGGAGCGCGGTGGTCATCGACGGGTCGGGCGACAGGGCGTCGGCTGTGGCGAACAAAACCCAGAGCAGGCCGAGCAGGAACGCGAGGCTGTCCACGACCCAATCGCGGGTGGTGCGGCGCGGGTGTGCCCGGTCGCGTTCGCCCGGCACGACCAGCTCCCCTGGCAGCAGCCAGGGATGTTCCGGTACGGCGAGGCTGGTCACGCGCCCATGCTAGGCAGCCGAAGGGCACCACGACCAGCTACCAAAGTCGAGACCCGCCGGTCGACCAAGGTCGCTACGACATCGACCTGCGGCCGCAGCGGATGGCCGGGCGGCGCGAGCACGCTCAACCGCATGATCACGGTAGAGAACCTCACCAAGCGGTACGGGCCACACCCGGCCGTGGACGACGTCTCGTTCCAGTGCGAACCGGGCACCGTCACCGGCTTCCTCGGCCCCAACGGCGCCGGCAAGTCCACCACCATGCGCATGATCTGCGGCCTCACCGCACCGACCGCCGGCCGCGCCACCATCTCCGGGCACCCGTACCGGGAGCTGCCCAACCCGGGGCGGGAGGTCGGGGTGCTGCTGGACGCCTCCGCCCAGCACGCCGGGCGCACCGGCCGCGAGACGTTGACGCTGTCCGCGTACACCATGGGTCTGCACCGGCGTGAGGTCGCCGCGAAGCTCGACCTGGTCGGGTTGAACGCGGTGGCCGCGAAGCGTCGGGTACGCGCGTACTCGTTGGGCATGCGCCAGCGACTCGGGCTGGCGCAGGCGCTGCTCGGCGACCCCCGGGTGCTGATCCTCGACGAGCCGGCAAACGGCCTGGACCCGGAGGGGATCTTCTGGATGCGCGGCCTGCTGCGCGACTTCGCCGACCGGGGCGGCACGGTGCTGCTCTCCTCCCACCTGCTGCGCGAGGTGGAGGCGGTCGCGGACCGGCTGGTGGTGATCGGGGGTGGCCGGATCGTGGCCCAGGGCGACAAGAACGAGCTGCTGGCCGGTGGTGGCACAGTGGTCCGCGCCCGCGACGGCGCGGCGCTGCGCCGGGCGCTCGACGCGGCCGA
Organism: Micromonospora sp. NPDC023888; assembly: GCF_040639415.1. NCBI lineage: Bacteria > Bacillati > Actinomycetota > Actinomycetes > Micromonosporales > Micromonosporaceae > Micromonospora > Micromonospora sp. NPDC023888. Next base: position 270,565 of record NZ_JBEZZW010000002.1, on the reverse strand, counting down.
CCTGACCGCCGCCGACAGCTCGGAAGGGCTGCTCGTGCAGGCCGACGCCGAGGCGGTCGGCCAGGCCGCCGCCGATGCCGGCGTGGCGCTGGCCGAGCTGCGCCCCGCCAGTGGCGGTGGCCTCGAACAACTCTTCCTCACCCTGACCGCCGGCGAATCCACCAGGGAGGCCGTCCGATGACCACCACCACCGCACCCGCCACGGGCGCCGTCGCGCCCCGCCAGCACACACCGGTACGCCGACCGTCGCTGTTCCGCCTCACCGGTGTGGAGCTGCGCAAGCTCGTCGACACCCGGGCCGGTCGCTGGCTGCTGATCACCATCGGCCTGGCCACCGCGGCGATCGTCACCCTGCAACTGATCTACGCGAAGGAGGCCGACCAGACCTTCCTCAACTTCTTCGTCCCCTCGCTGCTGCCGGTGTCGGTGCTGCTGCCGGTGCTGGGCATCCTGTCGATCACCAGCGAGTGGTCGCAGCGGACCGCCCTCACCACGTACGCCCTGGTGCCCCGCCGCGAGCGGGTGGTGGCCGCGAAGCTGATCGCCGTGTCCCTCACCGCGCTCGCCTCGGTGCTGACCAGCCTCGCCGTCGCCGCCGTCGGGACGCTGGTGGCCTCCGCCACCGGCGGCGCGGGCACCTGGCAGCTCGACGGGTCGCTGCTGCTCAACGCGGCGATCCTCCAGGTGACGAGCGTGCTGATGGGCGCGGCCTTCGGTCTGCTGCTGCTCAATCCGCCGCTGGCCATCGTCGGCTACCTGCTGCTGCCCACCCTCTGGGGGGTGCTCGGCGAGATGGTCAAGCCCCTGCGCGGCCCGTCCGGCTGGCTGGACACCAGCAAGACCATGGAACCGCTGTTCAGCAGCGACGCCCTCACCGGCGAGCAGTGGGGGCGGATAGTGGTGTCGCTACTGGCGTGGATGGTCCTGCCGCTGGCGGCCGGTCTGTTCCGGACGCTGCGCCGCGAGGTGTCCTGACCATGGACGTCGCCGGCTACCGACCACGCACCGTGGTCAGCGGCGGCCCGCTGGAGCTGGCCGTCATGTGGGGTGGCTTCCCGTTGTTGGGCGCGGGTGCCGGATGGCTGCTCGCGGCGACGACCGGCTGGCTCGCCCGGCTGCCCTGGGTGCCGTTCGGCGACCTGGTCGAGTGGCTGGACCGGCTGCCCGAGCCCCAGGCCACCGCCGGCACCGTCGCGGTGGGCGTCCTGGCCGGCCTGGTCGTCGCCGGGATCGGCACCGCCGAACGGCTGATCGTCACCGTCGACGCGGCGCAGGTCCGGCTGCGCCGCTCCGACCAGGACCGGGCCGTCGCGCGGGTCGACACCCGGGCGGTCTTCCTCGCCGACAAGCACCTGGTGCTGCTCGACGGCGACGGCGCGGAACTGGCCCGGGAGTCGACGGACCTGCCGGCCGCCAAACTGGCGGAGGCGTTCCGCGCGCACGGCTGGAGCTGGGCGGACGACGATCCGCACCAGTCGGCGTACCGGCTGTGGGTGCCTGACCTGCCCGGTCTGCCCGCCGGCGCGGACGCGCTGCTGCGCGCCCGCGAACGGGCGATCGAGCGGGACCGCCGCGACGACGCCCGGGAGCTACGCCGGGAGCTGGCCCTGATCGGGGTGGTGCTGCGCGACGAGGACAAGCGACAGTACTGGCGGTTGACCGCGCGGGCGGTCGCCCCGGAGCCGGAGCAGGCGACTTCGGCCGAGCGGGAGCCGGACGGGCGGTAGCGTCTGTCCCAGGAGATCCTGGGAGCCGCGCGATGACCGAACAGCAGCCGTACCGGGTGGTGTCCCGACACCCCGGCTTCGAGCTGCGTCGGTACCCCGCCCACCTGGTGGCCGAGATGCAGATCCAGGCGTCGTTCACCCGGGCGCCGATCGAGGCGTTCCGGCCGCTGGCCGCGTACCTCGGTGGCGCCAACCGGGCCCGGCACCCGATCGGCTCCGCCGCGCCGGCGATGCCGGCGGCCGGCGGCTCGGAGAAGATCGCGATGACCGTTCCGGTGGTCCAGGTGGAGGGTGAGCGGCCGGGCGCGTACCTGATCCAGTTCGTGATGCCTGTCGTGTTCACCGCCGCCACCCTGCCCGAGCCCGTCGACCCGAGGGTGCGAACCCGCGAGGTGCCAGCGCAACTGGCGGCGGCGGTGCGGTTCTCCGGGCGGTGGACGGAGCAGGCGTTCAGCCAACGCGCCACCATGCTCGGCCGTTCGGTCACCGCAACCGGGCTGCAACCGACAGGCGCGATCCGGTACGCGCGCTTCGACCTGCCGTGGAAGCCGTGGTTCCTGCGCCGCAACGAGGTGGTGCTGCCGGTCGTCGAGTGAGCTACCGGCGGATGCCGGCGGTCGGCCAGGCCAGCAGCAGGGCCATCCCGAGCCCGGAGAGCAGCCCGCACAACGAGACAAGCAGATCGGAGTCGGCCGCGTGGATCGGGCTGTTGCCGGCCAGTGCGGTGAACGTCGCCCCGATCGGCAGCACGACCAGCATGGGGATCGCCGTGACCAGCAGGAAGGCCACCGGGCCCACAAGCGCGGCGAGGGCGGCCAGAGCGTGGTGCCGCCAGACCGGTCGACCGCCCGGCCAGTCCCAGGCCAACAGGGTCACCCCGGTGAGCAGCACCGCCCCGAGGGCCATCTCCGGCAGGAGTCGCGTCTCGGGCGGAACCGCACGGACCAGTGCCACGCCGAGCAGCGCCGCCACGGCGACCCCGGCGGCCAGCCCGACGCGGGCCCGGGGCCGCGCCGGGGCCGCCGCCAGCGCGGCAGCGACGGCCAGGACGACAAGCAGCGCCGCGGTGACCAGGGCACCCTGGTTCAACTCCGGCTCCCGGTCCGTCGGTGACTCGACGCCGGCCGCCACGATCGTCAGCACCCCGGCCACACAGGCCGCACCGGTGAGCGCCTTCCGCTCGGCGGCGTCCGGCGCGCCACGGCCCCAGGCTGACGGCCCGCCCCGCTCGGCGGCCTCCGGTGCGCTGCGGCCCGAGGCTGACGGCCGGCCCCGCTCGGCGGCTTCCGGCGCGCCGTGCTCCGGAAAGGAGCCGCGCTCCCGCCACAGCAGAACGGCGGCGAGCGCACCGAGCACGGCGCAACCGCCGACGGCGAGCAGCGCAGTCGCCTGGCCGCCGGTCGGGTCGACCCGGTCGATCGCCACGTCGGCGGCGACCCAGCAGCCACCGAGCAGCACGGCCGGTCGGCTCCAGCGCAACCGCCCCCGGCCGGCCAGCACCAGCCCGACCGCCACCGCCATGATCGCCATGAACCGCAGGTCGCGCGCCCAGTAGGCGTTGTTGCCCGGCAGCCTCTCCGACCACGGGCCGATCGGCTCGGTGAGCGGTTGCAGCACTGTCACGCCGAACGCCCAGAGCACCACGGCGGCGGCGGAGAGCAGCAGCCCGACCGGCCGCGCGGATCGCATCCGTGGACGGTAGCGGCACGCCCGCCTCCCCGGGGGGCGGGGACGCGGTCATCCGACGATGCCGAGCGGTGACCGCGCGGGGCGGTGCCGCAGCAACCGCCACGTCGGCAGCACGCTCGCCAGGGCCGCGAGCAGCAGGCACACCCCCACCACACCGGCGATCACCGACCACGGCACCACCAGGTCGACGGGGGCACCGACCTGCTCGGCGAGACCCGCGCGGATGCTGAGCAGACCGACGAAGGCAACAGTTCCACCGAGCAGCGCGCCGATCAGCACCACAAGCGCGGACTCGGCCGTGACCAACCAGAGGACCTGCCGCCGGGTCGCCCCGGCCAAGCGGATCAGCCGCAGGTCGGCGGCCCGTCCGGCGGCGGCCAGCAACACCGTGTTCGCCACCGCGATGGCCCCGTAGCCGGCCGACACACCGATCAGCAGCAGTGTGAAGAGCCAGACGAGGCGGTCCTCGGCAGCGTCCGCCTCGGCCGCCCAGGTGGCGACGTCGACGATCCGCGCGCCGACCGGAGGGTCGATCCGGTCCCGGACGTACACCGTGGACGTCAGCGCCGACGGGTCGTGCGTACGCACCACAGCCCGGGGCACGAGCAGGTCGCCGGGGAGCGAGTCGTCGGTGACCACGGCGACGACGCGCAGCGAGACCAGTTCCCCGTCGGCGAAGACCACCGGGTACGGATCGGACGGCCGCAGGTTCGCCGAGGCGGTCACCACCACCGTGTCGTCGCCGCGCAGGTCGTCGAGCGAGCCGGCGACGACTGTCAGCGCCCGGTTGGCGGCGGCGAAGCCGACCGGGTCCACACCGAGCGCGGTCAGTGGCCGGTCCGCCGGCACCGTTGCGGGGTCGGTGCGGAAGACAGTGGTCGGCAGGAGTGCGGTGCCACCGGTGGCGACAACCGCCTGGTCCGACAGACCCGGCGCCCGGTCGGGCACCACGATCCAGCCGGCGTTCACGTTGTCCGCCCGACCTGCCGCGTACGCGGCGGTGGTGGTCCGCACCATCCCGGACACCAGCACCGCGAAGGCGACAGTCAGCAGCACCGGGGCGGCCGTGGACGCGGTCCGCCGGGTCGCGGTCAGCGCTCCGCCCCGAACCAGCATCCCGATCGCGCCACCGGAGCCGCGCACCGGGGACCGCAGCAGTCGTACCACCGGACCGACCACCGCCGGGGAGAGCACCGTGGCACCGGCCACCAGGGCCATCACCGCGTACAGGGCGTACTGCGCCGCCACGCGGGCCTCGTCGGCGGTCGCCGTCCCGACGCTGAGGGCGACCCCGGCCGCGACGAGCAGCGCACCGGTGCCGACCCGCAGCCGACCGATCGGCCGTTGCTCCACCGCCGCCTCGCGCAGCGCTTCCAACGGTCGAACCCGCGCCGCCCGGCGCGACGCGGACCAGACCGCCAGCAGCGCGATGACCGGCCCGGCGACGAGCGAGAGCGCGACCGGCCACGGCGTGTACCGGACCTGGAAGGTCGATGGTTCGAAGCCGACATCGACGAGCAGCCGACCCAGGAGTGGGGCGAGCACCGCGCCCACCAGCAGACCGACAAGGCCCGCCGAAACGCCGACGACGAGCGCCTCGGCGTACACCATGCGGCGGACCTGGCGTCCGGTGGCGCCGACGGCACGGAGCAGACCCAGTTCACGGCGGCGCTGCGCGACGGTGAACGCGAAGGTGGAGGCCACCACGAACACCGTGACGAAACCGGCGAGAGCCGCCGTGCCGGTGAGCACCTGCATGCCGATCCAGCGGGTACGGGCGTCGTCGCGCGGCTCCAGCGCGCCACGCGCGTCGCCGGTCAGCACCTGTCCGTCCGGGCCGACGACACCGCGCGCCGCCGCGGCGACCCGCTCGGGGTCGGTCCCCGGCGCGAGCACCAGCCCGATGGCCCGGACGCCGGGCGCGAGCGCGGCGGCGACCTCGTCCGCGACCTGGACGCCGGGCGCGTCGACCAGACCGGTGACGGTGTACGACTCCGGGCCGGCCGCGGTGAGCAGTGTGACCGGCGCGCCGGTACGCAGCCCGAGGGCGCGGTCGACGACCACCTCGCCGGGCCGGCTGGGCGGTTCGCCGGCCGTCAGGCGCAGTCCGCCCAGTCGGGCGCTGGACCAGCCGTGCCCCTGGTGGGCGTCCTCCCGCCCGGTGTGGGCGGCCGAGGCTCGGCCGTCGACGAGCGGCTGTGCGTAGAAGGTCCGGTCCGGCACCGCCGCCGCGACACCGGGCAGGGCGGCCAGCCGGTCGACGAGTCCCGTCGTGGCGGTCGCGGACCAGGGGCGGGTCGGCAGGAACAGGTCGGCCGACGCGCCCGCCTCGGGGCTCTGCACCACTACCGCCGCCCGCGCGAGCCGGTCGGGCACCTGTGGGCGGCCGGAGGCGAGCAGCAGGGTGGCCGCCGCGACGAGCGCGACCCCGATGGCGACGGCCACGAACGCGCTGGCCGAGCGCCGGATGCTCAGCACGACGACTCCACGACGGTTTCCCGCTCGGCGATCCGGGCGGCGACGGCGGCGGCGGTGATCGGGGCGGTCAGCTCGTCGACGACGCGGCCGTCGGCCAGCAGCAGGACCCGGTCGGCGTACGCGGCGGCGGCCGGATCGTGGGTCACCATCACGACGGTCTGGTTGTGGTCGTCGACGAGCGCGCGGAGCAGCCGGAGCACCTGACGGGACGCCGCACTGTCCAGTGCCCCGGTCGGCTCGTCGGCGAAGACGACCGCGGGGCGGGTGATCAACGCGCGGGCCACGGCGACGCGCTGCTGTTCGCCGCCGGACAACTCACTCGGACGGTGCCCGGCCCGGTCGGCCAGGCCCACCGCGTCGAGCGCTGCGGTCACGTCCCGGACCGGTGGTCGGCGGCCGGCCAGGCGCAACGGCAACTCGACGTTCTGCGCGGCGGTCAGCGTGGACACCAGGTTGAACGCCTGGAACACGAACCCGATCCGGTCGCGCCGCAACCGGGTCAGCTCGTCCTCGCCGAGATCGTTCAGGCGGATGCCGTCGATCGTGACGACCCCCTCGGTCGGGCTGTCCAGCCCCGCCGCGCAGTGCAGCAGGGTGGACTTTCCCGAGCCCGAGGGGCCCATCACCGCAGTGAACGTGCCGCTCGCGAAGCTGGTGCTCACGCCGTCGAGCGCCGTCACCCGCCGGGTTCCGGTGCCGTACACCGCGCGCAGCCCCGTCAGGGTCACCGTGTGTGTGGTCATGACCGTCACGGTGCCGCTTGTGCGGGGTGTCGCGCGTCGTGCCGGAGCGGGCACTTTCCGGCCCACCCCCGGGTGGAGGTGGCGGGCCTAAAACACCGGCCCGTCCTCCTCGATGATGACCACCCACGGGTGGACGCGGCCGATCCGGCCGGCCGATACCGTCGGACAGGTGACCGCTCTCCTACTGACCCGGCGACTGCGGCCGAGGGACCTGTACCTCGTGGACGGCGTGCTCGCCCTGGCCGTCGGTGGGTTCCTCTGCCCGTACGCGGCGCTGGAGTCGCCGCTGCACGGTGGCGTACGCGAACCGCTCTGGGTGTCAGTGCTCGTCGGGCTCGCCCTCGGGCTCCCGTTGGCGGTCCGGCGACGGTGGCCGATCGCCGTCGCCGTGGTGATCAGCGGCGGCACCACCGCGGCGTTGGTCACCGGGGTGATTCCCAACTTCGCCGCCGCCGCGCCGGCGTTCGCCATCGGCCTGTCCTTCTACACGGTGGCCGTGTCGACGGCCACGCGCCGGTCGGTGCTGTGTGCGGCCGGTTGTCTCACGCTGGTGAGCGTCGGCCTGGTGCTGACCGCGGGTGACCTGTGGTCGCGGACCGGCGGTGTCGTCTACGCGGTCGTCATGATCGCGCCGGCCTGGTTGATCGGCTGGTTGCTTCGGGAGCGGCGCGCCCTCGCCGCCCGGCAGAGTGACCACCTGGTCCGTCAGGCCGCCACTGAGGAACGGCTGCGCGTGGCGCGCGAGCTGCACGACGTGGTCGCGCACACGCTGAGCCTCATCGTGGTGAAGGCGGCCGTCGCCAACCACGTCGCCGAGGCCGACCCTCGGGAGGCGGGGGCCGCCCTGCGGGTGATCGAGGAGACCGGCCGCAACGCGCTCACCGACGTCCGTCGGGTGCTCGGCGTCCTGCGCGAGGGCGCCCCGTACGCGCCGACGCCCGGCCTGGACGAGCTGCCCGCGCTCGCCCGGCAGGCGGCGATCGGCGGCGTCGACGTCCGGCTCGATGTTCGACGCGAGGAAGCGGACGGCGCGGTGCCCGAGTCGGTGGGCCTCGCGGTGTACCGGATCGTGCAGGAGGCGGTGACGAATGTGGTGAAGCACGCGGCACCGGCCGCCTGCCGGGCCCTGGTGACCGTCACCCCCGACGAGGTGCGGGTGGAGGTGACCGATGACGGCCGGCGTCCGGTCCTGATCGGCGGGGAGGGTCACGGGTTGACCGGCATGCGGGAACGGGTGGCGTTGCACGGCGGGGAGTTCCGGGCCGGGCCCCGCTCCGACGGCGGTTTCGCGGTGACGGCCAGCCTGCCCTACCGGGTGGCCGCGTGATCCGGGTGCTGATCGCCGACGACCAGGCGTTGCTGCGCGGCAGCTTCCGGCTGCTTGTCGATCTCGCCGGGGACTGCACCACTGTTGCCGAGGCGGGCACCGGCGTGCAGGCCGTCGCGTTGACCGGTCAGCATCGTCCGGACGTGGTGCTGATGGACGTGCGGATGCCGGAGATGGACGGCATCGAGGCGACCCGGCGGATCTGCGCCGACCCGGCGACGGCCGGCACCCGGGTCATCATCCTGACCACGTTCGACCTGGACGAGTACGTCTACGGCGCGTTGCGCGCCGGGGCCAGCGGGTTCCTGTTGAAGGACACCCCGCCGGCGGACCTGCTGGCCGGGATCCGGGTGGTCGCCGCCGGTGAGGGGCTGCTCGCGCCGACGGTGACCCGCCGGCTGATCGACGAGTTCGCCCGGCGGGCGGAGCCGAGCCGGCCGTTGCCGCGCCAGTTGGACGGGGTGACCGAGCGGGAACGGGAGGTGCTCACGCTCATCGCCCGTGGTCTGTCCAACGCGGAGTTGGCCGCGCGGCTCAACCTCAGCCCGGCGACGGTCAAGACACACGTCGGGCGGTTGTTGACCAAGCTGGCGGTGCGGGACCGGGCGCAACTGGTGATCGTCGCCTACGAAACGGGTCTGGTGGGGCCGGGCGGCCTACGCTGAGCCGGTCGACCCGCACCCGAGGAGGAGTCATGACCCGGTACGTCGCCCTGCTGCGCGGGGTCAACGTCGGCACCACCCGGCTGGCGATGGCCGATCTGCGCCGGATCGTCACCGACCTCGGGCACGAGGACGTCAAGACGTACCTGCAGAGCGGCAACGTGGCCTTCGGCAGCACCGTGCGCGACGCGGGGAAGCTGGCCGCCGGGATCGAACGGGCGCTCGCCGACGAGCTGGCGTTGACCGTGCCGGTGCTGGTGCGCAGCGGCCGGGAGTTGGCAGCGGTGGCCGGCGGCAACCCGTACGCCGACCGGGAGGACGACCCGACGCGGCTGCTGGTGGCCTTCCTGGCGACCGCTCCGACGAAGTCCACAGTGGACGCGCTGGCGGTGCCGGGTGGGGAGAACGTGTCGTTCACGGTGACCGGCCGGGAGGTCTTCCTGCACTTCGTCGACGGCGGGTACGGGCGGTCGAAGTTCACGAACGCGTACCTGGAGAAGAAGCTCGGTGTGGTGGCCACGACCCGCAACTGGAAGTCGGTACGCGCCCTGGCGGAGCTGGCCGCCGGCTGACCGGGCGGGCGCGGGCGCCCGCCCGGTACCGGTCAGAAGTGGTACGCGGTCTCGTACTCGGGCACCAGCACCCGGCTGCGCGGCGAGATCCGGCGGATCGCCGCGATCATCTCGTTCAGCCGGGTGCGGTCGGTCGGTGCGACGACAGGCGGGTTCTGCAACGGGGTCTCGAAGTTGTCGTAGTGCACCGGCACGATGACCTTCGGGTAGTCCAGGCCGGCCAGCAGCCGGGGCAGGTAGTCGCCGGTGGTGGTGGCGCTCTGCATGGCCACCATCGCCACGTCGGGCGCCAGCCCGGTGAGGTTGCGCTCGGCGACGTCACTGGCCCCGGTGAAGTAGACCGACGGGCCGCCGTCGACCCGCAGCAGGTAGCCCAGGGTGTCGCCCTCCGGCAGGTCGCCGACGGTCGCCGGCAGCGGCGGCTGGGTCACCCGCACCCCCGGGAAGGCCACCGCGTACGACGCGTTGCGGCTGTGCAACGAGCTGACCACCTCGATGCTGTGGTCGCCGAAGTCGAGCACCTCGCCACCCTTGACGGCGCTGAGCTGCGCCGCCGGCACCCCGTAGGCCAGCCCGAGGTGGTACGCGGTGAGCGTGCCGAACACCCGCGCGCCGGTGCGCTTGGCGATGTACGGCACGTCCATGAAGTGGTCCCAGTGCGTGTGCGTGACAAGCACCGTCATGGCCCTGTCGACGCGCGGGTCGATCACGTCGGCGCGCACTGTCAACGGGGTGGCCGTGTTGAAGGCGCCGGCGAACAGGCCGGTGTCGATGCGGCTGAGGAAGGGGTCGACAAGCACCGTCCGGTCGGAGATGTCGATGCGCCAGCCGGCGGTACCCCACCAGCGGAAGCTGACCGCGCCGCTGCGGCGGCTGGTCGGCGCTGGGGCGGCGGCCGCCGGTGCGGCCTGGGCCGGGGCGGCGGAGGTGGCGGCGAGGCCGCCCGCGGAGACGAGGGCGGTGGTGGCGGCGGCGTCGCGCAGGAAGCGGCGGCGGTCGAGGTTGGGCATACGGATCTACTCCCCGTGCTCGGGTGATCGGTCGACCCGAGCCAACCAGCGCCACCCGACCCGGGTCCAAGATCAGCGGCGGTCGGCTCCGATACGCCGCCGCATATCGGACCTGCTCAGTGGCGGTGCGCCGACGCGTGGACGGGTGTGAAATCAATTGCCGCGGAGCGCCTCGACAGCCGTCCGGGCGGCCTCTCCCATCGCCAGGTCCACGTCGATGCGGCGCGGGGCCAGCCGGTCGGCGCGGGCGAAGACGGCGATGGCGTACCGGCCGCCGTCGGGGTATTCGGCGACGCCGGCCTCCAGGTGCAACCCGGGCAGGGTGCCGGTCTTTCCGAAGACCCGGACGCCGGGCGGGAACCCGGCGGCCAGCCGGGTCCAGAAGAGCTGCCGGGCCATCCAGGTGCGGACCATCGCGCACGCTTCGGGCGGCCCGGCCTCGTCCCGCCAGATCAGGGTGAGCAGCCGGGTGATCTCCCGGGCCGTGCTGGACGTGGTGCGCGCGGGGTCGAAGACCCGCATGGCCCAGACCCTCTCCGCCGGCAGGGTGGGGAAGATCCTGGCGAACTCCGCGTCGGTGCGCGCGCCAACGTCGGCGAGCATCGCCTCGACGAGGTCCCGGGGGCCGCCGAGGACGCGGGTACGGGTCAACCCCAGCTCGGCGGCGAGCATCGGCAGCAGGTCCGGGCCGACCCGGCGCAGCAGCAGGTCGGCGGCGGTGTTGTCGCTTACCGACATGGCGAAGTAGGCCAGGTCGCGCAGCGACACCTCGGCGTCGTCGGTGCAGCCGGCAAGGCCCCACCCGCCGAGCCGGTCGGCGGCGGTGACCAGGACCCGCTCGGTCGGGTCCAGTTGGCCGGCGACGACCTGCCGGGCGAACTCCAACACCAGCAGGATCTTGAAGATCGAGGCGATCACCACCTGCTCGTCGGTCCGCACCCCGACCTCCCGGCCACCACCGGTCGGGCCGTCGGCGGCCAGGTCCACGGCGTCCAGGTCGACGGCGTGCATGCTGGCCGTCACCCCGGCGGCGGCGAAGATGGCCTCGATACGTTCCTGCACGTCCACGTGGGCACGGTATCCAGCGGCGCGAGGCCGGCGCTGGCGTAGGGTCCGGCCGTGGATCTGCTCCGGCACCTGCGGCACTTCGTGGTGGTCGCGCACGAGTTGCACTTCGGGCGGGCCGCGGAGCTGCTCGGGATGGCCCAGCCGCCCCTGAGCCAGTCGATCCAGCGCCTGGAACGGGAGCTGACTGTCGAGTTGTTCGACAGGTCCCGCCGCCAGGTACGCCTCACCACGGCCGGTGAGCTGCTCCTCGGCGAGGCTGAGGAGCTGCTCGCCGGTGCGGGTCGGCTTCGTAGTCTGATGGGCCAGATCCGCGCGGGTGAGCTGGGCGTCCTCCGGGCCGGGGTGCCGCCGGAGACGCCCGCGGTGACGCTGCGCGCGCTGCTGGACGGGCTCACCACCCGGGCGCCCGGCCTGGACGTGGAGCTGCACGAGCTGACCACCGCCGAGCAGGCCCGGATGCTCGGCGAGCGGACTCTGGACGTGGGGCTCGTGCACCACCCGGTGACCGCGGACGGGCTGCGTTTCGGCGCCCCGGTGGACGTACCTCTCGGGGTGTTGCTGCCGCGGACCTCGCCGCTGGCCCGGGGTCGTGCGGTGGCGCTCGCGTCGCTCGCCGGTCTGGATCTGGTGGCCGCGCCCCGGGCGACCGCGCCCGGTTGGCACGACCACCTGCTGACGGTGTGCCGGCAGCACGGTTGGCGTCCAGCCCGGGTCCGGCCGGCCCGCAACCCGGAGTTCCTCTTCGGGCTGGTGCTCGCCGGCGGCGCGGTGGCCGTGGAACCGGCGACGGTGGCGCGTCGGGAACCCCGGATCGCCTGGCGCCCGATCGACGGCGTGTCGCTGGTCCGGCGCACCTCGGCGGCCTGGCCGGACCGGTCGGCGCACCCGGCGGCGTCGATGTTCGGGCAGCTCGCCGCCGAGGTGCTGGCCGACGCGGGGCCCGTCGCGTCCGCGCCCGCGCCGACGTCGGTGCCGGCGGCCCGTCCCTGGCCGGTGCTCTTCGACACGACCGGGTGAACAGTTCCCGCGTTGCGCTCGTCACCCCGGGTTGGCCGGTGGATCGCCGTCCGCTCGGGTATGGATGACAGGCAACGAAGACGACGCGAAGGAGCCGCAATGGCAAACACCGTTCCTGACATCAGCCTGAACGACGGCACCACCATTCCGCAGCTCGGCTTCGGCGTGTTCCAGATCGAGCCGAAGGACACCGTCGCGGCGGTGACGACGGCCCTGGAGACGGGCTACCGGCACATCGACACCGCTGAGATGTACGGCAACGAGGCCGAGGTCGGCGAGGCGGTCCGGGTGTCCGGCCTCGACCGGGGCTCGGTCTACGTGACGAGCAAGCTGAACAACGCCTTCCACCGCCCCGACGACGCCCGCCGGGCGTTCGACTCGACGCTCGCGGCGCTGAAGATGGACTACATCGACCTGTTCCTGATCCACTGGCCGCTGCCGACCCTGTACGACGGTGACTACGTCTCGACCTGGAAGGTGCTTGAGGAGTTCCAGCGCGACGGCCGCGCCCGCTCGATCGGCGTGTCGAACTTTCAGGTGGCACACCTGCGGCGGCTGGCCGACGAGGCGAGCGTGGTGCCGGCGGTGAACCAGATCGAGGCGCACCCGTACTTCGGTAACGACGAGGTCCGCGCCTACGGCCGGGAGCACAACATCCTCACCGAGGCGTGGTCGCCGATCGCCCAGGGCAAGGTGCTCGACGACCCGACCGTGGTCGACATCGCCGAGCAGGTCGGCCGGACCCCGGCGCAGGTGGTGCTCCGCTGGCACGTGCAGCGCGGCGACATCATCTTCCCGAAGTCGACCACTCCCAAGCGGATCGAGGAGAACACCCGGATCTTCGACTTCGAGCTTGACGACGCGGCGATGGAGCGGATCACCGCGCTGGACAAGGGCGAGGCCGGGCGGCAGGGCCCGAACCCGGACACCTTCGCCTACCTGCCGGCGTAACGCGACGGCCAGCGGCGACGCCACTGAAAGGGGGGCCCGGTCGGGCCCCCCTTTTTCGCGTGAAAGGACCGCCGCCGGCGATGTCGCTCCGCCGTACCCTCCTGCTTCCGCTGTCGTTGCTCCTGCTCGGCTCGGCGGCCTGCGCACCGAGCCAGGCCGCCGAGGCTCCCCGCTGGTCCGCGCCGTCGGTGTCGGCCTCGCCGACCCCGCCGAAGCCGCGTCCGGCGCCGACCTCCACGGCCGAGGTCCGCAGCCGGGTCACCGCATCGATGCTGAACCTGGACGCGCAGTTCCACCCGGAGACCGCCCAGTACACCGACGAGAACACCAATGCGTGGAAGCTGATATCCCTGTGCCGGGCGAGCCTGCCGTCGGACATCAAACGCACCGCCCAGCGGGAGCGGCTCTGGGACGGCGAGAGCGTGCGGATCCGGCAGTACGTGGTCGGCTACCTGAAGGTGCCCGGCCGCAAGCTCGCCGACGAGCTGCGGTCGGTCCTGTCGACGTGCAAGGAGTACGAGGTGCCCGACGACGGGCGCACATCGACGATCGTGCGGCCGTCGCCTCCGCCGGTGCCGAACGGCCCCGACGTGATCACCTTCTGCGAGCGGCTGAAGGGAAACGCGACCCGGCACCAGTGCACGCTGATCCTGGTGCGCGGCAACTTCGTCATGGAGGTGGACGCCTCGGCGAGCGACGGTGACCTGGCGGCGAGCACCGCGCTGATCGCGAAGATCGCGCCGTTGGCGGTGGCCGCCTTCGAGAAGGCCGTCTGAACGCCACCGTGGGGCGGACACCACCGCGGTGGCGCCCGCCTCTCCCCCGGCTGGCGACCCCGTCGGCTGCCGCTCAGGTCAGGAGCCGACGCGCTCGGCGATCCGGCGGAACACCGCGTGGGTCGCCGAGCCGGGCTCGGGGACGTAGACGATCATCCGCTGATCGGTCTCCGGCACCAGCAGGACGCGGCACTCGAACTCCAACGGCCCCAGGTCGGGGTGCGGCACCCGCTTGACGACCGGACGGCGTTCCTCGACGTCGTGCTCCGCCCAGAGCCGAGCGAACCGGGGCGAGGTGCCGAGCAGCTCGGTAACCAGTTCGCGGATCGCCGGGTCGGCCGGGTAGCGGCCGTAGGCGGCCCGCAGGTCCGCGACCGTGCTGCGCACGAATCGGATCACCTCGGCATCGGTCCAGTGCGCGCCGGTCGCCGGCTGCCGAAACGTCCAGCGGATCATGTTGCGGTCCGCGTCCGGCACGGCCGCGAGATCCCCCACGAAGTACGTGGCCAGGCGGTTCCAGGCCAGCACGTGGTACGCGGCGTCGACGAGGTACGCCGGGGTTTCGGTCATCGCGTCGAGCAGGTGCCGTATGCCGGGGGTCACCTCCCGGCTCGGCCCGCCGGCCGGGAGCGGATTTTCCCCGGCGATCCGGAACAGGTACTCCCGCTCGTCGCGGCTCAGCAGCAACGCCCGGGCCATCGCCGCGAGCACCTGCCGGGACGGGTGCGGCCCCCGGCCCTGCTCCAGCCGGATGTAGTAGTCGATCGACATCCCGGCGAGCTGGGCGACCTCCTGCCGGCGCAGGCCGGGGGTGCGCCGGCGTACCCCGTCGGGGAGGCCGACCTCGGCGGGGCGCAGCCGGGCGCGACGGTTGCGCAGGAACGCCGCCAGTTCGTCCCGCCGCAGGCCGCTGCTCGTCATGCCTCCAGCATGCCCCGGCCCGGGCCCGCCAGGGTGGTACCGCCGGTCCCAGCCTCGTTCCGTCTCTCCCCCGGTGCCGCCGGCGGGGACAGGCTCGACGGCATGACGAACATGACCGCCCTGATCACCGGGGCCAACAAGGGGATCGGCTTCGCCACCGCCCGACAGCTCGGCGCCCTCGGGATGACAGTGCTGGTGGGCGCGCGCGACGCCGAGCGTGGCCGGGCAGCGGAACTCAAGCTGCGCGACGGCGGCGCGGACGCGGCGTTCGTGCCGCTGGACGTCACCGACGCCGAGTCGGTCACGGCCGCCGCGAAGCGGGTGGAGACGGAACACGGCCGGCTGGACGTGCTCGTCAACAACGCCGGCATCGTCCTCGCCGACGGCACGCGGGGGCTGCCCAGCGAGACGACTGTGGCGACGCTGCGCCGGCTGTACGAGACGAACGTGTTCGGGGTGGTGACAGTGACAAACGCGCTGCTGCCGCTGCTGCGCCGGGCACCCGCGGCCCGGATCGTCAACGTCTCCAGCGAGGTCGGCTCGATCGCGGTGATGACCGACCCGGCCGGCGCGTTGTTCGAGTTGACCTCCGTGCCGTACCCGTCGTCGAAGGCGGCGCTGAACATGCTCACCGCCATGTACGCCAAGGAGTTGCGGGACACCCCGATCAAGGTGAACGCGGCGAACCCGGGCTACTGCGCCACCGACCTCAACGGCCACCACGGCTTCCGCACCGCCGAGCAGGGCGCGGAGGTGAGTACGCACCTGGCGACGTTGCCGGCCGACGGTCCGAGCGGGCTGCTCTGGGGTTTCCAGATGGACGCCGGCGGCGGGTACGGCGTACTGCCCTGGTGAACGAGCGCTTGACCTGGAGCGCACTCCAGCCGCCAGGGTGATCCTCGGGCGCCCACCGGTAGGGCGCACGGAAGGAGATCCCATGCGGTACCGCACGATCGGCACCGACCCGGCGACCCGGCGCGAGGTCAGCGTGCTCAGCCTCGGCGCGATGCTGTTCGGCAGCGCCACCGACGAGGCCACCTCGTACGCGATCCTCGACCGGTACGTCGAGGCGGGCGGCACCTTCATCGACACCTCGGACAACTACGCGTTCTGGGTCGACGGCTCGCAGGGCGGCCAAAGTGAGGAGTTGCTCGGACGGTGGCGGCGCAGCCGGGGCGTCGGCACCGAGATCGTCATCGCCACCAAGTTGGGTGCCCGTCCGCTGGCCCCCGGCACCAGCTACCTGGACAACGCCGAGGGCCTGTCGGCGAAGGTGATCCGCGAGTCGGCGGAGCGCAGCCGCGACCGCCTCGGGGTGGACCGGCTGGACCTGCTCTACGCGCACATCGAGGACCGGACGGTGCCCCTCGCGGAGACCGTGGAGGGCTTCGCCGAGCTGGTCGCCGAGGGGACTGTGGGCCTGCTGGGCGCGAGCAACCACCGCGCCTGGCGGGTGGAGCGGGCCCGCGCCCTGGCCGCCGCCGCCGGCCTGCCGGGGTACGAGGTGCTCCAGTACCACCGCAGTTACCTGCCGAACCGCACCGACCTGGTCAGCGAGCTGGACCCGGACGGCGAGCCGGGCGGTGTCGGTGGTGACCTGCTCAGCTACCTGCGGGCCGAGCCGGAGCTGACCCTGGTGGCGTACTCGCCGCTGCTCAAGGGGGCGTTCACCAGGGCGGACAAGCCGCTCAGCGCCGCGTACGACCTGCCGAGCGCACCCCGACGGTTGGCCGTGCTGCGGGAGGTGGCCGGGCAGACCGGCGCGACTGTCAACCAGGTGGTCCTGGCCTGGTTGCTGGGCGGCGACCTGCCGTCCATCCCGCTGGTGGGCGCCTCCTCGGTGGCGCAACTGGAGGAGAGCCTGGCAGCGGTGGACCTGGAGTTGACCGCCGAGCAGCGGCACCGCCTCGACACCACCTGGTGACCTGTCACCGGCCGCCCCGTCGACCTCAACCCTCGGTCGGCGGGGCGGTCAGGTCGAGCTGCCAGTCGTTGGCGCGCATCATCTGCCCCGGTGGGTATTCGAAACCGGTCTCACCGAGCAGTGTGAACCCGGCCTTGCGGCAGACCGCGTTCGAGGCGAGGTTGTCGACCGAAGGGTAGGCGTGAGCGTGGCGGTGGGTCCGCCGGGCGCGGGCCACGTCGACCACCGCGCGCACCGCGGCGGTGGCCAGCCCCTGCCCCCGGTACGCGGGCAGCACCGCCCAGCCCATCTCGTAGACCCGCTGGTCCCGCCACTGCCGGGACCAGTAGGCGACGCTGCCCACCCGCGCCCCGTCCGGCAGGACCATGACGAACATGCAACCCTGACCGTCGTCGGCGAAGTGCAGGTAGCGCTCGTGCCGGACCAGCACCTGCTCGTCGGTTTCCGGGCCGCCGGTGTGCTTGCGCGTCTCCGGGGTGTTGAGCCGCCGCAGCAGGTCGAGATCCTCCTCGCGCCACGGGTCGATGCGTACCTGAGCCATCCCACTCCCCTGTTCGTCGACCCCAGTCAAGCCGATCCCCACCGACATTCCACAGCGAAACGCCGCCCGCTAGATCGGATCTAGCGGGGTCCGGCCGCCGTCTCGCGCCGTGCTGGTGGAAGGGGGGTGGCGATGAGGACACCGTTGCGGGTCGCCGTGATCATCGGCAGCACCCGGGAGGGACGCGCCGGTGACCGGGTCGCCGGCTGGTTCGTCGATCAGGCCGTGCGGCACGACGACCTGGCGGTGACTGTCGTTGACCTGACCGAGTACGACTTCCCGGGCCGCTACCCCGCCGAGCCGACCCCGTCCATCCGGGCGTTCGTCCGCGAGGTGGGCCGGGCGGAGGCGTTCGTCGTGGTCACCCCCGAGTACAACCACAGCTTCCCGGCGCCCTTGAAACAGGCAATCGACTACGCGTACGACGAGTGGCAGGCCAAACCGGTCGGCTTCGTGTCGTACGGCTGTCGGTCCACCGGCCGGCACGCGGTCGACCAGCTACGCACGGTCTTCACCGC
Organism: Micromonospora sp. NPDC023888; assembly: GCF_040639415.1. NCBI lineage: Bacteria > Bacillati > Actinomycetota > Actinomycetes > Micromonosporales > Micromonosporaceae > Micromonospora > Micromonospora sp. NPDC023888. The sequence goes on along the minus strand of NZ_JBEZZW010000002.1, from coordinate 252,641 downwards.
GCTGCACGCCATGACGGTGCGCGACGTCGTCGGAATCGACCTGCTCGCCGGCGAGCCGACGCCGCAGTGCACCGACGAGGTGCGCCGGGACGTCGGCGTCCTGCTCGACCAGCTCCGCTGGTGGGGTCTGGCCCTGCGCGACGGCCGGGCCGCCCGGCCCTACGTCTCCTGAGGAAACGCCCACACCGAAAGGTACGAATCATGAGTAGACGCACCACCGGCCTGGCCATCGAGGCCGAGGGACTGACCCGCTCGTTCGGCGACACCCGGGCGTTGGCCGGCATCGACCTCCAGGTGCCCGCCGGCACCGTCTACGGCCTGCTCGGCCCGAACGGGGCGGGCAAGACCACAGCCGTCCGGGTGCTCGCGACGTTGCTGCGCCCCGACGGTGGTTCGGCCCGGGTGTTCGGGCACGACGTGGTCACCGAGGCCGACAAGGTCCGCTCCCGGGTCAGCCTCACCGGCCAGTACGCCTCGGTCGACGAGGACCTGACCGGTACGGAGAACCTGGTGCTCCTGGGCCGCCTGCTCGGCCTGCGCAAGCCGGCCGCCCGGGACCGCGCGGCGGCCCTGCTCGCCGCGTTCGGTCTGACCGAGGCGGGTGACCGCCAGGTGAAGAAGTACTCGGGCGGGATGCGGCGGCGCATCGACATCGCCGCCAGCATCCTCAACACCCCTGACCTGCTCTTCCTCGACGAGCCGACGACGGGCCTCGACCCGCGCAGCCGCAACCAGGTGTGGGAGATCGTCCGGGCGGTGGTGTCGCACGGCACGACGGTGCTGCTGACGACGCAGTACCTCGACGAGGCCGACCAGCTCGCCGGGCGGATCGCGGTCGTCGACCACGGCCGGGTGATCGCCGAGGGCACCCCGGGTGAGCTGAAGTCGTCAGTCGGCTCCGGCACCGTCCACCTGCGACTGCGTGACCCCGCTCAACGGCCCCAGGCGGAGCAGGTGCTCCGCGAGGCGCTCAACGTGCCGGTGCAGCTCGCCGCCGACCCGGTGGCGTTGACCGCCCGGGTCGGCGAGGCCGGCACCGACCTCGACGCCAGCGCCCAGGCCTCTCGTGCGCTCGGCGACCTGGCCCGCGCCGGCATCGTCGTGGACAACTTCTCCCTGGGCCAGCCGAGCCTGGACGAGGTCTTCCTGGCCCTGACCGATCACCCGGCCGTGCCGGCCGACGAGCACGACAACGAACTGGAGACGGCCCGATGAGCAACGCCACGACCACCACGACCGAACGGGCGCCGGCTGTCTACGTCCCGTCCGCCGAGGCGCTGGCGACGGTGCTCGCGCCCGGTGCCCGACCGCCTCGACCGAGCGCGCTGGGCGCGTCGCTCACCTTCGGCTGGCGGGCCATGCTGAAGATCAAGCACGTGCCGGAGCAGCTCTTCGACGTGACCGCGTTCCCGATCATCATGGTGCTGATGTTCACGTACCTGTTCGGCGGCGCCCTCGCCGGCAGCCCGCGCGAATATCTCCAGTTCTTCCTGCCCGGCATCATGGTGACAAGCGTCGTGATGATCACCATGTACACCGGTATCGGCCTCAACACCGACATCGAGAAGGGCATCTTCGACAGGTTCCGGACGCTGCCCGTCTGGCGTCCCGCCGCCCTGGTCGGCATGATCTTCGGCGACGTGCTGCGCTACATCCTGGCCGCCGTGGTGATCCTGGGCCTCGGACTGGTGCTCGGGTTCCGCCCCGCCGGCGGGGTGGTCGGTGCGGCCGTCGGGATCGGGCTGCTGGTGGTCTTCTCGTTCGCGTTCTCCTGGGTGTGGACGTTCTTCGGACTGATCCTGCGCAGCGAGAAGTCGGTGATGGGGGTCAGCATGATGGTGCTGTTCCCGTTGACGTTCCTGAGCAACGTCTTCGTCGAGCCGAGCACCATGCCCGGCTGGCTCCAGGCGTTCGTGAAGGTCAACCCGGTGACGCAGTTGGTGGCCTCGATCCGCGGTGCGATGAGCGGCGAGTCGGACCCGACGGCCACGATGTGGCTGCTGCTGTGGAGTGCCGGCTTCGTGCTCGTCTTCGGCACCCTGACCATGTACAGGTACAACCGCCGCTGACCCTGTCCCACCCCACCCCACCCCACCCTCGCCACGGCAGGGGTGGGGTGGGTCGTTCTCAGAGCCGCCAGGGCAGTGGCTCGGGGGGCAGGTAGCGGCAGGTGGTGCCGGTCGAGACGGATTCGCGCAGGTGGCCGGCGAGGGCCGGGTGCCGCTCGTCGAGCTTGCGCAACGTGTCCCGGATCCGCGCGGTCACCGTCTTGCGGGCCCGCTCGGCCTCGTCGCCGAGCCGGCGACTCCGGCCGGCCAGCCCCGCCGCGGCACGCAGTTCGTCGAGCAACGCACCCCGTTCGACGTCCAGCGCGGCCACCTTCCGGTCGTCGTCGCGTGCCGCGGCCCGGTCGATCTCCTCGTCGAGACGTGCCAGGTGTTGCCGGTAGCGGGCCTTCGCCTCGTCGTCGAGGACGGGATCGGCACCCATCCGGCGGGCGGCCACCAACTCCGGGCCGGCGGCCGGGTCGAGCAGCTCCACCGCCGGCAGGTCGCTGCCCGGCCGACTCAGCAGCAGGTGCAGATCGCGCAGGCCCTTGGCGTCCGGCAGGTGCACCACCGACCCGGCGTACCCGAGTCGCCAGACCGGCCCGTCGCGCCGAAACTCGTACCCCTCGCCGGCCGGCGCGTCTGCTGCGGCCTGCCCTGCGCCGATTGTGACTGGCCGGACGCCCTGGTCCGGCGCGGCCGGCTGGCCGGACCAGGCTGCTGCGGTCGGTCCCGGCGCGACGACCTGGTGTGCGGTGGCGGTGGGCCCGGCCGCAGCGGTGGAGGTCACGCCGAGCCGGTGGAGCACCTGCGTCATGCCGAGAGCTGTTGCCTCCCGGACGGTGGTGGCGCGCAACGCGGCAAGCGTCGCGGCGTCGGCCGGGCGGCCCCGCCCGGCGAGGGCGTTCGCCAGGCCGGCGCGGGCGATGAGCGACCAGGGGCGGGAGCCCAACCGGTCGGCGGAGTCACGCGCGGCAGTGAAGCCGGCGACGGCGTCGTCCCAGCGCTGTTGGGCGGCGTCGACAAGCGCCAGCCAGTGGTCGACGGGACCGCTGATGTCGCAGCCGAACAGCCCCACCGTCCACTCTCCGCGGTGCGGGGCGAGCGCGGCCCGCGCGGCGTCGCAGCGTCGCGGGTCGGCGGACGCCGCGGCGACCTGCGCGCGCAACCGTAGCCAGAGCGGCGACACCGGGCGCGGGTACCGGATGGTGGCCGCCTCGATGCCGGTGGTCAGCCGGACCGTCGTCTCGTCGTCGCCTCGCTCCGCCGCGGTGATCGCCCGCAGCAACTCCCGGTAGGGGTAGTCGACCGGTGCCAGGCCGTCCAGCAGGGTTTCGGCCTCGGCGTGCCGGCCCTGCAACAGCAGCCGGGACCAGCGCAGGTGATGACCCATGAAGCCGAACTCGGCATGGCTCAGGTCGGTGATGTCGGCGAACCTCCTGTCGGCCTCGGCGAAGTCCCCTCGGAAGGCCGCGATGATCGCGCTGTCGACGGTTGCCGCCATCCGGTGCCGAGCGAGGTCGCCCCGCCGGTCGACGCTCACGAAGGTGGTGAACTCCTCGTTGAAGCGGGGGTCGCCCAACTCCAGCAGCGCCACCCAGCGCAGCGAGGTGGCCCAGTGCTCGGTCTCGCGGTCTCCCGTGCGGCGGGCCACGTCGCGGATCTCGGCGGTCAGCGCGGCTCGGGTCGCCGCGGTGCCCAGCCCCCAGGTGGTGTCGTGGCGGGCCCAAAGGCTGAAGGTGAGCGCCTCGTCGTCCCGCCCTCGACGGGCGATCGACTCGGTGGCGGTGATCAGGTCGGCGATCAACGCGCCGACCGACGCGGCGGGGCCCGGTTCGCCGATCAGCCGCCGGTACGCCTCGCGGACCAACTCCGCCGCCTCGATCGAGTCGGCGGTCTCCACCTGGCGGGCGCGGTTGACGATGAGCGCTACCCGGGCCAGCAGGACCGGGTCGTCGAGGGTGCGGGCCAGTGTGCCGGCCTCGCTGAGCAGTCGCCCGGCCTCCTCCCGGCCGGCGTGGTGATATTGCGCCTCACCGAACTCGACGAGGATCCGCACCCGTTGCGTCCGGTCCTCGACGACCTCCAGCGCCCGGCGGAAATGCACTGCGGCCTCGTCGGTGGCAAGCCTGGCGAAGGCGTCCCGGCCGGCGGCGACAAGCAGCGTGGCCACCCGGGCCCGGTCGAGCGCCGGGCCGGCGAGGTAGGCGTGCCGGGCCAGGTCGGCCGGGATCAGCAGGTCGGTGAGCTCCCGCAGGGAGTCGACCGCCCGGACCACAGCGCCGTGCCGGGCCTGCCGGTCGTCGTCGGCCAGACCGTCGTAGAGCGTCTCGCGGACCAGGTCGTGGGCGAAGGTGAACCGGCCGCCGCCCCGGGCGACCACCAGGCGGGCGGTCAGCGCGCGGTCGAGCAGCCGGTCGACCTGCGCCACGGGGGCGGTCACGCACGCCGCGAGGACCTGACGGTGGAACTCGCGACCCAGCACGGCGGCGACGGTGAGCGCCTCGACCACGGGCGGGGGCAGGAGGGCCAGGCGACGCCGCACCGCCTCCCGTACGCCGGGCGCGATCGTGTCCGCGGCCTCGTCGGCGTGCCACAGCCGGGCGGTCTGCTCGATGAAGAACGGGTTGCCGCCGGTGCGCCGGTGCACCTCGTCGACGAGGCCGGCATCCGGCTCCCGCCCGGCGGTCCGGGTCATCAGCGCCGCCACCTCGTCCCGGGAGAGGCCGGTGAGGGTGACGGTGGTGGCCTTCGCGACAAGCGGCATCAGCAACGGTCGGAGCGGGTGCTCACCCGACTCGACCTCGGCGTCGCGGTAGGTGCCGATCAGCAGGAGGCGCTCGAACCAGGTGTGCTGGGCGGCGAAGCTCAGCAGCCGCAGTGAGGCCGGGTCGGCCCAGTGCAGGTCGTCGAGGATGACCACTACCGGCCGGCGCTGGGAGACCGCGACAAGTGCGGCCGTCACCCCGTCGTACAGCGCGAACGCCTCCTGGTCGGCGACGTCCGGGCCGGTGTCGACGCCGGCCCAACCGGTCAGGCGGTCGGCCTGCTCCTTGCTGGTGCCGGACTCGCCGAGCAGGGCCGTGAGGGCCGGTTCGGCGGCCTGCCGCGCCACCGCCCAGTCGTCGGCGGAACGTCGCAGACCGCGCAGCACCTGCACCCACGGCCAGTAGCCGGGGGCGCTGTCGGAATCCCAGCAGGCGGCGCCGAGCACCAGCGCGCCCCGCTGCCGGGCCTCCCGCGCCGCGGACGTGACAAGGGTCGTCTTGCCGATGCCCGGCTCGCCGGTGACCAGGGCGAGGCCGCCGTGGCTGGTGGCGGCCCGGTCCAGCTCGGCGCGCAGCAGACCTGCGGGGTGATCCCGCCCGATGATGGCGTCGCCGCGCCGCGCGTCCATGGTTCCCAGACGGTACTGGAACCCCCCGACACCGGCCGTCGAGATTTGACAGTGCCATAGCTAGCGGTTATCTATTAGCGGTCTATTCGAGGGGTGTGCCGGGGTGCAGGACGTGGTGCTGGCCATGCTGGCCAAGGAGCCGGCGCACGGGTACGAGTTGCGCAGCCGGATGCGAAACGCGCTCGGCCCGCTCGGGGAGGCGATGAACGCGGGGCAGGTCTACGTGACGCTGGCCCGGTTGGCGAAGGCCGGCCTGGTGACCTCCGAACAGGCCGAGGGCCTGCCGGACCGGCCCGACCGACGGGTCTACGCGTTGACCCCCGCCGGACAGCAGCGGGTGGCCGGCTGGCTGACCGAGGTGAGCTGGCCGAAGCCGGACCTCACGGAGTTTCACCTGAAGCTGGTGGCGGCTGCGGCTGCCCGGTTGGCCGATCCGGTCGCGTTGGTGGACGCGCAACGGCGTGAGGTGCTGCGCCGTCTGCGTGACGCGCAACGGGCGGCGTTGGAGCGGTCGGTGGATCCGGTTGCCGGATTGCTGTTGGAGGGCGTCGTGTTGCGGCTGCGGGCTGATCTGGAATGGCTGGAAGCGTGCGAGCGCATGTGGTCCGAGCGTGATCGAGCTGGACGGAAGGCGGGGGCATGACCGGGTCGATGGCGGTGCGGACGCGCGGGCTGACCAGGTGGTACGGCTGGGACAACGCGCTGGTACGCGCGGTCGACGAGGTCGACCTGGACGTGCCCGCCGGCCAGACGTTGGCGATCATGGGGCCCAGCGGGTGCGGTAAGTCGACGCTGCTGCACCTGCTGGGCGGGCTACAGCGCCCCACTGCCGGCGAGGTGTGGCTGGCCGACCGCCGGATCGACACGATGAGCGAGCGCGCCCTCGCCCGGCTGCGGCGCGACACCGTCGGTCTCGTCTTCCAGTCCTTCCACCTCATGGACGAACTCACCGCGGTGGAGAACGTCGAGATGGCCGCCCTGCTGGCCGGGTGGTCGCCGGGTCGCGCTCGGCGGCGCGCCCTGCACCTGCTCGACCAGGTCGGGCTGGCCGACCGCGCCACGCACCTCCCCTCGGCACTCTCCGGCGGCCAGCGCCAACGCGTCGCCATCGCCCGCGCACTGAGCAACGAGCCGCACGTCGTGTTGGCCGACGAACCGACCGGCAACCTGGACAGCGCCGCCACCCTGGAGGTGCTGAGACTGTTCGAGGAGTTGCGCAACACCGGGCAGACACTTGTCGTGGTCACCCACGACGCCCGCATCGCGGCGGTCGCAGACCGGGTGATCTCCATGCGGGACGGGGCCTTCGCCGACGACAGCCTCCTCAGCGACACCGGCACCGTCTACGGCGAGGTGCGCTGAGGTGGCTGGCCGTCTGCTGCTCATCTGGCGACTGCTGATCCGAGGGCTGCGTCAGCACCGGACGGAGAACGTGCTGCTACTGGTCGCCATCACCGCCGCGACCGCGACGTTGACTCTCGGCCTCACCCTCAACGAACTCGTCACCCGCCCGTACGAGCGCACCCAGGCCGCCACCGCCGGGCCCGACCTGGTGGTGGAGCCGGGCTTCACCGGTCCGGAGGCCCTCGACGCGCTCGCCCCGCTGGCGACGCTGCCCGGCGTCACCGAGCACAGCGGGCCCTTTCCGCTGGCCTTCCTGGCACTGACCGCCCGCGACACCACCGTCCGGGTCATCGTCGAGGGCCGTGACGAGGCACCCGCCGCCGTCGACCGGCCTGCAGTGACCGACGGCACCTGGGTACGCCCCGGCGGCGTCGTGGTCGAACGCACCTTCGCCGACGCTCTCGCCATCCGCCCCGGCGACACAATCACCGTCGAAGGCCACCCGCTGCACGTGGCCGGGATCGCGATCACCGCCGCCAGACCGGCGTACCCGCGCCCCGGGTGGCACCTCCCGGGCAGCGTGCTGACCGAGGGTGGCGGCCTGGTCTGGGTCGACCGCGGCGACATCGCTCCGCTCGCCGGTGAGCAGCCACTGTCGTACACCCTGAACCTCACACTGGCCCACCCGGGACGCGGCGTCGCCGCGATCGAACCGTCGCTCGGCGACACTGAGCACGATCCGAGGTTTCACGGTTGGCGCTTCAGCACCGAGCGGCAGATCGCCGAGGCCAGCAGCAGGTTGAACGGCCCGGCGCGGCAGGCCCTGCTGATCGGCAGTTGGCTGCTGACCGCCCTCGCGGTGACCGGCGTCGCTGGCATCGTCGCGGGCCGGGCCATCGGCCAGCGCCGTCGGGTGGGGCTGCTCAAGGCCGTCGGGGCTGGGCCCGCCATGATCGCCATCAGCCACCTCGTCGAGTACCTCGTGATCGGGCTTGTCGCCGCCGGGACGGGTCTCGCCGCCGGTTGGCTCGCGGCGCCCACGCTGTTCCGCCCGGCCGTCGGGCTCATCGGCTCGGTCGGCGTCCACCCGCCACCGCTGCGCATCGTCCTCGCGGCGACCGCGCTCGCCCTCGGAATCTCGGTCGCGGCGACCCTGGGATCGGTGGTCCGCGCCGCCACCACCAGCACCATCCATGCGCTGGCCGACGCCGCGACGCCACCGCGACGCCGTGGGTGGGCCATCTGGCTGTCGCGCCGGCTGCCCACCGCTCTCCTGATCGGGGTACGCATCAACGCGCGCCGACCGCGCCGCGCCCGGCTTGTCACTGTGAACACCCTGATCGCCACGACCGCGATCGCCGTTGTGCTGATGGCCTTGGCCCAGCGTCGCGACCCGTTGAATCTCGGCTACTCGGCGCTTCCCGACACCCGCGACGAGCGCACCACCCAGGCCATGCTCCTCGTGGTCGGCGTGGTATGCGTCCTGGCACTGCTCAACACGGTCGTGAGCACCTGGACCGCGGTCCTCGACTCCCGGCATCCGCTGGCGATCGCCCGCGCGCTCGGCGCGACACCCGGGCAGGCCGGGATGGGTCTGGCGATTGCACAGCTACTTCCCGCGATACCGGGCGTCGCCGGTGGAATCCTCGTGGGACTGGTCAGCTACTTCGCCGGGGACGACAACCGGTACGCGCCCGCCTCCTGGATGCTCGGCGCGGCGTGCGGAGTGCTGCTCGCCGTCGTCACGCTCACCGCCGTGCCGGCCCTGGTCGCCGCACGCCACCCGGTAGCGAAGACCCTCCAGTCGGCGGAGACCTGACCTATCGCTCCCTACACTTCCCTATCCGGGTATCATAGGGAACGATGACGGAAGAACTGTACTCAGTTGAGCAGGTGGCCGACCGGCTCAACCTGCACGTTCGCACCGTGCGCGGCTACATCCGCTCGGGCCGGCTGCGCGCGGTGCGGATCGGCAAGCAGTATCGGATCGCCGCCAGCGATCTCGACGCCCTCACCGGGCAGGCACCGGCCGCCGTGACCGGGCCGGCGGAGGTGTCGAGCATCGTGCAGATCGACGGTGTCGACCGGGCCGCCGCCGACCGGCTCGGCACGCTCGTGCTGACCAGCGCCAACACCGCGCACGACCAGGCCAACCCGCTGCGGGTGCAGACGGTGTACGACGAGCAACGCCACCGCATGAAGATCATCATTTTGGGCGCCCCGGTCGACACCGCCGAACTGCTGCACCTGCTCGACGCCGTCCTCAACGCCGACAACGGCCTACTCGACCCGGAGGTCCACGATGCCTGACGAGATCCAGGAGCGCGCCGGCGTGCAGGTGCTGGTCTGCGACCCGGCCGGCCCGACCGTCGCCACCGAGCAGGACGCACTGGACCTGATCGGCGCGGCGTTCCTCGGCGCCCAGGTGGTCGCCGTGCCCACCAACCGACTCGACGAACGCTTCTTCTCGCTGGGCACCCGCTTCGCCGGTGACGTGATGCAGAAGTTCGTCAACTACCGGCTGCGGCTGGCCATCGTCGGCGACATCTCGGCGCAGCTCGCGGAGAGTTCCGCGTTGCGCGCCCTGGTGCACGAGTCGAACCAGGGCGGGCACATCTGGTTCGTCCCCGACCTCGACGCGCTCGACGACCGCCTCCGCGCGGCGCGATAGCCACCTCCACGCGGCGCGATCCACCTCACCCGCCGTCGACAACAGTCATCTGCACCTCGTCCGCCTCGACTGCCCGCACCCGGGCCTGCTCGGCCGCCCACCGCAGGTAGGCAAGCCACTCCTCGGCAGACCAGCCGTTGCGCCGGCCGACACCGGCCTCGGCGGGGAGCAGGCCGGCCACGACACGGTCGAGGATCAGGGGCTGCACGCCGCCCACCCCACGCCGGTAGCCGACGAAGTAGAGGACCTTCGTGAACAGGCCCGGCCCCAACCAGGGCAGGCGAGCGTGGTCGGGGTCGCCGAAGCGGCGGCACGCCGTGCGCAGCGCGTCCTCGTCGGGGGTCGGCACAGACACCTCCTCCAGCGCGTACGCGAGGCGTTTGCCGTTCGGGTCGGCGTCGAGCGACCTGGTGGCGCGCCACGGGCCGTACCCGATGGGTCCGTAGGCCCAGACCAGCACGGCGGTCAGCAGGTGGCGTGGGCTCGCGGTGCCGGACCGGTACGCCTCGGCCACCGCGAAGACATCGCGCCGCCAGATCTCGCCGGTCGCCGGAAGGCCCTCGGGCCACGCGTCTCGCGGCAGCCCGGAGCGCCACCTGTCCATGTTGACCCGGACCGGAGCCCGCTCCCCCGGTAACACCACACCGTCGGCCGCCTGCATGGTCGCCTCCCTCAGATCGCGCGCTCGCGCAACTCAGTGGTTCGGACGCTATGGAGGGGCGCTCCCACCCGCCGCCCGCCGACGGCAAATCGCGGTATCGATTGCCGGGGCACCTGCCTTCCGGGCAGCCAACAGCGACACCGCATCTCGGCAGGGTCGAAGGACGTCGCACGGTTGATCTACGGTGCTCGCGTGCTTCCCCGAAACGAGAAGATTCTCGATCAGGTCCGCGCCGAGGCGCTGCGCCGCAACATCCCAGCCGCCGATGTGGAGCGTTGGCTGGGGCTCGCCCGCCCGTCCGCGCTCCTGACCCAGCAGGGTGACGGGCCGGTCGTGGGCGTCATCCGTGGGCCGGTGCTGCTGCCAGCCGACGCCGAGGACCCCCGGTTCCCCTTGATCGCCACCATCGACTGCGCTGCCCTTCCGGCAGACGTGACCGACCTTCCGCTACCGGCCGACGGCCACCTGCTGCTGTTCGGTTGGCCCGAGGAAGACGGCTACGGCCAGGTGATGTACGTGCCGGCGGGCGTGGCCGTCGATGAGCGAGAGCAGTATCCGCCGGGCTTCTCTCCAGACGACGAGGAGTGTGCCGAGGTCTACGCGGAGATCCCGCAGGGCGATCTGCACCTCACTGTCGACATCTCCCTGCCCTACGTCAAGACGATCCCAGGGCCGCCGTGGTCTCCGCCGTTGCCGGGAGATCCTCCGTTCGAAGAGATGACCGAGGTGTGGCAGGAGGTCCTGGGCGACGTGCCGGACGGCGCCTTCTCCTACGGAGGCCACACGACGCCGCTGCTGCTGGGCGGCTACGGCACTGACTGCAACGGTTTCAACCCCGCCTGGTTGGGCGCCCACCGCTCGGGCAACTCCGGCAAGGACGGGCCACCCGACCATGGTGACTGGGTTCTGCTGGCCGAGTTTCACGGCGGCAGACAGGGCGGCGCGACCATCCACTGGGTGATACAGCGTGCCGACCTGAAGGAACGACGCTTCGACCAGGCCAGCGTCCTCGTCTACTGGAATCCGTGAGTCCGCTCGCTCCCGCGAGCGTCCACCGGGCCGACCGCCGCCAGCCAGTGGACCGAGAACGACTAGCCGCACGGTGACCGGGTACGCGCGATCCATGGGTAGCCACAAGCAGAACAAACACGACAGCGGCGGCGAGTCGGCGCGAGGTCGGCGGCATCCGGGCAGCGGCGCTCCGGGCCGCCAGGGTTCGCCCGTGGAGCACTCGCCTGACCAACGTCACCGCCGTACCGCGACCGGGTCCGCTGGCACAGAGCGCGACCTGGGTCGAGCCAAGGTCTCTGGCGATGGGCGGATCCAACGCCAGGGCGGATCGTGAGGTGACCGGTCAAGGGTGTTGCCGCCCCGTGTTCGTGGGGCGGCAACACCGGATGACTGGTTACGCCGTGGCGCAGATGGCGTACGCCGTGTCGGACCAGTTGCCGGCGAAGGCATCCTCCTCGTAGGCACCCGAGTCGACTGTCGTCGGCGCGGTGGCGACGCCGCCGTTGGGCCGGAAGTCGTCCACGATGCCCTCACCGGTGACACCGTTCAGCTCGTAGCCGGCGCCGGTCATCACCTTGCCGACCGGGCAGCCCGCGACGACGCTGCGGAAGTCGAGGGAGTTGCTGGCACCCACTGCCGACGCGCGCACCAGACCGGGCAGCGGGTTGGCGCAGATGGCGTACGCGGTCACGGACCAGGTCAGAGCGGTGGCGTCCGCCTCGTACGCGCCGGCGGTGACGGACGTCGGCGCGGTGGCGACACCACCGTTGGGGCGGAAGTCGTCGACGACGCCCTCACCGGTGACGCCGTTCAGCTCGTAACCCGTACCGGTGAGCACCTTGCCGACCGGGCAGGTGGCCGTGGCGGAGTGGAAGTCGGCCGAGTCGCTGACGCTTACCGCGGAGACCCGCACCAGGCCGGGCAGCGGGTTGGCGCAGATCGCGTACGCCGTCACCGACCAGTTGCCGGCGAACGCCTCCGTCTCGTAGGCGCCCACGGTGACGGACGTCGGCGCGGCGGCGACACCGCCGTTGGGGCGCAGGTCGTCGACGACGCCCTCACCGGTGACGCCGTTCAGCTCGTAACCCGTACCGGTGAGCACCTTGCCGACCGGGCAGGTGGCCGTGGCGCTGTGGAAGTCGGCCGAGTTGCTGACGCTTGTCGCGGCGATCCGGACCAGGCCGGGGACCGCGGCGGACGCCGGGCTCGCCGGGACGAGCACCGCCCCGGCCGCGAGGAGACCGAGCACGAGTACGAGCGCTCGGGCTTGTGTGGTGGTGCGCATAGTGTTTCTCCCGTCTGAGGCCCGGGGCGGGCGTGACGACGCCGACGCCGAGGCCGTTCGTGATGACGGGTTCACGGTAGGTAATTGGCCCACCAGGCGTTATCTTCAAATTGACTACGTCGCGTAACGGACCATCAGGTCTGACGACCTGCCGAGACGCCCAGAGATCCGCCCTGATGGATGTTACCGAAAGCGATGCCGCGAAAGCGGAAGGTGATCATTTGTTACCTTTGGGTAGGTCCGGGGGGAAGCTGCGAATAAATACCGCGTTCGCCCGAAAGTTGCGGTAGCTTGACTTTCGCGTTTACCGCGCATCCCTCACTCGGACGTGCCACCCCCGAACGTCCGCGTCCACTTTCACCACTTCGTGGAAGGTCCAACGGCGGACATGGGCGACGGTCCCGTTGACGAGTTCGAACGGTACATACAGGATGCGACGGTTTCGGTCGCGTTGCGGGAGTGGGCGGCCGGGCGTGATGCCACCGTCCGCCCGCCGTGCCATGCCACCCGACGCCGTGGGCGCAGCGGCGCGGAGCTGATCCCGGTCATCGTCCAACGACGCGATGGCCGCGACGCCGAGCAGTTGTACGTCAAGGTGCTGCCGGCCGGGCAGGCGATCGAGGAAGCCGCCCGGCACGCGGCGGCCGTCGCCGTCGACGCCGGGTTCGCCGAGCGCCACCTGGTCGGCCAGCCGTACCCGCGATACCCGGTCGGTGACGGCCGGTACCTGATGTTCCAGGACATCGCGCACGGCGCGGAGCTTGTCGTTCCGCTCGCCAAGGTGAGCGACGACCAGCTCAAGGACGCCTACCGCACGCTGCTCGACGCGGTGTGGAACGGGTGGCACCGCGCGGGGCGGCGGAGCAGTCGGACCAGCGTCGTCGAGTTCGTGCGTCGGGAGCTTGCCGACGCCGGAGCCACCTCCGAGGTGTACACGGCGGCGGACGCGCTCGGCCTGCGCGACCTGGACGCCGACTGGCTGCTCGACCCCGCCACCAACACGGTGGTCCCCAACCCGCTCCGGTTCGGCGACGGCAGCTCACTGTTCCACGGCGATCCGCTCGACCAGCTCTGCGGCGTGTCCCACGGGGATCTGCACGGGGGCAATGCTCTCTTCCCGTCCTCCGGTGCGTGGTCGGTGCACCTCAAGAGGTTCTGTCTGGTGGACACCGACCGGTTCGCCGTCGACGCGCCGCTCACCCGGGACCTGGTCAGCCTGCTGTTGGACGCCGTCCACGCCGAGCTGGCGGCCGGCACCCGCAGCGTGCAGGCCGACGCGCTGCGTACCCTGCTTGTCGATCCGCGTGAACGCCCGTCGGACCGGCTGCCCGCGCTGCCCGCCAAGGTGATCAAGGCCAGCTACGCGGTCGGGTTGGCGGTCGCCAAGGACGGCAACTGGGGTGTGAACTGGCGGGCGCAGTACCTGCTCTCCCTGCTGAGTCAGGCGCTGATCTGCTGTACCTACGAGGACGCCGGCCGCGCCGGTCGGGCCTGGTACTTCCGGTTGGCCGCCCACGCGGCGCTCGCCTACCAGCGGGAGTTCCGCCCCGATGTCGTCCCACCTGCCGCGGCCGGCCTGCCCACCGTGCCGGTCGTCGGCGCGGACCCGCAGCCCACGTTCCCGGGCAACGACCGGCCGGCCCGGTTCGACGCGGTGGGCGCGCAGCCGAGCCAGCAGAACCGGGGCGCCCCACTGGACCGGGCTCACCTCGACCAGGCGCGGCGTCCGTCCACCCCGGAGGCGCCGACCTGGCGGTGGCCGACGGTGGCGATCCCGCAGCGCCAGGTGCCCGGTGGCTGGCACGGCAACGCGCCCGTCGGCGGCCGGCCGGGCGCGGCGACGGGCACGGCGGCCAGCGCCAGCGCGTCGGGGCGGCCTCCGGTCCGGGACGGGAACCGACGTACGAACCGGTCGGTCCCCCGGCACATCGTGGCCGCCCGGACGAACGCCATTCCGCGACCCCGCCGCCCCACGGCAGCGAACCTCCCGGTGCCGCCGCCGGCCTCCGGCCGGATCAGCCGGCTGCCACCCCGGCTGCGGGCCGTCCTGGTGATCCTGCTCGGCGGCGGGGTGACGCTGACGTCGCTGGCGGCGGTCGGCGCAGGCACGCTCAGGGGGCGCGGGGACGCCCGGGTCGCGCCGACGAGCGAGGCGCCGCCGGGTGCGGTGCCGTCGCCTGACAACATCCCGGTGTACGCCGGCAGGGCGCAACGCCTCGCCGACCTCGCGCTGGCCGTCGCAGGGATCGCCCCGAGCCCCGCCGACGGGGCGTACACCCTGTCCTGTCTGCGGGTCTGGGCCCCGGCGGACCTGGCGCCCGGGGTCAAGCGGGACAGCTACCGGGACGAACACCTGTGGTGGACTCCCGCGCTGTCCGGTCGCCGGGTCGTCACGACGACCACCAAGGGTCGCCGCTCCGGCGTGCCCGCTACGTTCCGCTACGGGCGGGGCGACCTGTCCGAGGTGCCGCCGGTGCCGTCAGTGGACCCGTCGGAACTGCGCCGCCAACTCGCCGCGCAACTGAACGAGCTACCACCGGAGCTGCGCACCGCCGCCGGGATGGTAAACGTGGTCAGCCGGCTCTTCCGCTACCACCTGCTGACCCCGGGGCAGATCTCGGCGCTGCTGTTCGAGTTGGCGGCAACACCTGGCATTCAGGAAAGGGGCGCGTACCCGGACTGGGGCGACCGACCCGGGTTGGCCTTCAGCGCCGACGCCGAGGACCGCCGGGAGACCGTGCAGTTCGACCCGCACACCGGCGAGTTGCTCAGTCACGAGACGACCACGGTGACCGACAACCAGACCCTCGACTACGTGCTGTTCCTGCGTAAGGAGCGGACCGACCGGACCACCGGGCCCGGCTGCGCCTGACGTCACCCGCAGCGACGCTGCACGTAGTTCGGCCAGTTGCGGTAGGGGGACGCGTCGCTGCGAACCCGGTTTCCGGCACCGACGTCGAAGAGTCGGGTGTCGTAGTAGTAGAACCCGACCGACCCGCTCGTGAGGTTGTAGTGCGCCGACTCGACACGGAACTGCCAGTACCAGGTGGCGAGGCTCTGCCGCCCGCAGTCGGAGAGCCGACCCCGGGGATAGCCGTAGTTGGGCCACTCGTAGAAGCAGTACCAGCCTGACGGACAGTCGGCGACGGCGAGCGTCCCGATCGGCCGCCGCAGGGTCACGACGAACGCCCCACCGTCGTAACTGATCTCGTTGTCGTTGATCGCCTTACCGCCCGGGTGGGTAGCCAGATAATCGGCCGTTTCCTGACTTCCGGCGGGGGCAGCAGCAGCCGGACCGGGCGTCGGAGAAACGATCAAAAGCCAACAGATTACGGCCGCGAGCGTTGCGACAACGGGACGTGGAATGACCATTCGACACCTCGCGATGGATGGGCCGCCCGCTCAGCGTATTGAGGAAACTTGATTGATCGCCAGGTCGAACAGGTGCAGAATCCTGACAATGCGCTATTGGGGCACCGCCGCGCATACCCGCCGTCAACAAGTGAGACACCGCATTGATATCCATGCATTGCGGCTACCATTCGCTCATGTCTGCCCGCCGATTGACCGCCGCCGTCGCCCTCGCCGCGCTGGCGAGCCTGCTCGCCGTCGACGTCGCCCGCGCCGACGGCCCGGCGATCAGCACCCCCGGCAGCCCCACGGTGGTGGTCAACCAACCACACCAGCTCACCCTCAGTTGGGCGCCCTCCACCTGGGTCGGTGATCCGGCGGCCGAGCACTTGATCAACTACGAGGTGCAGGTTCCGCTGGGCCCGAACACGTACCGCTGGCTCGGCACGTCGATCGACACCACGATCACGCTCACCGACCTGGCACCCGGCACGACGTACCGGATCGCGGTTGCCGCCCGCGCGCTCGGCGGCTACTCCGACCCCTCGCCCGTCACCACCGTGCGCACCGCCAACGGCCGCGCGACGGTCAGCTACCTCAACCTCGACTGGTCCCCGACCAACAACCAGATCCAGCACGCCCTGAAGGTCACCAACACCGGCACCGGGCCGCTCGACCTGAGCACCGTGCGGGTGCGCTACCACCTGCGCTTCGAGGGCGCCAACACCTCGCTGGTGCCCACTTGCGACTGGGCCGCCCTGGGCTGTGACCGGATCCGGCAGACCGTGCAGTTCTTCATCCCACCGGGCGGGCCACCGGGCGGGATGACGACGCCAACGCCGCCGGGTTACCCGATCCCGGGAACACCGGTCCCCGGCTGGGTCGAGCTGACCTTCACCGACGGCACGCTGGAGCCGGGTGAGTCGACCGGGCCGATCCTGCTACGGCATCACCGGCACAGTTGGAGCGACATCGACGAGCGCGACGACCCGAGCTGGCTCGCCGCCACAGGCCAGTGGACCGAGAACTCCCGGATCACGCTTGACGTCGACGGCGTACGCGAGTTCGGCGACACCTCCGCCTGACCCCGCTCCGGACGACCGGCGCGAGCGGAGTCCAGCCGGCAATGTCCTGACGCCCGTGATGCCTGTGAGTCATCTTGATGACTCACAGGCATCACCCTCTTCCGGGGACCGCGTCCGACCGTCGCTGAGCCGTTCGGTCACGTCAGTCGGCAGTTGACGCCTTCGAGCGCAACCTCACACCGTGGCTCGTGACGGACGCGTCCGCCACCGGGTCAGGTTCTGAAAGTGCGTTGACCGCTCAATTCGTATCCACTGGACCGCATGCCGTGCGACTCGGCAGACTGCGATCATGACGGAACGCCCGGTGCTGTATCTGGTCGTCTGCGCCGCAGGTCCGGCCGAAAACATCGACGAGCTGGTGGACCTGCTGATCGCCGACGGATGGCGGGTGTGCATGATCGTCAGCCCGACCGCCGCGCCGTGGCTCGACCGGGCGGCTCTGCAAGACAAGACCGGCTATCTCGTACGCGTCGAATGGCGGATGCCCGGCGACCCCGAGCCGCACCCACCAGCCGACGTGGTGGTGGCCGCGCCGGTCACGTTCAACACGATGACGAAGTGGGCGTTGGGCATCAACGACACCTTGGCACTCGGCGTACTCAACGAGTCGCTGGGTGCGGGCCTACCGATCTTTGCCTTCCCGCACGTCAAGGCCGAACTGGCTGCGCATCCGTCGTACGAAGGTCACGTGGCGGTGCTGCGCGCTGCCGGCATTGTCGTTGCCGACGGGAAGCCGCTGAACCCAGCGCACGGGCCGGAACGTTGGGGTGGTGTCATCGAGGCGCTGAAGTCGTCTCGACGATCTTGAGGGCGTTCCACCCGCCGATGTCGATGTCGATGTCGATGGCATCATCGCCGCGAATGTCAGGCCCAACTGGTACTAAGAATTACCAGAGGGGAAGGCACACACATGATCATCGCCGCGCACGGCAACCTGATGACCGCTGATGCCGAGGCTCTAGTCAACGCTGTCAACACCGTGGGCGTAATGGGCAAGGGGATCGCCCTCCAGTTCAAGCGCGCCTACCCAGCGAACTACGCCGCCTACCGGACAGCATGCGCCGCCAAAGAGATCAAACTTGGACAGATGTTCCTATTTGATTCGGCTCGCCCAGGACCAGGCCGCTACGTGATCAACTTTCCGACGAAGGGCCACTGGCGTACCAGCTCGAAGGTCGCAGATGTGCAGGCCGGTCTCCTTGACCTCGTCCGCGTTGTACGCGCACACGGAATCTCCTCGGTAGCAGTGCCGGCGCTGGGCTGCGGTAACGGCGGTCTCGACTGGGACGAGATCCGACCATTGATAGAACGGGCCTTCGCTGCCCTCCCGGATGTACGGGTGCTGGTGTTCCCACCGGGAAGTGCGAGCGACAGCTCCCACAGCGTGGCGAACGGCAGTACAACTACCGAGAGAGTTACGTGACCTAATGACGGATCTTGAGCGGGGCGTCTATGAGCACCTGGCCGACCGGGACCTGGGCGCGCCGCCCTACCTGTACGCCGGCACCATGACGTACGACTCGCACACCGGGGAGCGGCCCATGCGCATCCTGTGGCAGCTCCACCATGCCCTGCCCGCCGATGTGTACGCGACCGCCCGGGCGATCGCCGCTTGAGCCTTCCACGGCACACCCGTGGAGAGCCGCTGAACCAGGAGCGCCGAACGCGCCCTGCCCGATGAAGCATCGAGCCGGGCGCGTCGAGTTGGCGCTATGCGACGAAGCGTGCCCGGCGTCGGCGTCCGATCACGTAGACCGCGCCGCCGAGGAGCAGCAGCGCACCGCCAATGCCGACCATGGTCGCGGTTTGGGCACCGGTCACCGGCAGCCCGCCACCGTCGCCGCCGGCCGCGGTGGTGGAGGAGGCAGGGGTCGGTACGGCGGTCGGCGTGGCGCTCGGCGTCGTGGTGGGCTGAGACGTCGGGGTCGCCGTCGGCTGAGACGCGCAGTCCAGCGCACGTGCGGCGTACAGGCCGTCGTTCAGGTAAGCCAGGTAGGCCTCGACGGCTTCCTCGTCGAGGACCTTCTGCGCGGCTGCCTTCACGTTGGCACCAGCGCCCGTCATCGTCTGGCCCACCACGATCCGCAGATCCGTCACCCAGCGTTCCTGCAAATCCGGAGCGCCGTGTCCGTCCTGACCGACGAGCGTCTTGAGGTAATCGCGGAGCTCCTCCGGGGTGCCCCCCCGCACCCGCTGCTGAAGGACGACCGGCATAACGGACAGCTTCTCTTCGATTGCTTCGTCCAGGAGAACGACGACCAACGAGCGCATCTGTGGATCCGTGGCGGTGTCCAGGTCGATGGTGACAAGCTCGCGGAAATCCTTGTACACCTTGCGCTCGACCGTCTGGCAGGCCGCGTTCAGCCCGGGCGACTGGGCTTGAGCCACCGCCGGTGCCGCCGGAATCAAGAAGGCCAGTGCCACCAGGGCACCGGCCGGAATCTTCCATCGCATGTGCGTCTTCCTCCCCGTGTAGATCAAAACATGGAGATGCTACAGGTAGCGGGCAGAGAAGCAGCCGCCATCTAGAGCATCTTGTGGGGTTCGGACAGAAAGGCACTGACAGCAGCGGCGAACTGCGCTTGAGCGTCGTGATGCACAACGTGACCTGCTGGCAGCTCGACAAGATGAGCCTGGCCGGCACGACGGACGATCATCTCGCGAGCGTGAGTGGCCGCCAGTTCGTCACTACGTGTCCCGCGGATCAGCAGGGTTGGGCAGGTCACCGATGTCCAGTCCGTCCAGTGGTCACCGTTGAGCGCCTTCTGGGACGCCACCGTGTCATCAATGTCGAACGAGAAGCCCCAGCCGTCCTTCGACTGGCGGAAGGAGCATTCCAGATAGGGAGCCGCCGTACCCAGGGCCGAGGCCAGCGCATCGCGAGATGGCGCGCGGCGAGGAAGGGCGGTGGTGAACGACCAGTCGGAGTCCACGACCGCGCCGATGTCCTCGACAATCAGCGCGGTGACGCGATCCGCGTGCCGGCTCGCGTACTGGTAGGCGTTCACGCCGCCGAGTGAGTGCCCCAGCACCACCGCAGGGCCGACTTCCAGATGCCGGTGGAAGGCGGCGACGTCGGCAACATAATCGTCCCGCTCATAGCTCTCGGCACGGTCGGATGCTCCATGCCCGCGCTGATCGAGCGCGATCACCCGCCACTGCGGCGACAACGCCTCGGCCAGCGGCGTGAAGGCCGACGCCTCGTTGTAGTGCCCGTGCAGAGCCAGGAGCGGAGCACCCGAACCGCCAAAGTCCAGGTACGAGAGCCTTCGACCGCCAACCGTGAAGAACCTACGCATGACCTCAGACGTTAGATCAACGACCGGTGGCTCCGCTCCGAGCCGCAGGACCGCGACTCACCTGTCGTCGGACCGCCGTCATCTCAATAGGCGGTATACCTGTGAGTCATCAATATGACTCACGGGTATACCGCTCACAACGACAGGACCGCTCGGGCGCGACACGCCGCCCGAGCCCGACGGCCAACGCACCGCGCGCAGTGCCCGCCCCCTCTCCGACTACGGCTTCGCGCGCCTACACCGGGCCGGGCCACCGCAGGGTCGGGTCCGGCCGGAAATCCGCGCACGGACACGACGGGGCGGCGCGGCGTTCACGACCTATGGCTGGTCACGGGCTTGCGCAGGTCGGTGATGTGGTGGCTGGCGTACCGGAGCTGAGGAAGCCGAAGCTCGTCGCTGCCCCGGCGGCGAGTGAGCCGTTGTAGGAGACGTTCCGGACGGTCGCGGTGGAGCCACTGGTGCTCAGGGTGCCGCTCCAGACTTGGCTGATGCTCTGCCCGTTGTTCTGCTCCCACCTGACGGTCCATCCGTTGATGGCGGCGGTGCCGGCGGTCACTGTCACCTCACCCTGGAAGCCGCCGGACCAGGCGTTGACGGTGCGGTAGGTCGCGGTGCAGGGGGCGCCGGAGGGTGGTGGCGTGGTTGGCGTACCCGTGGTTGGCGGCGTGGACGTGGGTGGTGCCGTCGGCCCGTCCGGCGGCACCAGGGGGCAGGTGGCGTTGTACCGCGAAACGCCTGTGCTGTCCGCGAGTGGGCAGAGGAACTGGGTGTAGCGGGTGTCGTTGTCCAAGAACGTCTTGAGCCAGGGGATCAGGAGTCGCATCTCGGTGGCGTTCGGCCTGGTGAACGAGAGGTGGTCGTTGCCGGCCAGTTCCGCCCAGGCGTGTTCCACGCCGGCGGGCAGCGTGTTGTAGATGCCCTGCACGTAGGAGGGCGTGACCGTGCCGTCGTTCTGCCCGGACAGGAGCATGGTGGGGACCTGGGTGGTGGACATGTTCAGGTTGTTGCCGGGCGTACCGGGTGCGAGGCCGACCGCCGCCTTCAGGGTCGGCCGCCGGAGGGCGGCGAGGAGGGTTCCCGCCCCGCCCGCCGAGTGGCCCATCACGCCCAGCCGGTTGGCGTCGACCCGGTTGCGGATCGGGCTGGTTCGGGTGAGGTAGTCGAGTGCGGCGAGTAGCTGGGTGGCGCGGGCGTCGGCGCCGTCGGTGCGGCTGTTGGTCTCGATGCCGATCACCACGAACCCGAAGGACGCCAGCCAGGGGCCCATCCAGGCTTCCTCGTTGGCGAACAGGGCGGAGTAGCCGGGAACGATCGCTACCGCGCCCCAGGTGCCCTGGCTGGTGTCGGTCGGGTAGTAGACGTACCCGCCGTTGAAGCCGTTGCCGGCGGGCACTGTCGCCTGCGTCGTGGCGAACGGGCCGCGGGTGGCGGCGACGCTGGCCGGGGTCGGATCGGGACCCCGTTGGTACGGGCTGTCGGCGACTGCCGCGTCCCGGGTCGTTGTCGCCACCGCCAGGCCGAGGACCACCGCGAGCGCGGTCGCCAGCCATCGTGTTGGCTGCCTCATCTGCGGCTCCACTGCTGGTTGGCCTGGCCGGTGCAGGTCCAGAGGACGATCTTCGTGCCGTTGGCGGTGCCCTGGTTGTACGGGTCCAGGCAGAGGCCGGACTGCACTCCGGTGATGGTGCCGTTCGCGTTGACGTTCCACTGCTGGTTCGTCCCGCCGTGGCAGTCGTAGATGGTGACCTGGGTGCCCGCGGAGGTGCCGTTGCCGGCGGCGTCGAGGCACTTGTTGCCGTAGACGGTGAGCGTCTTGCTCGACGTGTAGGTCCACTGCTGGTTCGTGCCGCCGTGGCAGTCCCACAGCTGCACCTGGGTGCTGTTGGTGGTGGAGTAGCCGGGGACGTCGATACACCTGCCGGACCGGGTGCCCACGATCGTGGTGGTCTGTCCGCCGCCGCTGCCCGGGTTGCCGATGCTGCCCGGCACCGACTGCAACGCGCTGTACCAGCGGGCGGCCATCTTGTCGTAGCCGCCGGCGGTGGGGTGGACGCCGTCGATCAGGTCGGCGGTGGTGAGAGCGCTGTGCATGTCGACCAGGTGCACCCGCTTGCCGGCGTTCACCTTGCTCTGGACGATGCCGGGGATCGCCGCGTTGAAGGTGCGGTTGGCCGCCTCCTGGCCGCTGTTGGAGAGCGGGATGAGCTGCGCCACGAACACCTCGGCGGTGGGCACGGTGGTGGTGATCTTGTCGATCAGGGTGGAGAGCCGGTTGGGCGCGGTGCTCACGTTGTAGTTCTGCAGGATGTCGTTGGTGCCGATGTGCAGCAGGACGGTCTGCGGTCGTTGGGTGTTCAGCCAGCCGACGATGTTCGCGTCGATCTGGTCGATACGCCAGCCGGGATGCCCCTGGTGGTCGTGGTCGCCCAGGCTGGCCGGCCCGTTGAACTGCGATCCGACGAAGTCCACCGTGTACCGGGCGGTGGCGAGACGCTGCCAGAGCCCGATGCGGTACCCGCCCGGCACCTGGGTGCCCTCGGTGATGGAGTCGCCGAGCGGCATCACCCGTACCCCGCCGTTGGATTCCGCGTTGGCCGGACCGGTGGGTGTCACCACTCCGGCGATGACGACACCGAGCGCGGCGAGCGTCGCGAGCCATCGTGCCCTCGTTCGCATAGCTTTCTCCCCTGGGGTTGGTCGAGCTGACCCAGGGCATGGCCGGCCGGTCGGGCCACCAGGGGCAGCCGGCGGGCGCCGATCGTCACATCGGCATGGCGTCACTGCCTCAGCACTGGGACGAGTGTGAGCGTTAACAGAGAAGAGTGTAGATTCCTCGGATTGATCTGGTCTACCTCTCCCGCGCCCCTCGACCGATCCGGGCGTTAGGTTACGAGGATGGAGCAGCGGATCAGTCTGATCACTCTCGGCGTCTCGGACCTGGCGCGCGCCAAAGCCTTCTACGAGCACCTCGGCTGGCCGGGCCAGGAGGTCGAGGAGACCGTCTTCTTCCAGGCCGGCGGCCTGGCCCTGGTGCTGTGGAGCCGGGACAAGCTGGCCGCCGACGCGGGCGTACCCAACCCGGACACCGGCGGCTTCGGCGGAATGACCCTGGCCCAGAACGTCCGCTCACGGGCGGAGGTCGACGAGGTGATGGCCACCGCGGGCAAGGCCGGCGCCGAGGTGACCCAGCCGGCGCGGGAGACGTTCTACGGCGGCTACGCCGGCTACTTCGCCGACCCGGACGGGCACGTCTGGGAGATCGCCTGGAACCCCGGCTTCACGCTCGGCCCGGACGGCTCCCTCACCCTCCCCGACTTCGGCACCACGACCTGACCCAACCGCAGCCGCGGAGGCCGAGCCGCAGTCCCGGGACGGCAACGGCCCGAGATCACGGCCCGGTCGACGGGCAGAGCAGTCGGTCCACGAGCGGCAGCAGGAGGTCCAGGCACGCCGTCAACAGCGCGGGATCGGGCGTCGCGGTTGGCGAGGGCGACGGTGCGGCCGGACGGGCCGCCGTGGGCGGATCGGCAGGCGTCGGAGTGGGCGCCGGCGTCGCGCTTGCCGACGGGACGGGAGCGCCGGACAGCGCCGGCGCGCTTGACGGTACCGGCTCGCTGTTCGGAACCGGCTCGACGACCGGAACCGGAGCAGCCGCCACAACGGCGGACGGGACCGGCGCGGCGAGCTGCGGCGGACCGGCCGCCGGAGGTCGTGCCGGCTCGGCCGGACGGGCGGGCATGCTCGGGCTCGGCGGTGCGACAAGAACGAAGGGTGCCCGCAGCGAGCCGATCACAGCGGTGTTCCGCACGGTCGGCTCGACCGTCGCGATGGTCGCCGCTTCCGCCCGTCGCAGGGGGTCGGCCTGCTGTGGTCCCACGGCGCCGGGGCCCAGCGTCGCGAAGACCACTGTCGCGACGGCGGCAGCGCCCAGCGCCCGGCGGTCGGGGCGTACCGCCGTCAGCGGTGCGTCGTCGGGTTCCACCGGCAGAGGAGGCGCGGGCCGGGCGTCCCGGTGCGCGGCCAGCAGCGCGTCCACCTGCGCGGTGACGGCGGCACGATCGTCGGCAACCGCGAGGGTCAGATAGAAGCGGAAGTTCACCACGGCGGTGGCCGGGACCAGCAGCCCGGAGAGTCGACAGTGGTCGGGCAGCAGGGTGACCGGCACGTCGGGGTGGTGCGCGGGGCCGACCAGGTCCGCGTACCGCCACTCGCGCCGGTGCTCGCGGCCGGAGAAGGCCACGCGGCGGCTTGTCACGACGGCCATCCCGGTGTCGAGCACCCGCAGGCCCGCTGGCAGCGCTTCGTGAACGGTGTCGGCGAAGTCGCAGGGACCCGGGGTGGGCAGGCCGGGGGCGTGCCGCGCCTCGGCCTCCACGAGGGTGGCGACGGGGAGGACGCGGAAGACGAGTTCGTCGTGGTCGAGGTCAACGGGCAGGCCGGTGCGGGGCTGCGTACACCCGAGGAAGCCGGCGGCTTCGATGCGGAGCCGGGCCAGGTGGGCGTCGCGGCGCAGCCAGGCGTCGGTGGCGGCGCGGTACGCGCGCTGCCGGCGCTCGTTCTCGCGCTCGGCCCAGGCGATCCGCCAGGGGGCGCAGGCCAGAGAGGTCACGGTCACACGCGGTACAACCGCTCACGTACGTGACAGGGAACGCGACCACGATCGATGCATCCCGTTGCGCCCGAAAGGAGAGAATTGACGGACAGATCAGGCGGGGGCGGGCTGGAAGAGTTCGACGGGGTTGCCGGCCGGGTCGTCCAGGACGATCTGCTGGCCGCCCGGACCGGTGACGACGTCGCTGCGGAAGTCGACCCCGGCGTCCCGCAGCCGGGCGACCTCCGCGCCGATGTCGGCGACGATCAGGTGGACGCGGTTCCAGCCGCCGGGGTGTGGACGGCGTCCGTCGGGCATGGACCGGCCCGCGGAGCTGGCCGGGCCGGACAGCAGCAGCCGCAGGTTGCCGCGCCGGACGTCGGCGAACGCGGGCAGGAACGTGGTGATCGAGGTGAACCCGAGGTGGGTGGTGTAGAAGTCGATCGCGGCGGCGACGTCATCAACGAGGTAGCGCACGCTGACGGTGTCATCGATGGGGCTGGTCATGATGCCTTCTCTCGGAAGCGGAGAGCGTGTGCAGCAGGAAACTGATGCGGTGGGCGAGGTCGTCGGCGACCCGCTCGAAGGCGGGCAACCCGTCGGGGTCGGCGGCCGGGTCCGGGATGCTCCAGTGCACGAGCCGGGGATGGTCGAGGAACTCGGGGCAGACTTCCTTGACCCGGTCGCACAAGGTGATCACTACGTCGAACCGCTGACCGGTGAACTCGTCCAGGTGTTTGGGCAGCGCCTTGGTCAGGTCGATGCCGCGTGCCGCCATGGTGCTTGTCGCGTGCGGATGGACCGGCTTGGGTCGGCTTCCGGCGCTGTAGGCCGCCACGGCACCGGCGGTGCGTTGCCGCAGCAGCGCTTCGGCCATCTGGGAACGTGAACTGTTGCCCGTGCACAGGAACAGCACTCGCCCGGTCACCGCGGTGGCCGGCGTGGGCGCAGTGAGCCGGAGCCCGGGGTGCAGGGCCGCGCCGGTGCCGGACAGCAGGTCGCGGCAGTGGGCCAGGGCGAGCGAGTAGTAGGTGTCGCGGCCGTCGCGCTGCTGCGCCGCGCGGTCACCAACTCGGCAGTGCGCAGTTTGCCGAGGTGATACGAGACGAGGCTCTGAGGTTGGCCGAGGAGCGCCGTCAGCTCGTGCACGGCGAGGTCACTGTGGGCCAGCTCGCTGATCAGCCGCCACCGCACCGGGTGCCCGACGGCGGTCACGAACCCGGGCGGCGCGATGCCGGCTGCCTCATGCATCACAGCCGCAGATTACATCAAACTGATTTGATGCAATAGGGATAGCCGGGCGTGGGCAGGTCGGTGACGTGCCGGGCGCATTCGGTTCGCCGCCGCCCGGTGATCCGGGCGGCGGCGCGACGAGGGTCAGCCCGGCTGGCCGGACTCGGGAGCCTCGTAGACCCGGCGGATGTCCACCTCCACGTCACCGAACGTCTCGGTGAAGACGTCGACGAACCGTCGCCCCCACTCCACGGCCTCCTCGTGGGAGCGCACGTCCACAAGCGCGAACCCGGCGATCAGTTCCTTGGTCTCGGTGAACGGCCCGTCGGTGACGGTGGTCGTGCCGCCGCTCACGGTGATCCGGGTGGCGTCCGTGACGGTCGGGCAGAGCCCCTCGGCGGCGACCAGGATCCCGGCCTGCGCGACCTCCTTCATGAAACCTTCCATCCGGGCCACGAACTCCGGGCTCGGGTTGAACACTCCTGGCAGGTTCTCGTCGAGCTTGTGCATCATCATGTAGCGCATCGGTGCAGTCCTCTCGTGATCGTTGAGTACGGGTCAGCGGATGAACGGTCGCGTGCAGAGCGCGGTGAGCCAGCCGAAGGTGACGACGCAGGCGAGCGCCATCCGGACGCTCAGGCTGCCCTGGTCGGGCCAGGCCAGGATCGCGACGACGGCCAGGGCACTGCCCAGCGAGAAGGCGGCCCAACCGCGCTGCCCGGCCCGCCACCAGGTGCGGGCGAAGACCAGGCAGGCGATGGGCAGCGAGCCGAAGGCCAGTCCCGCGCCGACACCGTGACCGATGGCGTGCCAGCTCAGCGTGTCGGGCGCGCCCTGCGGTGCACCGGTCGGCCAGCCCATGCTGGGGTCGGAGACCAGTACCCCGCCGATGACCAGACCGAGGCCGTGCACGGCGACCAACGCCGGCCCCCACGTTCCACCCGGCTCACCCCGCAGCGTCCGGCGCAGCCCGACCGCGCCGGCCACTGCCAGCAGCCCGGTCAGCACGAAGTTGGCGATCTGGATCCACCCCAGGTCGCCCAGGGCCAGCAGGCTGAGCGGCTGCCGGCTCAGGTCGAACCCGTCGCGGGTGAGCACCTGGGCGGCGGCCACCACCAGGAACAGCGGGCCGGCGGCGGCTCCGCCGGCCAACAGCGCCCTGGTCGTCGTACGCCGGGAGTCGACGCCCGCCACCGCGGACCCCGCGCTCGTCACGTTCGCCGTCGTCGTCATGTCGCTCTCCTTGTCTCTGCCGGCCGGTCCCGCGTGCCGGTGCGAGCCGGCTTTCGCTGACGCGTCGAGCGGCCGGGGCGGGATACGACATGACAGTCCAAGAATTTTTCAGCGGGTTGGCGTGGTCCCACGGGCGCAGTCGGCCGCACGGGCGCGCAGCAGCGCGCGTTCGCGTTCGTTGCCGGTCAGATCGGCGGCCCGTTCGAACTCGGCGCGCGCCTCGTCGTGGCGGCCCAGTTTGGCCAGCAGGTCACCGAGCACGCTGGGCAGCAGGTGGTAGCCAGCCAGCGCCGGCTCGTCGGCGAGCGCCTGGGCCAGTTCCAGACCGGCGGCCGGGCCGTGCGCGAAGGAGACCGCGACGGCCCGGTTCAGCTGCACGACCGGCGAGGGTACGACCCGGGCCAGCTCCGCGTACCCGGCGGCGATGCGCGCCCAGTCGGTCTCCTGGGGGGTGAGCGCCCGCGCATGGCAGGCCGCGATCTCCGCCTGGAGGGTGTACGGGCCGGGCGGGCCGTTCGCCGCTCTCGCCCGACCCAGGGCGGTGAGGCCGCGGCGGATCAGCAGCCGGTCCCAGCGCCCCCGGTCCTGTTCGAGTAGCAGAATCGGCTCACCGTCGGCGTCGACCCGGGCGGCGGTACGCGACGCCTGGATCTCCAGCAGCGCGGCCAGCCCGTGCACCTCCGGCTCCTCGGGCATCAGCTCCTGCACGAGGCGGGCCAGTCGCAGCGCGTCCGCGCAGAGCGCCGGGCGCATCCAGTCGTCGCCGGCCGTCGCGGAGTAGCCCTCGTTGAAGATCAGGTAGATGACCTCCAGCACGGAGGCGAGCCGTTCGCCGCGCTCGGCCACGCCGGGCACCTCGAACGGCACCTTCGCCTCGGCGAGCGTCTTCTTGGCCCGGGTGATGCGCTGCGCGACGGTGGTCTCCGACACCAGGAACGCCCGAGCGATCTCCTCGGTCTTGAGCCCGCCCAGCACCCGCAGGGTCAGCGCCGCCCGCGACTGCGGTGAGAGCAGCGGGTGACAGGCGGTGAACACCAGCCGCAGCAGGTCGTCGTCGATGCGTTCCTCGAACGCGGCATCGAAGTCGGGGGTGAACTGCTCGTCGTCGAGGTCGCGCCCGAGGTCGGCCACCCGGCGTTCCAGCAGGCTCCGCCGGCGCAGCGCGTCGATCGCCCGTCGTTTGCCGACGGTGGTCAGCCACGCGCCCGGGTTGGCCGGTACGCCGTCGCGCGGCCACTGCTCCAGCGCGGCGACCAGGGCGTCCTGGGCCAACTCCTCAGCCCAGCCGACGTCGCGTACCAGCCCGGCCAGGGCGGCGACGACCCGCCCGGATTCGATGCGCCACACCGCCTCCACCGTGCGGTGGACCTGCTCGACCCCCATGACCGCACATCAGAGCACTGCGACACGAGCTCCACAAGGACCGCGCCCGGTGGACCTTTCAGCCGGCGCGGCGCGGGTGGTGGACCGACCTGGGGTCCTCGGCGGGGAACCTCGACCGGGTCCGCGGCGGGTACGCCCCGAGGTGCTCGGCCCACTGTTCGGCGGCGGCGGCGAGGGCGTCCGCGGAGACGGTGAGGATCAACGGGTAGATCGCGCCGGACGGGCGGCGCATCCACGGCGGCAGCGACTCGGCGGAGAACTCCACGATCAGCTCCAGCCGGCGGCGACGGAGCACCCGGGAGCGCAGGGCCAGGTTGGGTTCGGTGAAACTGACGATCGCCGGTGGCGCGTTCGATTCGAGCGCCGAGGTGGCCTGCCCGCGCAGCCAGCCGCCGAACGCGCGGGCCTCCTCGACCATCAGGCTCGGGTAGTGGTGCGACCAGGTCTGGCCGTCTGCGGTGCGGGCGTCCACCTCGATGAGCAGCCAGTCGTGCCACCCGGGTGCGGCCCGGTCGGGGTCGTCGGGCGGGTCGATGCCAGGCTGGTAGCCGACGGGGCGTATCCGCACCCGCGCGCCATCGTCAGACCTGATCTCCACTCGGCAATTGTGGCCGATCGAAGCAGACGTTAATGACCAAATCGGTCATTTCGTGATCGTTCGCCGTACGCCGCGGTGCTCGCCGCAGACGTTGGCCCTGCCGCCGGCCAGGCTCACCGAACCGTCGCGACACTGCACGAGGTAACCCCGTCCGGCCCAGAACTGTGGCACGCAGTCGAACCAGTCGCACACCTCGGCGGCGGGCCGACGGATCCGGGTGCCGCCGCAGAAGCCGTACCCCAGCGGGTTCTCCGGCGCCCCGCAGAGCGTGTCGCCGGTCGTGCTGGGCGCCGGGCGTGGCGACCTCGTCGGCTTCGCCGGTGGTGGGGTGACGCGGGTGAGGGCCGGGGCCGCCGGGCGGACCAGCACGGGCTGGCCGCTGGGGGTGGCGGCGGCGGCGACCTCCGGGCCACCGGTCGGGTCGGACGGATCCGACTCGATGAGCGCCGCCGGCACCAGCAACGCCAGGGCGGCGGCCACCGCGATGGTCCGGCGACCACCGGGGACGAACGCCGTGAGCCGGGCCTGCCCCGGGGTGGCCGCAGCCGGCCGGAACGGCTTGAGCTGGGCGTGTTCGGCGATCAGCTCGTCGAGCTGGGCGAGCACCGCGGCGCGCTGTTCGATCGCGTCGGCGAAGGCCAGGGTCAGCTTGAACCGGAAGTCCGGCGCCGCGTCGGTGGGCAGCAGCAACCCGGCGGTCGGCCGCCGGTCGAGCACCTGGATCAGCGTGACCGGCGACGCGGGGTCGTGGACCAGACCGGTCATCCGGCCGTACGCCCACTCGCGCCGGCCGCGTCCGCCGAGCAGCACCAGGCGGCGGCTGGTGATCACGGCCATGCCGGCGTCGGTCACGCGTACGCCGTCCGGGCGGCGCGGGCGCAGCGGCCCGGCCGGCACGGCGACCGTGAGATCCGGGGCGGGCAGCACCGGAGTGTGCCGCACCTCGACCAGTTGCGCGGCGGGCAGCACCCAGAGCACCACCTCGTCGGCGGCCAACTCCAGGGGCAGGCCGTCGCCGGCGGCGGCGGAGCCCTGGAAGTCGGCGGCGAGGGCGCGTAGTCGCCGCAACTCGTCGTCGCGTCGCCGCCAGGCCGTCTCGGCGCCCCGGTACGTGCTGACCCGCCGCACGTTCTGCCGGTGCGCCCACCGGTACCGCCAGGTCGAACCCGTCGAATCAGTCTTTGCCACGCCGACTCCTTCGCCGCGTAGGCCACCAAATCTGGGTGTCTCCTCGTTCAACAGGCGCGGCGTGGCACCCGGAAACGCCGGAACGGGCAAAATGTCCGATCGGCGGATGAAACCGCACGATTAGCCGATACTGCCGCGCCGACGGTTCTCCTGTGCGCGTGTCGTGCGGGGCGGTCGCTGTCTCGGTAACGTCAGCCGCAGCCGGGTCGGCGTTGCCGCCGCACCGCCGTCGGAAGGGGGGCGAGCGTCATGCCGCAGGACACCCGGGCCGGCGTGGTCATCGGCGTCGACATCGGCACCACGAGCACCAAGGCCGTCGCGTACGACACCGACGGGCGGCAGCTCGGCAGCCACTCGGTCGGCTACCCGCTGGACGACCCGCAACCCGGCTACGCCGAGCAGGACCCGCACCTCATCCTCGACGCGGTGCTCAAGTCGGTGAGCGTGGTCGTGGCCGAGCTGGTCCAGCCGGTGGCCGGCCTGTCGTTCAGCTCCGCCATGCACAGCCTGATCGGGCTCGACCCCGACGGCAACCCGCTCACCGCATCGGTGACCTGGGCCGACTCACGCTCGACCCAGCAGGCCGAACGGCTGCGGGCCGTCCCGTCCGGGTTGGCCCTGCACCGGCGCACCGGCACGCCGATGCATCCGATGTCGCCGCTGCCCAAGCTGCTCTGGTTCGCCGAGCAGGAGCCGAAACTCTTCGAGCGCGTCGCGCACTGGGTGGGCATCAAGGACTGGGTGCTGCTGCGACTCTGCGACGCGCTCGTCACCGACCACTCGATCGCCTCGGCCAGCGGCCTGCTGGACATCCACCGACTGGAATGGGACAGCGAGGCGCTGGCCATCGCCGGCATCACCGAGGAGCAACTGCCCCAACTGGTGGCCACCACCGCCGTGCTGCCCGGCCTCACCCCGCAGGCCGCGGCCACCACCGGCCTGCCGGAGCGCACCCCGGTCGTGGTCGGTGCCGGTGACGGGCCACTCGCCAACCTGGGCCTGGGGGCGGTGCACCCCGGCATGGTGGCCTGCTCGATCGGCACCAGCGGCGCGATGCGGGTGATGGTGGAGCGGCCCGGCGTGGACCCGCTCGGCGGGGTGTTCTGCTACGCGCTCACCGAGCACCGCTGGGCGGTCGGCGGTGCGATCAACAACGGTGGCATCGTCCTCAAGTGGGCCGGCGAGGCGCTCGCCCCGGATCTGGGTGAGCACTCCGAAGAGGACCTGGTCGCCCTGGCCGCCCGCGCACCGGCCGGTTCGGGTGGGCTCATCATGCTGCCGTACCTGCACAGCGAACGGGCACCACACTGGAGCGCGTTGCCGCGCGGCGCGTACGTGGGATTGACCCACAGCCACCGCCGCGAGCATCTCATCCGTGCCGCGCTGGAGGGGGTCTGCCAGCAGCTCGCCCTGGTGCTCAGCTCGGTACGGGCGGCCGGCAACGAGGTCCGCGAGATCCGTGCCGGTGGTGGCTTCGCCCGCAGCGGCCTGTGGCGGCAGATGCTCGCCGACGTGCTCGGCCTGCCGGTGAGTTTCCCGGCCGGGCACGAGGGGTCGAGCTTCGGCGCGGCGCTGCTCGGCATGCAGGCGCTCGGCCTGATCCCCAGCATCGACGTCGCCGCCGACCTCGTCCGGATCGAGGAGACGATCCGCCCCGACCCGGCCGCTGCCGCCACGTACGCGGCACTGCTGCCCCTCTTCGCCGAGCTGTACGACGCGCTGACGCCCACGTTCACCTCGATCCGCCGGCTGGCGCCCGGCCTGCCCGCGGAGACCGAACCCGCCACCGGACCCCCGATGTGACCCTTCGGCCGGCCCGCCCCGGGC
This sequence comes from Micromonospora sp. NPDC023888, assembly GCF_040639415.1. NCBI lineage: Bacteria > Bacillati > Actinomycetota > Actinomycetes > Micromonosporales > Micromonosporaceae > Micromonospora > Micromonospora sp. NPDC023888. The sequence goes on along the minus strand of NZ_JBEZZW010000002.1, from coordinate 220,436 downwards.
CGACCCCTCACCGAAGGTCGTGATCCCCGTGCCACCATCCCCCGCCCTGGCCGACCCGCTGACCGCCCTCGCCGCACCTGCCGAACCGGTGACCACCGCCGGTGACACCCAGCTCGTCATCGCCGCCCTGCTCGGCATCGCCGCCGTGGTGCTGCTGATCGCCTGGGCGAAGGTGCACCCGTTCCTGTCGCTGATCCTCGGCGCGGCGGTGCTGGGCGTGGCCGCCAGCGTCGCACCCGACAAGATGATCACCTCGTTCACCGCCGGGGTGGGCTCCACCGCCGGCGGTGTCGGGCTGTTGATCGCCCTCGGCGCGATGATCGGTGGTCTGCTCGCCGAGTCCGGCGGCGCCGACGGCATCGTCAACCGGACCGTCGGCCGGGTCTCCGGCCGGGCGTTGCCGTGGGCGATGGCCGGGGTGGCGGCGCTCATCGGGTTGCCGCTCTTCTTCGAGGTCGGCGTGGTGCTGCTGGTGCCGATCGTGCTGCTCGTCTCGATGCGGACCGACGTGCCGCTGATGAAGATCGGGATTCCGGCGCTTGCCGGTCTGTCGGTGCTGCACGGCCTCGTCCCGCCGCATCCCGGGCCGCTGGTGGCGATCTCCTCGCTCAACGCCGACCTGGGGCTGACGCTCGGGCTGGGCCTGCTGGTGGCGATCCCCACGGTGATCATCTCCGGGCCGGTGTTCGGCACGTTCATCGCCCGGTACGTGCCGGCGACGGCGCCCGCCGCGCTGCTGCCGACCCGCCGGGACCCGGGCCGGACCACCGGGACGGCGGCACCGCGCGATGTGGACGGTGACCTGCTCACCGACGACGACCTGGTCAACCCGGGCGGCGGACGACCGGGTGAGCCGGTGGACGACAGCGGCACGGAGACCGCCCGGCGGACCCCGGCGTTCTGGCCGGCGGTGATCACCGTGCTGCTGCCGGTGGTGCTGATGCTGCTGCGGGCGATCGGCGAGCTGACCCTGGACGAGGGCACCGCCGGCCGCAAGACGCTCGACATCGTCGGCACGCCGATCGTGGCGCTGCTCGCCGGGGTGATCCTGGCGATGTTCACGCTCGGCTACCAGGCCGGGTTCAGCCGATCCCAGGTCTCCTCGGTGATCGGCGGTTCGCTGCCGCCGATCGCCGGCATCCTGCTGATCGTGGCGGCCGGCGGCGGGTTCAAGCAGGTGCTGGTGGACGCCGGGGTGGGCAACCTGGTCGCCGACGCGGCCAAGGACGCCAGCCTGTCGCCGCTGTTGCTGGGCTGGCTCGTCGCGGTCGGCATCCGCGTCGCGACCGGCTCGGCGACCGTCGCGACCATCACCGCGGCGGGCATCGTGGCACCCCTCGCGGCGAGCCTGGACAAACCAGAGGTGGCCCTGCTGGCGCTGGCGATCGGCTGCGGGTCGCTGTTCCTGTCGCACGTCAACGACGCCGGGTTCTGGCTGGTGAAGGAGTACTTCGGACTGACCGTGGGGCAGACCCTCAAGAGCTGGTCGTTGATGGAGACGATCATCTCCGTGGTCGGTTTCCTCGGCGTGCTCCTGCTCGACCTGCTGCTGTAGCGACCGGGTCAGGGTGCCTCGACGCCGGCGATCAGGTAGCGCCGCACGTCGGCGTCGAGGATGGCCGCCTCCTGCGCGTCACTCTCCCCGGAGCCGCGGAAGGCCGCCAACTGCTCTGCGGACTCCCAGCGTTCGTAGACGTGGATCCGGCCGGGCTCCAGCGGGTCCGCCGCGAGCAGGAAGTCGAGGCAACCGGCGGCGGCGCGTGCCTGCGTGATGACCTGTTCGCAGCCGGCCAGGTACGCCTCGCGTGCGGTCGGCTCGACCTGCAAACTGCCTGCGATGATCAACATGGGGGGTCTCCAGGGGCCGGTGTGATTGATGAGGGTGATGCCTGTGAGTCATCTTGATGCCTGTGGGTCATCATGCCCGCAAGGACATCCTCGCCCAGACGGGTGACGCCGGTCTCGCTTGTCGCACCGGCCCCTGGCGCTTCATATCGTGCAAACGTGAGAAAAAGCGACAAGAAGCCCTCATCTTCCCGACTGGCGAGGTCTGTCCGCGTACCCCGCAGAGGGCTGGCGGCGACGGTCGCGCTCGCCATGCTCGCCACCACCGGGCCGGCCACCGCGGACGGCCCCGGACCCGGCGCGGACCCCGCGCAGCAGGCCGAGCCGGGGTACGGAGTCGCGCCGGGCGGCGGGCAGAGCCATGAGCCAGGTGTCGAGCCGACGCCGGAGCGGGCACCGACAAGCGAGGTGTCCTGGTTGTCGTTCCCCGGTGGCGTGTTCGCGGTGGACTCGCTCGGGCACACCGTGCGCTACCGGGCCTGCGCCGGTGACACCGGCCGGGTCGCCGACCCGGGCATGCTCGTCGCCGCCGGGGTGGCAAGCGGCGCGGTCGTCGTCGGGGGCACGGCCTACCGCTACCGGGTGCCGTTGACGGGCCGCAGCGAGGGCACGCTGGAGGTGATCCCACGGCACCGCCCGCCGGTCGAGCTGACCGGAGTGGTGGTCACCAGCCCGCAGCCGCCCACCGACCCGGTCGCGGGAGCCCGGCTGTTCCCGCTCAGCGGGCAGCTCGCCCGGGTGGTCGCCGACGCGAGCCTCAACCCGGCCGGAGTCACCGTCCGCGACCTGTCCGGCCGGTACGGCGACCAGCAGATCGCCGTCAACGGCGCGCTGCGCCCCAAGGCCGCCAGCGTGATCAAACTGTGGATCCTCGTCGAGCTGCTCCGGAGGGTCGACTGTGGACAGGTCGCGCTCGACGACGGCGTGCTGGTCACCCCGCAGGACGTGGTCGGTGGCACCGGCCAGCTCCAGTTCGAGACGTTCCCGCAGGTGGTCACCCTGCATCGACTCGCCCAGTACCTGATCAAATACAGCGACAACGTCGCCGCGAACGTGCTGATCACGTACCTCGGCGGGTTCGCCCCGGTCAACGCGCTTGTCGACTCGATGAACCAGCGGTCCACCATCCTGGCCCGCCGGATGCTCGACAGCGCGGCGGCGCAGCGCGGCGAGGAGAACTACACAAGCCCGGACGACGTGGTGTCCCTGCTCGGCGCGGTCTGGGACGGCGAGATCCTCACCCCCGCCTCCCGCGACCTGATGATCGGCTTCATGCGGGAACAGACCCTCAACACCAAGATCCCGGCGGCGCTGCCACCCGGGGTGCCGGTGGCCCACAAGACCGGCGACCTGCCGGACGCCTCCCACGACGTCGGCTACTACCTGATCCCCGGCACCGAGACCGCCGTCGCGTTCCTCACCGCCGGGCCGATGCCCAGCGGCGACGAGACGGTCCGCCGGATGGCCCGCACCGTCTACGACTTCCTGGTCACCCCCACCGCCGGCGCGGTCGAGGAGTGACCGGACGTCACGCGCCGGGGATGTTCGCCGGGGGGTCCTCGCCGACCAGGTCGGCCGCCGGCGGCTCGGCCGACACCGACAACCCGAAATCCGAGTACGTCAGGTCGAGCTGGGCGGTCTCCGACTGCTCGCTGGCCAACTCGATGCGGTAGCGGACCAACCGGCCCTGCTCGTCGAGAGTCGCGGTGAACGGCACCGCCCCGGCCCGGTCACCGAGCACACCGCCGACCCCGTTGCCCAGCACCGCGCCGCTCTCGCGCAGGTCGAGCGTGCCGGCGTACGCCCGTACCCCCGTCTGCCGGACGGACGTCGCCGCGCTGAGCGTGCCGGCGAGCTTGGTGTTGTCCAGGCCCTGTTGGGCCGGCGGCGAACCCGGCGCGCCGACATGCCACCAGGTCTTGCCGTCCCAGACCGGAACGCGGCGGTCCGGAGCGCTGATCCGCACGTAGACGTCCGGCCCGGTGGTGAGCCGTTCGATCTTCACCTCGCCGGTGGGCACCTTGAGCGAGGTGGTCTCCAGACCACGCTTCGCCGTCGGGTCCCAGAGCACCACAGTGGCGTCGCCGCCCGCGGTCCCGCCGGTGCCCAACGTCAGCTTGTAGGTCTGCTTGTCGACCTGCGCGGCGGCGGCCGTCAGCACCCCGGCCGGGTCGGTCGAGGTCGCCGACGCCGCCGGGCGACCCGCGTCGGGTTCGTCGCCGGTGGCCGCCAGCGCCCACACCCCGGCGGCCACCGCCACCGCGAGGACGGCACCGGCGACGATCAGTTTCGGCTTCTGCACGGTCATCTCCCCGGGGGCGGTGCGGTCCGGCCAGACTAGCCGGACCGCCCGCGCCGCTGCGCCGGGTGGACGCCGGGCGATCAGGCGCGGCTGATCGCGTTGGCGTGGATGGCCTCGTTCAGGTACGCGGCCAACCCCGGGGCGATGTTCTCGAAGTACGCGGTGAACCGCTCGTCGGCCAGGTACATGTCGGCCAACCCGGTCTGTACCTCGTACGAGCACTCGTAGAACCAGCGGCTGATGAGCTGCCGGTGCTCCTCGGCCAACTCCATCGCCTCCGGGCTGTCCGCCGGCACACCCGAGGCCAGCACCGCCACCATCCGCCGACCCCAGTCCTCGTTCTCCGCCTTGTTCCGCAGCCAGTCGTCCTTGGTGTACCGGGCGACCCGCCGGTTCGACTCCCGGTACGCCTCGGTGCCACCCCAGCGCTGCTCCGCCTCGGCCTGGTACGCCTCCGGGTCGACGTCACCGAAGACCTCGAACCGCTCCTCGGGCGTGAGTTGGATGTTCACCTTGCTCGCCTCCATCGCGAACTCAATCGCCGTGACCATCTCCTGCAACCGTTTGATCCGCACCGTCAGCAACTCGTGCTGGCGGCGCAGGTGCGCGGCCGGGTCGACCGCCGGGTCGTCGATGATCGCGCTGATCTCCTCAAGCGGGAAACCCAGCTCCCGGTAGTACCTGACGAGTTGCAGCCGTTGCAGGTCCGCGTCGTCGTAGCGGCGATAACCGGCCGAGGTCCGCCCGCTGGGCGTGAGCAACCCGATCTCGTCGTAGTGGTGCAGCGTCCGCACCGTCACGCCGGCGAGCTTCGCCACCTGACCCACCGTGTACGCCATGGTTTCCCTCCCTTCCGGAAACCAGGCTCCCGCCTGCCGTTACGTCAGGGTCAAGCCCTGATTCTGGCCCACCATGGCGGGCGCGTCCGGCCGCCCGTACAAGTAGCCCTGACCGCGTGGGCAGCCGATCGCGGCGACCGCCTCGTGCTGACGCTCGGTCTCCACCCCCTCGGCGACGACGGTCAGGTCGAACGCGCCGGCCAGCCGGGTGACCATCTCCACGGTGGCGTACGCGCGGTCGTCCGACCCCAGCCGGGTCACGAACGACCTGTCGATCTTCAGCTCGGTCGCCGGGATGCGGTGCAGGTAGCTCAGTGACGAGTACCCCGTGCCGAAGTCGTCGATGGCGATCTTGATGCCCAGCTCGCGAAGCTGGTGCAGCCGCTCCAGCACCGCTTCGGTGCCCTCGATCAGCGCCGACTCGGTCAGCTCCAGGGTCAACGCCCGCGGTGCCAGCCCGGCGGCACTCGTGGCAGCGGTGACAGTGGCGATCAGGTCGGGACGACGCAGGTGCGCCGCGGCGATGTTCACCGCCACCGTCGCGTCCGGCACCCGGTCCCGCCAGGTCGCCGCGGCCCGGCACGCCTCGTGGATCACCCACCGGTCGATCGGCAGGATCAGACCGGTCTCCTCGGCCAACGGCAGGAACCTCGCCGGCGGCAGCATCCCCAGCCGCGGGTGCCGCCACCGGACCAGCGCCTCGGCACTGCGCACCGCACCGGTGGAGAGGTCGACGATGGGCTGGAACTGAAGCCGCAGTTGGTCCTCGTCGACAGCGCGGCGCAGGTCGGCGATCAGCTCGGCACGCGAGACGGCCGACTCGCGCAGCGCCGGAGTGCACGTCCGGTACGCGGACTTCCCCGCCGCCTTCGCCGCGTACATGGCGATGTCGGCGTCGCGCAGCAGATCGGTGTGCGAGGCGTGCTGCGGGCCGAGCTCGGCGATGCCGATGCTCGCCGACGGGTGCACCCCGACGTCGTCCTCACCGTCGGAGGGTCGCAGCGCGTCCAACAGCCGCTCGGCGAGCCGCTCGGGTGAGACCTGTCGGTCGCCGTCGACAAGCACCGCGAACTCGTCCCCGCCGAGCCGGGCGATGATGCCGTCGTCGGCCACGACAGCCCGCATCCGGGCCGCCAGTCCGGTCAGCAGGGTGTCGCCGGTGGCATGCCCGAAACGGTCGTTCACCTGCTTGAACCCGTCCAGGTCGAGCAGCAGCACGGCCGCCGGTCGGCCGTCGCGCAGGGCCAGCCGCAGCCGCCGGTTGAACAGCAGCCGGTTGGGCAGCCCGGTGAGCTGGTCTCCGTACGCGAGGCGGCGCAGCCGGACCACCAGTCGCAGGTTCTCATTGGCGGCCAACCCCTGCCGCACCGCGAGAGCCCCGAGCAGGACCATCATGGTCACGAAGATCAGCTGCGGGGTCTGCCCGGTGGGTCGGCGGGCCAGCACCACCGCGACGATCGCCCCACCCACCGGCAGGTACGGCAACGCCACCCGCCACCAGGGCGGCAACGGCGACTCGGCGGCCTCGTCGGTGCCGTCACAGTCCGGCGGCGGCGGTCTGCGGGTGGCCAGGCCGATCAGCAGGTAACTCACCGGCCAGCACAGGTCGATCGGGTGACCGGCGGTGTAGTCGGCCCGCGCGACGAGCGAGACGTAGACGACGTCGGCGACGACGCGCAGGGTGAGGCTCGCCGCGAGCAGGCTCATCGGCCGCCACATCGGCCGGGCCGGCCCGGCCACCGCGACCAGGATGGTGAGCTGCATCAGGTCGAACATCGGGTAGAGCAGCCCCAGCGTGCGCGCCGGGTCGGCCAACTCGGCGGCGGCGACCCCCCGAAAGACCAGCACCCAGGCGATCGGCACCAGGGCCAGGGCGACGATCACCCCGTCCAGCAACGTGCGGGCCCGCCCCACCGCGGACCGTGGCGCGGACGGCGAACTGAGCAGCGCGGCCGTGCCGGTGAGGATGCCGGCGGTGAAGACCACCCCGACCACTGGTGTGTGTGGCAGGTCGCCGCCGACGAGACGCTGCACCGTCCAGATGGCCCGGCCCAGCGCGGCGAGCGCCATGGTGACGGCGAGCAGCACCCAGAACCTGCGCAGCGGGGCCGGATGTCGACGGGCCACGCCGGCACACGCGACGGTCGCCCAACCGGCCACCACCAGTGCGCCGACGTCACTGACCAGCGCGGCTCCGGGCAGGGCGGCGACGAGCCAGAACGCCTCCACGAGGATGACCCCAGCCGTGAGGATCGCACCGGCGGGGTTGAGCTTCCCCACAGCCTGCTTCACGTCCTGACGGGACACGGTCGCTCCGGCTTCGTCGTGCGTGCACCCTCAGGAGGACCGGTCCACGGCAAACCCCGAAAGCCTAACCAGCGCCCAGGTAGGCCGCCACAGCACTCCAGCGACCGAGTGTGGCGGCAGCACCCAGCCGACGGCCGCCCCGAAGGTCACCAGCGACCGCCGGAGCGGTTCCAGGGTGAACGGGGCAGCGCGGTGCCGGCCACGGGACGGCGTGCGCGACGGCGTTTGCGCCGGCCGGGGGTGCACGGCGGACGGGCGACGGTGTGTACGGCCACGTCGGCCGATGACGTCGGTCGGCCGATCAACCAGCACAGGAAGCGATCCATCGCGGGCTCAGCCGACCGGGAGGCGGTCGGCGTCGGACCGGGAGATCTCGTACTGCGCCCCGCAGAACGTGCACTGCTGCGCGTAGCGGGTGCGGATCGGAATGAGAGGGATGAAGAAGAGGGTGAATTTCGTCGAGCGGCGGGTGATCACCTGCGCGGCGTGGTTGCCGCAGTGGCGGCAGACCTGCTGCACGACACCGGAGCGGTCGACCTTGGTACGCAGACCAAAGATGAAGAACATCGCCCGCCAGTACCCACCCAACCGCGAAAAGTCACCAGATCTCACCGACGGATCGGGACAATCATCACCCCCTCATGCACAAGATCGTGCTCGATCCAGGATGTGGTGGCCTCCGGAGCGAACGAGGCCACTACATCCCTGATCGAGCACGATCAAGGCGCTACGGGTCAGTTGGCCGGTGCGGGCTCCAGGCCGGGGATCTCCTCGGAGACCCAGATCGGCTGCCAGTCCGGCACCTCGTGGAAGCGGCGCAGCTCGAACAGCCCGGCAACCGACCCGCTCCAGGCCCCGTACGGGGGGTTGGCCTCGTCGAAGCCGCTCTGCACGAAGGTCAGCGTGGTCCGCCCACCGGACTCGGCCAGCTCCCAGTTCGTCACGCCGGTCGGTCCCCAGTCGACGGACATCCGCCGACCCGGCTCCAGGTCGACGATCTTGGCCGCGTAGCCGTTCTCGAAGCCGCCCATGGCGTACCGGCCACCGACCCAGGGCTCGATGCCGATCGGGTAGCCGAACCAGGCGCTGGCCTGCTCGGAGTTCGTCAACGACTCCCACACCTTGTCCACGGGGGCGGCGATGACCAGCTCACCGCGCAGGTCGGCGGAGGTGAAGTCGGTGCGGGGCAGCAGGGGCTTGCCCTCCAGGTGGGCGGCCAGGTTGGCGATGGCCAGCGCCCAGTACGTCTGGAGCACGCCTCGAATGCTCGATCCGCTCATCGCCTCGGCGAAGTCGAAGTGGCTCTGCGTCAGCGTGAGGACCGTGCTGTCCGGGCCCTCGGCGGTGAGCTGCAACTCGGTGGTGGTCTCCACCCCGTCGAGCAGCCAGGTGAAGCGAAGCGTGTCGTCGTCGGCGTGCAGCAGCCGCTGGTGCGGGGCGTTGCCCTCGGGGGTGTAACGGCCCCAGAACTCGTACCGCTGGGGCAGCTCGACCTCGGCGTGCTCGGCCAGCCAGAGACGCAGCTCGGCCGGGTCGGTCAGGGCCTGGCGCACGCGCCCGACGGGCGCGGAGAGACGGGCCTGCACCTTCATCGGTTCACTCATTGTCGTTCCCTTTCGGATAGCAGGCGACGGCCAGCTTGAAGGCGTCGCCTTCGCTGCCGCCGTAGCGACTGAACAGGTCCTGAAGTGCGGTTTGCAGGTCGTGCAGGAACTGCTGGCGCTGCTCGGCCGGCACCCGGATCTCGCCGGAGACCCCGATCGAGGGCAGCTCGGGCGCCGCCCGGTCCAGGCCGGCGATGTCGGCCTGGACCTCTTCCATCAGGTCGAGCAGGTAGCCGAGGCTCAGCTCGTCGCGGGCCCGACGTAGGCCGATCCGGCCGACGAGCCGGGGGGACAACCAGTAGGACCGGGCGGCCGCCTGGTAGATCCCCTCGGTGATGCCGCGGACCTTGCGTTCCTTCACCAGCTCGACGAGGCCGGCCGCGACGAGCTGCTTGACGTGGTAGTAGACGCGCTGCGGTGTCTGGTCGAGTCGGGCCGCGACCTCCGTGCAGGTGCGCGGTTCGGCGAGTTGCCGCAGCACCTCGACGCGCTGCGGCTTGAGCAGGACTTCGGCCTGCTCGATCTGCTCCAGGTACAGGACATCTCTCATGGCAAAATCAGTTTGTACGTACAAAACGTGTTTGTCAATCGGTTCGCGAGAAGCCGCGCCGAATTTCTCGACGCGGCTTCAGGCAGCGTTCAGCAGGTGATCAGGGCAACCAGTCCGGTCGCAACGGGTAACCGTTCACCCCGTCCGGGCCGTTGTGCGTGGCAAGCACCTGGTGCAACTGGATGCCGTTGCGCTCGAACGCCATCCGGGACCCGGCCATGTACAGCCCCCACACCCGGGCGGTGCCCGCACCCACCTCAGAGACGCAGAAGTCCCAGTGCTCCACCAGGTTGCGGCACCAGGCGGCCAGCGTCAGCGCGTAGTGCTGGCGCAGGTTCTCCTCGTGGTGCACCTCCAACCCGGCGTCGTGCACCTCGCTGATCAGCCGACCCGGGCCGGCCAACTCCCCGTCCGGGAAGACGTACCTGTCGATGAACGCGCCGGAGCGGTGCGGCGCCCGATTGTCCGCCCGCGTGATGGTGTGGTTGAGGAGCCGACCCCCCGCCCGCAGCCGGGACCGCAGCGCCCCGAAATAGGTCGGGTAGTTACGCACCCCGATGTGCTCGGTCAACCCGATCGACGAGATGGCGTCGAACTGCTCCGCCGGCGCGTCCCGGTAGTCCAGGTGCCGCACCTCGGCCAACCCGGTCAGGCCCTCCCGCTCGATCGCCGCCTGCGCCCACTGCGCCTGCGCCTTCGACAGGGTCACCCCGAGGGCCTTCACGCCGTACTCGCGGGCGGCGTGCCGGACCATGCCACCCCAACCGCAGCCCACATCCAGCAGCCGCATCCCCTTCTTCAGCGCCAGCTTGCCGGCGACCAGGTCGTACTTCGCCGCCTGGGCCTGCTCCAGCGTGTCGTCCGGAGAACGGAAAACCGCACAGGTGTACGTCATCGACGGGCCGAGCACCTTCTCGTAGAAGGCGTTGGAGACGTCGTAGTGGTGCGAGATCGCCGTGCTGTCGCGCACCCGCGAGTGCCGCAGCCCGTTCACCACCCGCTTCCACCGCGGTTGCGCCTCCTGTGGCGGAGCCGGCGGCGGCATCAGCCGCTCCCAGCCCAGCCCCCGGACCAGCGCCAGCCCGTCGGCAAGCGACGGTGGGCGCAGCCGCAGCTCGTCCTTGAGCACCCGCAACGCCTCGTACGGGTCACCCGGGTGCACCCCCTGCAACGCCAGGTCACCACTGACGTAGGCCCGGGCCATGCCCAGGTCGCCGGGAGCGGTGAGCAGGTAGGACAAACCCCGCTCGGAACGGATCGCCAGGGTGATACCGGCGTCGGACGGGCCGACGGAACTGCCGTCGTACCCGGTGATCCGCACCGGCAACGGCCCCGCGGTGACCGCGCGGACGACATCCGCGACGGTCGGACCCGTGTGCCGGCCCCCCGCCGGCGGGGTGGCGGGGACGCTCGCCGCCCCCTGATCTCTGTCGGTCAGGCTCATGCTCGTGCTACCGCCTTTTCGTACAGTCCCGTCAGCCGGTGGTCCGGGTCGTAGCGGTCTTTCACCGCCCGCCATGTGTCGCCGCCGTACAGGCGATCGAAGGCGTCCCGGTCGTAGTACGCGTCGGAGTAGAGCGACTTGTGCCCGCCCAACTCCGACACCCTGCGTTCGATCGTGCGGTTGACGTCGCCGTCGGCGGCGCCGGGCGCGATCGGCACGCTCCCCCAGAAACCAATGTTGACGTAGTCCTGCCCCGAGTGGAGCGGATACAGCGGCCACGACCGCGCGGAACCGGGACCCTCCGGCTCGCGCAACCGCAACGGGCAGAGCCACACCGGGGTCATCCCCACGCTGCCCGCGAACCACCGCAGGAAGTCGGCAGTGCGGTCCAGCGGGATCTCCACGTCCTGCACGACCCGCTCGCGGGCCGGCTGGCCGCGCAGCCGGTCGATCCGGGCCGCCACCTGGTGCCGGTGCTCGAGGCGGACCAGTCGGTGATAGACGTCGCTGCGCCGGTAACGCGCCGGCCAGAGCCTGCGCACGACCGGGTGCTGCGCGCCGAACGCCGACGAACACCAGAACCAGTCGGTGTCCCAGCGCCACAGATAGTCGTACGCGGTCAGCACGTCCCGGGTACGGCGGCGCAGCGACCGGTAGTAGATCGCCTGGCCGGTGTAGTCGCTGGGCGGGCCGGCCGCGTCGGTGAAGGTGCCCAGGATCAGGTACGCCTCACCGGGGCTGAACATCACGCCGTCCATCACGTCGACCGGTTCGCCAGCCCAGGAACGGGTGGCGGTCACCTCGGCAATCGCGTCGGTGAGCGCCTCCAGCTGGGTGAACCGGATGTTGCGCAACGCCACGTACCGACCGATCGGTTGCAGCTCGATGCGCAGCCGCGTGGCGTACCCGAGGCTGCCCAGCGAGTTGGGGAACGCGGTGAACAGGTCGGCGTGCTCCCCGTCCGGCCGGGCGGTGACGATCTCGCCGGAGCCGGTGAGGATGTCCATCTCGCGTACCGACTCGTGGGGCAGGCCGTTGCGGAACGAGGTCGACTCGATCCCGAGGCCGGTCACCGCCCCACCCAGGGTGATGGTGCGCAGTTGCGGCACCACCAGGGGCATCAGGCCGTGCGGCAGCGTCGCGTCGACCAGGTCCTCGTAGGTGCACATGCCCTGCACGTCGGCTGTGCGGCCGGTCGGATCGACCGACAGCACGCCGTTCAGGCCACTCACGTCGAGCCCCGGAGTCCGGGGTGCGGACCGGGGACGGAACAGGTTGGAGGTGCGTTTGGCCAGCCGGACAGGCTCGCCCGTGGGCACCGCGGCGTACGACCGCCGCAGCGTGTCCACCGCTTGATCATGGTCAATGGGGTGATCCACACGCTCAGCGCGCATGTGATCACCTTACGCTCGTACCTGGAAAACCGTGGGATGTGGGCCGTGGCGGTTTCCCGTCCGGTGGCGGGCCGGGCGATTACCGTGGCGGGCATGCCATCGCCCGCGATCACCGCCCTGGACGCCGCCGGACTGACGTATCGGCTGGTCAGACATGGTGCGGTAGACAGTCTCGCGGAGGCCGCAGCAGTCCGGGGCGTGGCCGTCCCCGACGTCGTCAAGACGATCGTGGTCCGCCAGAGTGGAAATCATCACCTGTTCGTGCTCACCCCCGGCGACCGGGTCATCTCCTGGCCCAAGCTGCGCGCCCTGCTCGGGGTGCACCGGCTCTCCATGCCGGACGCCGCCGGGGCCCTGGCCGCGACCGGCTACGAACGCGGCACCATCACCCCGTTCGGCGCGAGCACGGCGTGGCCGGTGATCGCGGACGAGCGACTGCGCGGGCGGGAGATCACGTTGGGCGCCGGGGAGCGTGGCCTCGCCGTCGCGGTCGACGCCGACGCCACGATCGCGGCCCTCGACGCCACTGTGGCCGACGTCACCGACCCGCAACCCACCCGCTGAGCGCGCCGTCGATCCGGGTCGTCAGGTCACCCACCGACTGGCCGTCGCCGACGGCGGTGGGTGAGGATGGCGGCTATGTCCGCGCCCGAGGAACGCCCCGAGCCCACCGGCACCGTCTACGGCGGCGGCCGACGGGCAGCACGACCCGGTCCGCTCGCCGATCCGCTGCTGCGGGTGGCGCTGGCGGTCGGGCTGGTCGGCGCACTCCTCGGGGTGGTCTTCGCCATCGGGCTGTTGGACGGTGACGACGAATCGACAGTGCCGGCGACGGTCGGCGCGTCGTCCACCGACCCGCAGCCCACCGACGCGCAGCCCACCGGCGTGGCGGCCGAGCCGAGCCCGAGCACCGTTGAGCCGCTGACCGGGCCCCGGGTGTTCAAGGCCGACTCGGGCCTGTGCCTGGGGCTCTACGGCGACGGCGAGCAGGCGAAGGCGCACTTGGCGGCCTGCACCGGCGGCCCGGAGCAGGATTGGGTGATCACCCCGGTCGGCCCGGAGGTGTCGACGGTGGCCAACGCCGCGTCCGGGCAGTGTCTCGACGTCGCGGGTGGCAGCCAGGACGACGGCACGCCACTGATGCAGTTTCCCTGCCACGGTGGGGCCAACCAGCAGTGGCGGCTGAGCCCCATCGGCGGCGGCCCGGTGCTGCTGGTCGCGGTGCACAGCGGCAAGTGCGCCCAGGCCGACGACGAGGGAACCGAGGCCGGCGACGACATCCGGCAGCGGCCCTGCGACGACGGGCCAGCCCAACAGTGGACCCTGGGCTGACCAGCCGACGCACGCCGGGTCAGCCCCGGAAACTCCACGCCTTCGGCGCGGTCGCGGCGGCAAGCACGGCCTCCGGCACCGGTCGGCCCGGCCGACGACGCAGCAGCAACGACAGCCCGGCGGCGCCGATCGACAGGGCACCGGCCACGTACCAGGCCATCGCGTAGTCGCCGAGCTGGTCCCGCACCAGCCCCGCACCGGTAGCGGCGACCGCCGCGCCGAGCTGGTGGGCGGCGAACACCCAGCCGAACACCACAGCCCCGGCGGCTCCGAAGTACTCCCGGCACAGCGCCACAGTCGGCGGCACGGTCGCCACCCAGTCCAGGCCGTAGAAGATGATGAACACCAGCATGCTCGGCTTGGCGGTGCCGGCGAACAGGCTCGGCAGGACCAGCAGAGACGCCCCACGCAGGGCGTAGTACATGCCGAGCAGCAGCCGGCTGTCCACCCGGTCGGTGAGCCACCCGGACGCGATGGTCCCGACGATGTCGAAGAGCCCGACCAGGGCGAGCAGCCCGGCCGCGGTGGTCTGGGCCATGCCGTGGTCGTGCGCGGCCGGCACGAAGTGCGTACCGACGAGGCCGTTGGTGGTCGCGCCGCAGATCGCGAACCCGCCGGCCAGCAACCAGAACGGCCGGGTCCGGGCCGCGGTCGTCAGCGCGCCGAGCGCCCGCGCCGCCGCACCGCCGGTCGCCGGCGGCGCCGCGACGACCTCGGTCGCCCCGTAGGCGGGCAGCCCGAGATCCGCCGGGTGCTCACGCAGCAACCACACCACCAGGGGTACGACCGCCAGCGCGGCTCCGGCCACGACGAGTGCGGCGACACGCCAGCCGTGGTCGCGTACCAGGATGGCGATCAGTGGCAGGAACACCAGTTGCCCGGCCGCACCACCGGCGGTCAGCACTCCGGTGACGAGACCCCTTCGGCGCACGAACCAGCGCCCGGTGATGGTGGCCACGAACGCCAGCGCCATCGAGCCGGTGCCCAGCCCGACCAGCACACCCCAGCAGAGCAGCAGTTGCCAGCTGGCGCTCATGAAGACCGTCAACCCACTGCCCGCGGCGACCAGCAGCAGCGCCACCGAGACCACCCGGCGGATGCCGAACCGGTCCATCAGGGCGGCGGCGAACGGCGCGGTGAGCCCGTAGAGCAGCAGGTTCACCGAGACGGCGGCGGAGATGGCGGCCAGGGGCCAGCCGAACTCCTCGTGCAGGGGGTGCAACAGCACCGACGGGGTGGCGCGGAAGCCGGCCGCGCCGACCAGCGCCACGAAGGCGACGGCGGCGACCAGCCAGGCGGGATGGAGGCGGTTCTTGGTCACGCGACAAGTCTGGGCGGGGCCGCGCACCGCGACGAGTGGCCGGAAAGCCATCATGCGCAATAATCGGGCCATGACCGTTCGCCCGCACCGGATCGCCGTCCTCGCCCTGGACCAGGTGGTCGGCCTGGACCTCGGCACCCCGTCGCAGGTTTTCAGCACCGCCCGCACCGCCGAGGACACGCACCTGTACGACGTACGGGTGTGCACACCGGGCGGCCGGCCGGTGCGGAGCACCGCCGGTTTCCAGGTGCTCCCCGACCACGGTCTGGAGTTGCTCGACACCGCCGACACGGTGATCGTCCCCGGCATCCACGCCGGCAGTGCGTTGACCTCCGGCACCGTCGAGCCGGAGGCGACCGAGGCGTTACGGGCGGCGTACGAGCGGGGCGCCCGGATCATGTCGATCTGCACCGGGGCGTTCGTGCTGGCCGCCGCCGGGCTGCTCGACGGGCGTCGGGCGACCACCCACTGGGCGTACACGGAGCAGTTTCGTCGCCTGCACGGCGAGGTCGACCTCGACCCGGGCGTGCTCTTCATCGTCGACGACCGGGTGCTCACCTCGGCCGGAGTCGCCGCCGGCATCGACCTCTGCCTGCACGTCATCCGCCTCGACCACGGCAGCGAGGTCGCCAACCGGGCGGCCCGCCGCTGCGTGATGCCGCCGTGGCGGGACGGCGGCCAGGCGCAGTACATCGAGCGGCCGGTGCCGAAGGTCACCGACTCGAGCACCACGGGCGCGCGGGAGTGGGCGCGGCAGCGGCTGCACGAGCCGATCGCCCTGCGGGACCTGGCCGAGCAGGCGAGGATGAGCGTGCGCACCTTCACCCGGCGTTTCCGGTCGGAGACTGGCCTGAGCCCGGCGCAGTGGCTGCTGCAACAGCGCACCGATCACGCGCGGCTGCTGCTGGAGACGACCGACCTCACCGTCGACCAGATCGCGCACCGCGCGGGTTTCGGCACCACCGCCGCCCTGCGCCAGCAACTCCACCAACGCGTCGGGGTGGCGCCCTCGACCTACCGCCGCACCTTCCACCCGCGAAGCGAGCTGATCAGCGGCCGACCCACCGGGGCGGTCATGCCCCCGAGACGGGGCCCGACGTTGCCCGACCAGGCGTCGACGTGTTGAGCGTGATGACTGTGAGGCATCGTGATGACTCACAGGCATCACGCTCAACAGACCGGGACGCCCCATGCTGCGTCACGCGACCGGCCAGCGCACCGTCGACGGCCGCGATCAGGAGCGCAGGACGTGCAGTTGGGCCTGGTGTTTGGGGAGGTGGACCCGGGTGTGCAGGTCGAGGGTGCGAGACCAGGGCAGCGGCTCGTCGACGATGAGGTCGAAGCCCTCGCGCAGGTGGGTCTCGACCGGGGTCTCCGCCGCCAGGCCGAGCTGGTCGACGAGCCCGCACAGCCGGTCGCTGGTGCCGTGCAGCAGAGCCGTCAGCCCTCGCAGACCGCCCTGCTCGGCGGCCAGCGCGTCGAGCTGTGGACGGTGGATGTCCTCCTCCAGCTCGTAGTAGGCGAACGGCGAACCGGCCAGCAGCGCCTCGGTGGCCTGGATCATCAGCTCGTCGTTGGCGACCAGGTGCGCGACGATCTGCTCGGCGCTGAGCTGCCCCTCCGGAGCCGTCCCGAACTCTCCCTCGTCAAGCTCGACGAACACCCCGTCGTAGGCCCGCCGCAGCCCTCCACTCTCCATGCCCCCAGTCAACCTGCCCGGCGGGACGTTAGCGGCGGGATTGGCGGGAGCGGAGGTAGTCGCTGACCACGTACTCGCCCAGGTCGTCGGTGTCCGGCGTGAACATGCGGCCACGGCTGCGGCGGGCCACCGCGTCGACGAAGCGCCGCAGGCCCGGATCGTCGCCCAGCATGAACAGGTTGAGCGTGGCGCCGTAGCGACTCAGCCGGTCCACCTCACGGACCGTCGCCTCGATCGTCTCCGGCAGCGGCGGCCAGTGGAACAGCGCCTCCCCGTCGTCCGGGTCCAGGTGGGCCGTGGGTTCCCCGTCGGTGACCACCAGGACCACCGGCTCGGCGTCCGGGTGCCGGCGCAGGTGCCGACCGGCCAACCGCAGCGCGTGCTGGAGGTTCGTGCCCTGCTCACCGTCCGGCTCGACGGCTGCCAACTCCTGCTGGGTCAGTGCCATCGCCTCGCGGCCGAAGCCCACGATCTGCAGGGCGTCCTGCGGGAAACGCGTCTCCATGAGGTGCGCCAGCGCCAGCGCGGTCTGCTTCATCGGCCCCCAACGACCCTGCGAGATCATCGAGTACGACAGGTCGACGCAGAGCACCACCGCCGCCGAGGCGCGCTTCTCGGTCTCCACCACCTCGAAGTCGTCCACCGCGAGCTGCACCGGAACCGTCGGCCCGGCCCGGCGGACCGCCCGGGTCAGCGTCCGGACCACGTCCAGGGGTTGCTCGTCGCCGTACTCCCAGGGCCTGGACGCACCGCTCACCTCGCCGGCGGCTCCCGCCGAGCGCAGGTCGTGCTGCCCGCGCGGCCCCGCCGTCAGGTCGGCGAAGACCCGTCGCAGCGCGGTCCCGCCCAGCCGGCGCAGCGCCTTCGGGCTCAGCGTGAGCCCCTCCGCGTCCCGGCTCACCCAGCCCTGCCGGCGTAGCTCCCGCTCCAGATCCCGCAGCCGGCGCACGTCGTCGGCCGCCTCCCGGCCCAGCGTGCGGGCGACCGCGTCGACGTCCACGTCGTCAAGCGTGGCTCCCGGATGCTCCTGGTCGAGCTGGTCCAGCAGGTCGTCCAGCTCGCCGATCTCACCCAGGGCGCCCGCCGCGTCGGCGTAGCCAAGCGGCTGTTCGCCCCGGACCCGCTCGCCGCGCCCCCAGCGCAGATCCGGGCGCAGCGCCCGCAGGTTGGCGTCGAGCGCGGTCAACTCCCCCGCGAGACGGTCGCCGAGCGACTGCTGCATCAGACCGGCCAACTCGGCCCGCTGCCGGTCGGAGAGCGAGTTCATCAGCCGCTCGCCGGCTGCCGAGCGGCGGGCCAGCACGTCGATCAGCTCGTCGACGGTCTCCGGCTGCTCCGGGAAGAAGTCGCCGTGGCGGCGCATGAACTCGGCGAACGCGTCGGTGGTGTCCTCCGCGCGGCCGTGCCGGGCCAACAGGTCGTTCAGGTCGCCCATCATCTCGGCCAGCCGCTGCTGGGCGGCCGGGTCGGCGGACGCCCGCACCGCGTCGCGCAACCCGGCGAAGCGCTGACCGAGCACGTCGTCACGGAGCTGGTCGAGGATCTGCTGGTACGACCGGCGGGCGTCCTCGCTGGCCCACTGGTAGCCGGACAGCTCCTCCACCGCCCGCGCGGTCGAGCGGGGCAGATTGTCGAGCACCGACTCGGCGAACCGCGCACCGTCGTCGTCGCGGCCACGCAACTCGTCCCGCTCGGCGGCGAGAGCCTGGTCGAGCAGGGCCCGTGCCCTGGTCACCGCGCCGTCCAGGTCACCTCGGCGGAGCGCCTCCCGGCGTAGCCGCCGAGCGCGGGCGGCCAGGTCGTCCAGCCCGCCCCGCCCCTGCGGACCACGACGCAGCAGGTCCCGCAGCGCCTCCCGCAGGCTGCCGCCGGCCAGCACCTCGGCGCCGACCTGGTCGACAGCTTCGCGTACGTCGTACGGGGGCGCCAGCGGGTCGGGCCCGCCGGTCCACTGCCCGTACCGAAACCGGTTGCCGGCCATGGTCAGCCCCGGCCGCCGTAGACGGTGCGCCCCGAGTCGGTGACGTCCTTGCCCAGCCGGCGGGTCAGATGCAGCCCTTCCAGCACGAACTCGACGGCGGCGGCGGCCTCCTCCGGGGTGGGCGCGTCGCCCAGGTCGAGCCGGTCGAGGACCTTCGCCAGGCCGGGCACCGTGCCGACCTGGCGCAGCAGCTCGGCGGAGCTGACCAGCTCACCGGTCTCGATCGCCGCGCCGTCCTCGACAAGTGCGGTGAACCCGGACAGGTCCAACCCGGCCAGGTGCGCCCGGAACGTCTCGGCGGTCGCGGTCCGCAGCAGGTGGGCGAGGATCTCGATCTCCCGCCCCTCCTCGCCGGACTCGAACTCCACCTTGCCGCGCAGCGTGCTGGTCACCGACACCGCGTCGCCGACCCGGGCCACCGCGGCCTCGGGGCGGTCCTGCCCGGTGCTGGTCGCGGCGAGCAGGCCGGCACGGCGCAGCGCGGCACCGGCGACCGTCTCGGCGGCGGCGATCGCGAACCGGGCGGAGACACCCGAGCGCGGGTCCACCGACGGCGACTCCCGGACCGCGCGGGCGAAGCGGGCCAGCACCTCCAGGACGTGCTCCGGTACGGCGGCGACCAATTCGGCCTCCTGCCGGATCAACGCCAGCTCCAACTCCAGGTCGACCGGGTAGTGGGTACGGATCTCCGCGCCGAACCGGTCCTTGAGCGGAGTGATGATCCGGCCCCGGTTCGTGTAGTCGTCCGGGTTGGCGCTGGCCACCAGGAGCAGGTCCAGCGGCAGCCGGAGCTGGTAGCCACGGACCTGGATGTCCCGCTCCTCCAGGACGTTGAGCAGGGCCACCTGGATGCGTTCGGCCAGGTCGGGCAGCTCGTTGACGGCGAAGATGCCCCGGTTGGTGCGCGGCACCAGCCCGAAGTGAATGGTCTCCGGGTCGCCGAGGGTGCGGCCCTGGGCGATCCGGATCGGGTCGACGTCCCCGATCAGGTCGCCGACGCTGGTGTCCGGGGTGGCGAGCTTCTCGCCGTAGCGCATCGAGCGGTGCAGCCAGCCGATCGGCAGGTCGTCGCCGGCCTCGGCGACCTGGGCGCGGGACGCGGGGGTGAGCGGGTGCAGGGGGTGCTCGTTGAGCACCGAACCCACGATGACCGGGGTCCACTCGTCGAGCAGCGCGCCGAGCGCGCGGATCAGTCGGGTCTTGCCCTGGCCGCGCTCACCGAGCAGCACCATGTCGTGCCCGGCGAGCAGGGCCCGCTCGACCTCGGGCAACACGCTGTCGTCGTAGCCGACGATGCCGGGGAAACGGGCCTCGCCCGAGCGCATCCGGGCGAGGAGGTTGTCACGGAGTTCCTGCTTGACGGTGCGGTACTGGTGACCGGCTGCCCGAAGCGCGCCGAGCGTGCCGGGCAGGTCGGCCGGTGGAACCGGGTTTACCGGGTTAGGCGCAGTCACCCGACCCACGCTAGCTCACCTTCGCGCGGGTGCCCCGGGCATCAGGGGAGGGACCGATCAGCCGGACGGGGTGACGAAGCCGGACTCGTAGGCGGCGATGACCGCCTGGGTGCGGTCCCGGGCGCCCAGCTTGGCCAGCACGTTGCCGACGTGCGTCTTGACGGTCTCCACCCCCACCACCAGGTGGGCGGCGATCTCCGGGTTGGACCGGCCGGTGGTCATCAACCGCAGCACCTCGGCCTCCCGCTCGGTGAGCCGGGCGGCGCGCAGCCGATCGCCCCCCACCGGCCCGTACGCCCCGACGAGCTGACGGATCGCGGCCGGGAAGAGCAGCGACTCACCCGCGGCGACCACCCGGACCGCCTCCACCACCTCGGCGGGCCTGGCCCGTTTGAGCAGGAAACCCGAAGCTCCGGCGCGCAACGCCTCGTAGACGTACTCGTCGTTGGCGAACGTGGTGACCACGAGCACCCGGGGCGGGTCGGCGGAGGTGGCAAGCAGGTGCCGGGTGGCCTGGATGCCGTCGATGCTCGGCATCCGCACATCCATCAGCACCACGTCCGGCCGGTGCCGGGCGACAAGCGGTGGCACCTCGGCGCCGTCGGCGGCTTCGGCGAGCACCCGCAGGTCGGGTTGGGCATCGATGATGGCTCGCAGCCCCACCCGGATCAACTCGTCGTCGTCGACGATCAGCACGCCTGTGGTCATGTCGCCTCCTCGTACGGCAGACGGGCCCGGATCAGCCAGCGGTCGCCGTCGGGGCCCACGGTGATCCGGCCGCCGAGCAGCAGCACCCGCTCGCGCATTCCGTCCAGTCCTCGGCCGCGCCGACCCAGGTCGGCCCGTCGGGGACGGTCCACCGCGTTCACCAGCTCCAACTCCAGCGCTTCCGGGTGCAGGTCGAGCCGCAGCGTCACCGGCCCGTGGCCGTACCGGGCGGCGTTCGTCAGACCTTCCTGGACGATCCGGTAGCCCTCCCGGGAGACCGCCGCGGGCACCCGCGTCGGGTCGCCGACGCGGTGTGCGTGCACCGCCAGCCCGGCCGCGCGGGCGTCGGTGACCAACCGGTCCAGGTCGGCGAGGGTACGCTGCGGCGCCACCACCCGGCGGTCGTTTCCGGTCTCGCGGAGCAGCCCGAGCACGTGGTCCAGCTCGTCCATCGCGGTTCGTCCGGTCTCCTCGATGGCGCTGAGCGCCCGCCTGACGAACTCCCGGTCGGTGTCGAGGACCTCGCGGGCCGCCCCGGCCTGGAGGGTGGCCACGGTCAGCGCGTGACCGATCGAGTCGTGCAGTTCCCGGGCCAGCCGGTTGCGTTCGGCGAGCCGGGCGGCCTGCGCCTCCAGGGCCGCGATCCGCTCCGCCTGCGCGGGGCCGAGCAGCACCGGCGCCATCGAACCGGCAAGCGCGCCGAGCCCCGCGACGGCGTACCCGAGGCCGACGAGCATCGCCACCCCGGTCACGGTCAGCCAACCGCTGTCGCGTCCGTCCAGTGGCCCGAACCGTTCCTGACTGGTCAGCTCGCTGCCGACGCCGAACTGTTGGGCGATGAAGGCCAGCGCCATCGGCAGGGCGCTGACGAGCGCGATCATCACCAGCGCGCCCACGATGAGATGGGTGGCGATCCAGAGCGCGCTGCGCAGTCGGGTTTCCCGGTCGCCGCGATGCCCCAGCGCCGGCTCCGGCAGGTCGACGCCGAGCAACCCCCGCACGGCGGCGATCTCCAGGGCCCGGCTGCCGTCCAGCAGCAGCGGCACCACGGCGATCAGCGCCGCGATCACCAGCAGCGCGTACGACAGTGAGCGGGGAATCTCCGAGTCGCCGAGCAGTTGGGCGAAGGTCACCGCGAGCAGCCCGTACGGCAGCGCCAACACTCCGCCGAGCAGCAGGAACACGCCGCGTCGCCAGGTGGTGCCGGCGACCAGCGGGGCCAGCACCGTTCGGAGGGTCACCTCGTCATTCTGCGGCGGGAATCGGTTACCGCGAATCCCCCGCACCGGGGAGATCTCAGCGGTGGTCGGCCACGTACTGCTGCGGGTCCTTGTCGCGGAACGGAAGGTTGCGGCCGTTCTTGTGCTCGCCGTAGAAGGTGAGCCAGCGCTGGCCCAGCTCGGCGCGGAGTTCGGTGCTGGCGTGCCGGCGGAAGTCGGGCAGCGCCTCGTCCTCTTCCTCGGCGAGGTGTTCGCTGTTCTCCCGGCGGGCCGTGCCGACCGCCGCCCACCACTGCTGCGAGCCGACCGGGTGCAGCTTCGCCTCGGCGATGGCGTCGCGGATCTTGTTGTGGTCGCCGATCGCGTCGGCGGTCTCGTCCTCGCCGTCGTCGCCGTGCTTGACCAGGTGCGGGTAGAGGATCGCCTCCTCCGCCTCGGCGTGGATGTCCAGGTGCAGGGCGAGGGCGTCCCAGACGGCGAGCAACTCCTGCTCGTCGCGGGCGTCGTCGAGGCGGGCGAAGCCGCGCCGGAAGGCGGCGTGGTCGTCCAGGATCAGTGCGGTGATGTCGTCCACTGTGCTCACTTTCCCGTTGGACCGGCGAACCGGGCACGCAGCATGCGGGGCATCGCGGCGAGTCCGGTGACCGGTCGGAAGCGTTTCGCGGCCTCGGCCAGTGCCGCGTACTCGTCGTCGGCGAGGTCGATGTCCGCTGCGGCGGCGTTGCGTTCCATCTGCTCCACCCCGGAGGCCCCGGGGATGGCGAGCACGTTCGGGTGGTGCAGCAGGTAGGCGAGCGCGATCTGGCCGGGGGTGGCGTCGTGGGCGTCGGCCACCTGGCGCAGCGTGTCGATCAGGACCGCGCCACGTTCCAGGTTCTCCGGCAGGAAGTACGGGTTGGCCCGCCGTACCGCGCCGCTCGGCGGGTTCCGCGCGTCGTACCGGCCGGCGAGGAAGCCCTGCGCCAGCGGGCTGTACGCGATGACCACCCGCCCGGCCTGCCGGGCGTACGGCAGCAGGTCCTGCTCGGGGGCGCGGTCGAGCATGCTGTAGCGGACCTGGTTGCTGAGCACCCGCCGGCCGAGCGCCGCCTCGGCGACCTGCCAGCGGCGCAGCCCGTAGTTGCTCACCCCGACCTCGCCGACCAGCCCGACGTCCTGCAACACCCGCATGCCGCGCATGGTGGTGTGGTCGGCGACGAGCGGGTTGGGTTGGTGCACCTGGTAGAGGTCGATGCTGGTGACACCGAGCCGGGCCGCCGAGGCGACCGCCCGTTGCTGCACCACCGCCGCCACCGGCAGGACCGGGAGGATCTTGCTGGCGACCACGACCTTGGCCCGGTCGTCGCCGAGCGCCGCGCCGAGGATCCGCTCGCTGCGCCCGAAGCCGTAGATCTCCGCGGTGTCGAAGACGGTCACGCCCAGTTCGACGGCCCGTCGGACGATCTGCGCCGCCCGCTGCTCGAAGCCCGGGCCGTAGCCCCACTCCCGGGAGCCGAACTGCCAGGTGCCCAACCCGATCCTGGACAACGGTTTGGGAGTGTCGAGGGCGATGAACCGCATGGCGTCGAAACTACCCCGCTGTCCCGATTCGCACGCCTGATCCGGGGTACCACGGGCCGGAGCTACGCTCATGATCGTGACCTACCTCGCCGCGGATGACCGCTACGACACCATGACCTACCGGCGCAGCGGACGCAGTGGCCTGCGACTGCCCGCCGTCTCCCTCGGGCTGTGGCACAACTTCGGCCCGGACCGCCCGTTCGACAGGCAGCGCGACATCGTCCGGCGCGCCTTCGACCTGGGCGTCACCCACTTCGACCTGGCGAACAACTACGGCCCGCCGCCCGGTTCGGCTGAGGAGAACTTCGGCCGGATGCTCGCCACCGACCTGCGGGCGTACCGGGACGAGCTGGTCATCTCCAGCAAGGCCGGCTACCTGATGTGGCCCGGCCCGTACGGCGAGTGGGGCTCGCGGAAGAACCTGATCTCGTCGCTGGACCAGTCGCTGGGTCGGATGGGGCTCGACTACGTCGACATCTTCTACTCGCACCGGTTCGACCCGGACACCCCGCTGGAGGAGACGATGGGCGCGCTGGACGCCATCGTCCGCTCCGGCAAGGCGCTCTACGTGGGCATCTCGAACTACAACTCGGAGCAGACCGCACGGGCCGCCGCGATCCTGCGCGACCTGGGCACACCGCTGCTGATCAACCAGCCGTCGTACTCGATGCTCAACCGGTGGACCGAGTCCGACGGCCTGCTCGACACGCTGGAGCAGGTCGGGGCGGGTTGCATCGCGTACAGCCCGCTGGCCCAGGGCCTGCTGACCGACCGTTACCTGGGTGGCATCCCGGCCGACTCGCGGGTGCGCACCAGTGTCTTCCTCAACGAGAGCGACCTCGGCGAGGAGAAGATGGCCACCATCCGGGGGCTGGGCGCGGTCGCCGAGCGGCGCGGCCAGTCGCTGGCCCAGCTCGCGCTCGCCTGGGCGTTGCGTGATCCACGGATGACCAGCCTGATCATCGGGGCGAGCAGCGTCGGGCAACTGGAGACGAACATCGCCGCGCTGGACAACCTCGACTTCACCGCCGAGGAGCTGACCGAGATCGACGGCCTGCTGGGCTGACCGGCGCGGGCGGCGCCGGTCACCAGATCCGGCGCCGCCCGACGCGGTGGTTGCGTACCTCGCACTGGCGGCCGACCGGGGCCTCCGCGGTGCGGCGTCGCCGGCCCGCGCCGACAAGGAGCACCAGGAGCAGCACGACGGCGGCACCAGCCAGCACCGGCCAACGCCCGCCGAGGTCGGTCACCGACGCCACCGGCACGCCCGGGTCGGCCGCCGCCGCCACCGCCGTGTCGGTGGCGGCCGGCCGGCTCGCCGCGGTACGCGGCGCAGCCGCACCCGCCTTCGTCGCGGCGGCCTTCGACGGGGTGGCCTTGGCCTTGGCGTCGGGGAACACCACATCCGAGCAGGAGTAGTAGGTGTCGGGCGTGTTGGAGTTCTGCCAGATCGTGTAGATCAGGTGGCGGCCCGCACGGCCGGCCGGCAGTCGACCCGGCAACTGGTATGCCCCGGCCCGCACCGGCGGGTCGGTAAGCGTCAAGAACGGGCGTGTTTCCAGGTCCGACCAGGTCAGCGACTTCTTCGGGTCGTACCCGGGCCTGGTGACGTAGAGCCGGAAGGTGCCCCGGTGCTCGATCGTGGTCCGGTACCGGAAGGTGAACTTCGCGCCCGCCGTCAGGGCGGTGGCCGGCCAGTCGGTGCGGGGCAGGTCAAGCCCTCGGTACGCGGACAGCCCGCCGCTGCACAGCTCACCGTCCGGGATCCGCTCCCGGTCCCGCCCGTTGATCGCGGCGACCCGCACGTTGTCCCATTCCCGCACTGCCGCGCCCGCTTCGACGGCGGCCTGGCAGGCGGCGGTGGCCGCGTACCGGCCCTCGGGTCCGCAGGCAGCCGCCCGGCTGATCGGGTCGGTCGGGGCGCCGTGCGCGGCGGCGGGTGTGGCGGCCAACGGCACGGTCGCGGCAGCGACGAGCACCGTGGCGAGGAGCCGGCGTACGGTCATGAGGTTGACCTCCTGCCCACTGGTACGGGCGGCGGACGGCAAAGGTTCGACGTCGGCCTCTGGTCACCGTTCTAGGGCGGCGGGAATCCCGGGGGTGGGTGCGGCGTTTCGATACTCGGAACCGCTGGAACCGAGGAGGCAGACATGAAGGTACGTAGCTCGTTGCGTGCACTGAAGCAGAAGCCGGGTTCGGTGGTGGTCCGCCGTCGTGGCCGGGTGGTCGTGGTGAACCGCGCGAACCCGCAGTGGAAGAGCCGCCAGGGCTGATAACCCCCTTATCGGACATATTGCAATACACGCCCCGACCGGGTCGCTTCCGGTCGGGGCGTTCTTTCGTTCCCGGTCGCGCGGTCTCCTCGACTGTCGTGGCCCGCGTGGCCCCTGCGACGGACGCCTCCCGCACGGCGGTGGATGGCACAGCGCATCGACTAGGGTGCTCCGGAAGACCGCCCCGACGAGGAGGAACCCGTGTTCATCTTGGAGCTGTCCTTCGGCGACGAACCCGACCGGCTTGCCGCTCGGCCCGCGCACCGGGAACGTCTCCAGGCCCTGCATCAGGAGGGCCGCCTGGCCATGGCCGGGCCGTTCGCCGACGACTCCGGCGCGCTGCTGATCTTCGACGTCCCGGACGCCGAGGCGTTCGCCGCGATCGTCGCCGAGGACCCTTATTACCGCACCCCGGGGGTGACGATCGCCAGCCAGCGGGAGTGGTCACCGATCGTCCGCTAGGCCGCCCACGACCGGGTGTGGACGAAAGAAAGCGGCCCGGTCGATGATCACCGACCGGGCCGCTGCCCTACGTTCGCAAGGTGGAGCCGAGGGGACTCGAACCCCTGACCCCCACACTGCCAGTGTGGTGCGCTACCAGCTGCGCCACGGCCCCTTGCTGTCGTCCCGGTCGCCCGGGCACTGGGAAACTATACACAGACCGGCCCGCATGGTCATCTCGCGGGGTCCCCCGCCCGGGGCGGGTCAGTTGAGCGCGACGTCCGGCGGGAAGTGGGCGACCGCGGCCATCATTCCGCCCTGGCGGCGCAGCACCATCGGCCACAGGTCGTCGGGCCTGTCGACGAAGGCGTCACCGGGCAGCCCGTCCAGCACGAACCAGGAGCCGTCGGCGATCTCCTGCTCCAGTTGACCGCTGCCCCAGCCCGAGTAGCCGGCGAAGACACGGATGCCACCGATGCTCTCCCGCAGCCGCTCCGGGTCGACCGAGAGGTCGATCGTGCCGACCGCTCCGGAGACCTGGTGGAAGCCCTTCAGCCGGCGCATCGGGTGCCGCATGCGGGCCAGGCAGATGGCCGAGTCAGGCTGCACCGGCCCACCCTCGAAGAGCACCGCCGGGTAGCGGGCCAGATCGCTCCAGTCGCCGAGCACCTCGGCCACCGGCACCTCGGTGGCCCGGTTCAGCACCACGCCGAGCGCACCGCCCGGCTCGTGGGCGACAAGCAGCACCACCGTACGGTCGAAGTTCGGGTCCTTGAGCGCCGGAGTCGCGACCAGTAGCCGCCCCGTCATCGACTCCATCGCTCGTCCGCCGATCGCCTGACCCTCTCCCTGCATCCCACACACCCGTCAACCGTGAGCCCGCGCCAGGGATCGGTCATCTGCCGGATCCGCCCGGTGCATCGAGATCAGCCGTGCTGTCAACGCCATGCCTGGCACCATAGCCTGCGACCCGGGCGCTGGCTAAGGGCTGACCGGCAGGTGATCAGACAGTTAAGACAGCTCCCTGTTCGTGCCGATGCCCTGACCAGGTACGGGCGCGGCCGGCTGGATGAGCCCGCGGGAAACACCCGAAAGGTCCGTCCCATCCCGATAGATTCGGCTGATCGGGAGGGACGACTGCTGTCGTCCCTCCCGCGACACGGAGGCGGGTGGCGATGGCAACGGTCCGGGACGCGACGTACGACGTGCTCCGCACCCTCGGCATGACCACCGTCTTCGGCAACCCCGGCTCGACGGAGGAACCGTTCCTCAAGGACTTTCCCGCCGACTTCCACTACGTCCACGCCCTGCAGGAGGCGACGGCGGTCGCGATGGCCGACGGCTACGCCCAGGCCCGCGGGACAGCCGCCCACGTCAACCTGCACACCGCCCCGGGCACCGGCAACGGCATGGGCAACCTGGTGACCGCCTGGCACAACAAGACCCCGCTTGTCGTCACGGCCGGCCAGCAGACCCGGGAGATGCTGCTGCTCGAACCTCGGCTGACCAGCCGGCGGCCCACCGAGCTTCCGCAGCCGTACGTCAAGTGGGCCTACGAGCCGGCGCGGGCGCAGGACATCCCAGCGGCGGTGCTGCGGGCGTACGCGACGGCTGTGCAGCCACCAGCCGGGCCGGTCTTCCTCTCCCTGCCGATGGACGACTGGGCCCAGCCGGCCGACCCACTGCCCGCACCGCGAACGGTGGCGACCCGGTTCGCGCCGGACCCGCAGCGGCTCGACGAGTTCGTCCGGATCCTGGCCGGCAGCGACAACCCGGTGCTGGTGTACGGGCCGGGGGTGGACCGCTCCGGTGGCTGGCCGACCGCTGTCGCGCTGGCCGAGCGGCTGGCCGCACCGGTCTGGTCGGCTCCCGCACCCGAACGCGCCGTGTTCCCGGAGGACCACCCGCACTTCCGGGGGGTGCTCCCGTACGCGATCGGTCCCCTCGCCGAGGCGCTGCGCGGCCACGACACGGTGCTTGTCGTCGGCGCTCCGGTGTTCCGCTACTACCCGTACGTGCCGGGCGGGCACCTACCGGACGGCACCCGGCTGCTGCACGTCACGGACGACCCCGACGAGGCCGCGCGCGCCCCGGTCGGGGACAGCCTGCTCGGCGACCCGGGGCTGACCCTGACCGCGCTTGTGGACCGGATGCCGCCGGCCGACCGGCCACCGCCCGCACCCCGGGACGCACCGACCCCGCCGGAGATCACCGCCCCGCTCAGCGCCGACGCCCTGTTCGCCGGGCTGGCCGCGCACTGGCCGGCGGACGGCGTGCTGGTGCAGGAGTCACCGTCCAATCTGTCCGCACTGCGCCGGCAGTTGCGGATCCGCCGCCCGGCGTCGTACTTCACGATGGCCAGCGGCGGCCTCGGCTACGGCCTGCCGGCCGCGATCGGGGTGGCACTCGCCGAACGGGACACCGGCCGCGGCCGTCCGGTGGTGGCGGTCATCGGCGACGGCTCGTTCCACTACTCGGTGCAGGCGTTGTGGACCGCCGCGCGTCTCGCACTGCCGCTGGTGGTCGTCGTCCCGGTCAACAAGCAGTACGCGATCCTCAAGGCGTTCGCCGAGCTGAAGCACACTCCCGGGGTGCCCGGCCTGGACCTGCCGGGGTTGGACATCGTCGCGATCGCGGCCGGCTACGGCTGCGCCACCGAGGTGGTCCAGACGCCCGACGAGCTCGGCGCGGCGCTCGCCACCGGGCTGCGTGCCGACCGGCCGACCGTGCTGCCGGTGCCGATCAGCACCGACGTGCCCAGCATCCTCTGAACCGATCCGTCAGCTCCGGTGCCGCCCGCGTCAACGTGGGGCGATCGACAGGGGGGCGCCGGTGGCGACGTCCAGGACCGGCCGGGCGCCGAGCGGCGCCGCGAGGGTGACGTCGACCGGTTCCAGCTTGAGCACGGCGGGACAGATGCCGGTGCCCCGGGTGATGCTGCCACCGACCACCACGACGTCCGGCCGTTCCCACACCAGCGGCGTGATGCCGGTGTCGCAGGCGCCGACGCCGAGCCCCACGGTCATCCGGGCACCGTCGACCGCTTGGAGGTTTTGGGCACCCACCAGACCGTCCGCCAGCGGACGGGCCGGCCCGGTCGACTCGGGAGGACGCGTCACCGCGGTCGGCGCGACGGCGAGCCGGGCCACCGGCGTGGCCAGCTCCCTGATGGTGAACAGCCAGGCCGGGACCTGCGCCTCGCCCCGGCTCGTGCGGACCGGCACGGCACCGAACGTGACTCCGGTGACGGTGAGCGAGAGACAGGCCGTCTGGGCCCCGCTGGTGGTCCACCCGTCCGGCCCCGGCTCGACGGAGGGGCCGCCGGGGGTCGGCCGGCCGGGCCGCTTCGGTCGCCCCGGACAGGGCAGCGGATCACCCTGGTCCAGTTGTCGGTAGGCCTCGGCGGCGCTGACCAGCGGCAGTGTCAGCCGGCCGTCCGGGAAGCGGATCTCGCCGCCGACCCGGGTGGGCGGTATGGCGACCTCCGCGCGGTACCACCCGGCCCGGAAGGCCGCCTCGGTGTCGGGGGTGAAGCGCGGGTCACCGGTGAGCACCGTGGGCCCCTCCAGGGGGACGTACCCGGTACGCCAGTCGGGGCTGGGCCGCCACGCCTCGGCGACCTCGGCGGCCCGCTTGTCGAACGCCTCCGCGCGGTGCGCGGGGCTGCGGGGTCCGCCGGCCGGATCTGCGCCGTTCGCGGCGCAGCCCGCCACGAGCAGCAACGGGAGTACGAGCAGCAGGGCTGGTCGACGCATGTACGGTTCGACGCCGCCGTCGACACCCCGGTTCCCGTCGACCGCTCAGGTTTCGCCGCCCAGGTCCGTCTGGTACGCCTCCCAGAGCAGGTCGGCACCGCGCCGCCGATGCCGGGCCAACCTCCGCATCAGGTGCCCGGCCCGGTGCCGCAGCTCGTCGGGGTCGACCTCGGGCCGCTCGGCGATCCGCTGCACGGCGAGGATCGCCGCGATGATCCCCGCGTGCTCCCGGGTCAGCAACCGCACCCCGTGGTGCAGCCGTGGCGACTGGGTGAGCAGCTCCCGGTAGAGCCCGGCCGGGCCCTCGGTGACGCGGACGTGCTCGGCGAACCCCTGCCCCACCGGGCGCAGCCGGAGCAGGACCTGTTCCCGCCAGCGCGGCTCGGTGGGGGGCACGGTGACGGCCCGGCCGAACGCGTGGACGTCCCCGGCCAGCCCGGCCGGACGTGGCTCACCGGGCAGCCCGATGGGATGGCGCGGTGTGGCGGACGGCCGGGCGACGAGTGACGACTGCTGGACCGGACCGGTGACCATGGCACCTCCCGCGCTGCGCTGCTACCCCATACCGCGATGGTGAGCCCGCCCGACCCGGCCTGTAAAGGCCCCGGGAAGTCCTCATCTGTCCCATTGGTCCCAGCAGTCCCGCAGGTCCCAGTGGGAACGGACAGCGCCGCTCAGCCGAGCTGGGGGGTTTCCGCCAGGCGGCGCAGTTGGCGGGCGACGGCGTGCGCGTCGCCGTCCCGACCGTCCTCGGGTCGGCCCGTCGTGATGGCGTCGGCAAGCGCGCGCAACTCGGACGGTGGCAGGCTGGTCAGCCCCATGCCGTGCAACGCGATGGTGAGTCGCCGTCCGTCAGCGTGGTCGGTCGCGACGATGGCGGGCGCCCGCTGCCCGCCCGCCGAACGGTCGTCGTCCGCCTCGCGGTACGACAGCGGCGCGGCGTCGATCCGGGCGGTGGAGAGGTCGACGCCACGCGTCCGAAACGCGCCCCGGACCCGGACGTGGCTGCCCTCCAGCCAGGCGGCAGTGCGGAGCACCCGCAGCACCAGGTAGATGCTGAGCAGGACGAACGGCAGGCCGCAGAGCCCGATGAACGGGCTCAGCCCGGCCTGTCCGGCGTTACCGTCGGCGTCCCGCAGCGCGGGTGGCAGCATCCCCGGCGGCAGGTCG
This sequence comes from Micromonospora sp. NPDC023888, assembly GCF_040639415.1. Classification (NCBI taxonomy): domain Bacteria; kingdom Bacillati; phylum Actinomycetota; class Actinomycetes; order Micromonosporales; family Micromonosporaceae; genus Micromonospora; species Micromonospora sp. NPDC023888. The sequence goes on along the minus strand of NZ_JBEZZW010000002.1, from coordinate 189,237 downwards.
CGAGCCTCCTCGTAGGAGGAGAACGGGTCACCCGGGCCGGACAGCCGGGTCAGCAGCCCGCCGCCGACCAGCGGCAGCACCACGAACACCGTTCCGACGGCCGCGACGAAGACGCCCACCACCACCGCCCAGGTGCGCTGCGACGGTGAGGCGCCGACCGACAGGCGCAGCTCCTGATTCATCACAGGGGGCAGCGTAGGGGCCGCTGGCCCGCACACGACGAAGCGCCCCGGCCGGTGGGCCGGGGCGCTTCGCTCGAGGTGGTGGAGGTGCCGGGAATCGAACCCGGGTCCTTCGCCGGTTTGTCAGGGCTTCTCCGAGCGCAGCTCGCTGTGCCTCTACTCGGCCCCACCGCTCACGCGAGCAAGTTGGTGTGACGGGCCCAGTCGCTGATTAATCTCGCCGCACGGACCCCGCGACCGGGTCCGGTTGGCCAGCCTCCTAGCTGATGCCGGCTACTGGGACGAAGGCGTTCCCAGACCGACAGACTTAGCTACTCGCCTCAGGCGGCGAGAGCGAAGTCAGCGCGTTGGTGATTGGCGCTTATAAAGTTCCGACGACCGATTCTCGAGACGACGTCGGCTTCCTCGGCTCGCTTCCCCTGTCGCTGCGTACGAAGTCGAAACCAGTCACCCCCTCGACAGGCCACCGATGTGGTGGCACTGACAAGCCTAACGCCTGCCGCAACGGCTTTCATCCCGAGGCCCCGGGCCGGCGCGCCGACCCGGGCAAACGGGACAATCTACTCGTCCATCCCCTTGCCGCGCCGACCGGACACCCGGGCGATCTCCCGGTCCGCGTCCCGCTTGGCGAGGTCCTGACGCTTGTCGTACGACTTCTTGCCCTTGGCCAGGGCGATCTCGACCTTGGCCCAGCCGTCGGAGAAGTAGACCTGCAACGGAACAATCGTCAGACCGCCCTCACGGGTCTTGCCGACGAGCTTGTCGATCTCACCCCGGTTGAGCAGCAGCTTGCGGGTACGCCGGGGCTCGTGGTTGGTCCAGGTGCCCTGGGTGTACTCCGGAATGTGCATGGCGTGCAGGAACAGCTCGCCGTCACGCTCCTGGGCGAACGCGTCGACAAGCGACGCTCGCCCGGCCCGCAGCGACTTGACCTCGGTACCGGTCAGTGCCATGCCGGCCTCGTACGTGTCGAGGATGGCGTAGTCGTGGCGTGCCTTCTTGTTGGAGGCGACCACCTTGCGCCCCTTTTCCCGTGGCATCGGTGCCACCCCCTCTCCTGAGCTGTCCGCGCACCGAACTCACCTCGGCCGGACAACCGATCATGCTACCTGAATGACAAGAACCCTCCCGCGCCGTTTATTTCCGGCGGCGGGAGGGTCCTTGCGGAGACGGGACGACCCGTACGGTGCCTAGACCCGCAGGTAGAAGCGCAGGGTGATCCAGGCGGTGCCCGCGCTGATCAGACCACCGACGCCGGCCATCAGTGGGAAGACGACGAGGATGTCGCCCCAGGAGATCGGCGAGAGCAGGCCCTGCAACGCGCTCAGCGAGCGGTCGAAGAGCAGGTACTTCGCCGCGACCAAGGCCACCAGACCGAGCAGCGAGCCGATCAGACCGGCCACCACGGCCTCCAGCACGAACGGCGCCTGGATGAACCAGTTCGATGCGCCGACCAGCTTCATGACCGCCACCTCACGCCGCTTGCTGTACGCGGCCACCTGGATGGTGTTCGCGACAAGCAGCAGGGCGGCGATCGCCATCACGATGGCGGCAGCCAGGGCGATGTTCTGGATCGAGGTGAGGATGTTGAAGATCTTGTCGAGCAGTCGACTCTGGTCGATGATCTCGTCGACACCCGCGGTGTTCTTGTACTGCTCGTAGATGTCCTTGTACTGCTCCGGGTTGTTCAGCTTGAGCCGGAACGACTCGGGCAACTGGTCTGGCTTGACCACGTTCACCAGGTCGGGCGCGTCCTGGTACATGACCTTGAACTTCTTGTACGCCTCGTCCTTGTTGACGTAGAAGACCTCCTTGACCAGGGGGTCACTGTCGAGCTTGGCGTTAAGGTCGGTGCGCTCCTGCTCGCTCACCTCCTGCTTCAAGAAGATCGAGACTTCGATGTTCTTGTAGTAGGTGACCTTCATGTCGTCGACCTGGCGGTACATGAGACCGCTGGCGCCGAGCATGGTCAGCGAGACCGCCATCGTGATGATCATCGCGATGGACATGGTCACGTTGCGCCACAGTCCGACCAGTACCTCGGACAGGACGTATTTCACGCGCATCGGGATTTCCTCCGGGTCTCCGGCATGAAGTGTTCGTCGTCAGGCTGCGCAGGGGTGGAGAGCCGGCTCACCCGTAGACGCCGCGGGCCTGGTCACGCACGATCCGACCGCTCTCGATCTCGACGACGCGGCGGCGCATCTGGTTGACGATGTTGGAGTCGTGGGTGACCATCACGACGGTCGTGCCGGTGCGGTTGATCCGGTCCAGCAGGCGCATGATCTCGATCGAGGTGTCCGGGTCCAGGTTTCCGGTGGGCTCGTCCGCCAGCAGGATCAGCGGACGGTTCACGAACGCCCGGGCGACGGCGACCCGCTGCTGCTCACCACCGGAGAGCTCGTGCGGGTAGCGGTGCTCCTTGCCACCGAGCCCGACCAGCTCCAGCACCTCCGGCACGACCCGGCGGGCAACCGCCTTGGTCTTGCCGATCACCTCGAGGGCGAACGCCACGTTCTCGTACGCGGTGCGGTTCGGCAGCAGCCGGAAGTCCTGGAAGACACAGCCGATCGAGCGCCGGAAGTGGGGTCGCTTCCAGGAACGCATCGACGTGACGTCCTTGCCGTTGACGACGACGCGGCCCTTGTTGGGGGCCACCTCGTGCAGCAGCATCTTGATGATTGTGGACTTGCCGGAGCCGGATGGACCGATGAAGAAGACGAACTCGCCCTTCTCGATCGAGACGGACACGTTGTCGAGCGAAGGCCGGGACGCCTTCGGGTACGTCTTCGTCACTTGCTCAAGCTGAATCACGGGTGGTGAGTCTACGCGGTGTAACAACTGAGCCAAGCCCCACGCCCCGCCGATCCGGCACGAGTCGTCGAATCAGGCCTCTACCTGGAGATCGACGACGCGTTCCGCCCGCGTGTCGTTACGCTCCGTCGCCGGCGAGTTGCCGCTGCTTACGCCAACGAATGCCCGCCTCGATGAAACCGTCCAGATCGCCGTCGAACACCGCGCTCGGATTGCCGGTCTCCTGCTCGGTTCGGAGATCCTTCACCATCTGATACGGGTGCAGGACGTAGGAGCGCATCTGGTCGCCCCACGAGCCGGCGGCGTTCTCCTTGAGCCCCTCCAGCTTGGCCTGCTCCTCCTGGCGCTTGCGCTCCAGCAGCCGGGCCTGGAGCACCCGCAGCGCGGAGGCCTTGTTCTGCAACTGGGACTTCTCGTTCTGACAGGTGACCACGATGCCGGTCGGGATGTGGGTCAACCGGACCGCCGAGTCGGTGGTGTTGACGCTCTGCCCACCGGGGCCGGAGGAGCGGTAGACGTCGACGCGTACCTCGTTCTCCGGGATGTCGATGTGGTCGGTCTGCTCGGTGACCGGCAGGACCTCGACACCCGCGAAGCTGGTCTGCCGGCGGCCCTGGTTGTCGAACGGGCTGATCCGGACCAGGCGGTGGGTGCCCGACTCGACGCTGAGCGTGCCGTACGCGTAGGGCACCTTGACCGCGAAGGTGGCCGACTTCAGACCCGCCTCCTCGGCGTAGGAGGTCTCGTAGACCTCGGTCGGGTAGCCGTGCCGCTCCGCCCAGCGCAGGTACATCCGCAGCAGCATCTCGGCGAAGTCCGCCGCGTCCACGCCACCGGCGCCCGCGCGGATGGCGACAAGCGCCTCCCGGGAGTCGTACTCGCCGGAGAGCAGGGTGCGGACCTCCATCTCCTGGATGGCCTTCGTCAACCCGGTGATCTCCGACTCGACCTCGGTCAGCACGCCCGGGTCGGACTCGGCCTCGGCCAGCTCCAGCAGCACCTGGGCGTCGTCAAGGCCCGACCGCAGGCTGCCCAGCTTGCTGATCTCGCCGTTGACGTAGGAGAGCTGCGAGGTCACCTGCTGAGCCTTGGCCTGGTCGTCCCACAGGTCGGGGGCGGAGGCCTCCTGCTCAAGGCGGGCCTTGTCCTCGTGGAGTCGGTCGAGGTTGAGGACGGCCTCGATGTTTCGCAGGGTCGCGTCGAGTTCCTTGAGCTGTTCGGCGTAATCGGCAGCGGTCACGACAGGTAAGCGTACTGCGCGGGCGACGATTGAGCTTGCGAGCCCCGCGGTCCCGCGCAAAAGCGACACTGCGCCACCCTGCGCTGAGCAGCTCGTTCCTGTCTGGCGAACCCGCCGGAGATCACCCGACCGGAGCGGACTTCAACCAGGACAGGGCGGCCCGGTGATAGGCGACGGCGAACTCCAGCGCGCTGGCGTCGTACGTCTCCCCATCCCGTTTGGCGTTCTTCACCTGCTCCCGGACCTGGGCGAGGGCCTCGGTGTGGTATTCGTTGGCCGAGGCGTACAGGCCCTTCAACTGACTGGCGGAGTGCAGGTTGCCGAAGGCCATCCGCAGCGCGATCGGGTTGCGGATGGTGTCCCGCCCCGGGTTCTCCGCCAACCAGCGGGAAAATGTCCGTTTCCCGCTCGCGGTCAACGCGTACGGTTGGCTCATCCGCGGGCCCGGCTTCCCGAGCCGCACGAACCCCCGCTCGGCCAGCACCGGCAACTCGCGGTAGACCTGACTGCGTGTCATCGACCAGTACGGCGCCAGACGGCGCTCAGCAGCGGCCATCAACTGACCGCCTGTCATCGGGCCCTCGTGGAGGAGGCCGAGCAGGGCCGCCGCCGTAGGGTTGACTCCGGAATCCGCCATGCCCCCTACGCTGCCACTTTGCGCACCCGGCGTCCAGGATTTGCCGGTTTGCCACCCAACAGGTCTTCCTAAGTGCACTGTCGGCGACAGACTGTCCGTTGAGGACTATCGATGGATCACGACCCTCGGCCGACCCGCCGGCGGCACCGTGCGCCGCCGGCGGGTCGTCGCCGCAGGTCAGCCCATGTGGGGGTACGTGTGGTCGGTCGGCGGCACGAAGGTCTCCTTGATCGTCCGCGGCGACACCCAGCGGACCAGATTGAGCCAGGAACCCGCCTTGTCGTTGGTGCCGCTGGCCCGAGCGCCGCCGAACGGCTGCTGCCCGACCACCGCGCCGGTCGGCTTGTCGTTGATGTAGAAGTTGCCCGCCGCGTACCGCATGCGCTCGGCCACCGCGTCGACCACCCGGCGGTCGGTGGCGAACACCGAGCCGGTGAGCGCGTACGGGGCGATCGACTCGGCCTGCGCGACCACGTCGTCGAACCGGGCGTCGTCGAACACGTGCACGCCCAGGATCGGCCCGAAGTACTCGGTGGTGAAGGTCTCGTGCGCGGCATCGCCGCACTCGAAGAGCGTCGGCCGGACGAAGTAGCCGACCGAGTCGTCGGCGGTGCCACCGGCCAGCACCCGGCAGGAGTCGTCACCGGCGATCAGCTCCAGCGCTGCGGTGTGCCGGGCGAACGCCTTGTCGTCGATCACCGCGCCGCCGAAGTTGCCGAAGTCGGCCACGTCCCCGTAGGTGAGCGAATCGGTGGTGGCGGCCAGCCTGTCCCGCAGCCCACCCTCCCAGATCGAGCGCGGCACGTACGCCCGCGAGGCCGCCGAGCACTTCTGACCCTGGTACTCGTACGCGCCGCGGATCAGCGCGGTGTGCAGGGCGTCCACGTCGGCGCTGGTGTGCGCGACCACGAAGTCCTTGCCGCCGGTCTCGCCGACCAGACGCGGGTAGCCCCGGTAACGGGCGATGTTGTCGCCGACGGTCCGCCACAACTGCTGGAAGACCTTTGTCGAGCCGGTGAAGTGGATGCCGGCCAGGTCCGGGTCGGCGAGCACCACGTCGGAGACCTCCTCACCCCGGCCGGTGACCATGTTGATCACACCGGGCGGGAGGCCTGCGGCCTCGAACAACCGCATCGTGAAGTGCGCGGCGAACTGCTGGGTCGGGCCCGGCTTCCAGATCACCGTGTTGCCCAGCAGGGCCGGCGCCGACGGCAGGTTGCCGGCGATGGCGGTGAAGTTGAACGGGGTGACCGCGTAGACGAAACCCTCCAACGGGCGGTGGTCGAAGCGGTTCCAGACGCCGGGCGAGGACGCCGGCTGCTCCTCCAGCAGACGCCTGGCGAAGTGCACGTTGAACCGGAGGAAGTCGATGAACTCGCACGCCGAGTCGATCTCCGCCTGGATCGCGGTCTTCGACTGGCCGAGCATGGTGGCGGCGTTGAGGGTGTCGCGCCAGGGGCCGGCGAGCAGCTCGGCGGCGCGCAGGAAGATCGCGGCCCGCTCCTCGAAGGGCAGCGCCCGCCACATCGGAGCGGCATCCTTGGCCGCCTTGATGGCGGAGCGCGCGTCGTCGTGGGTGGCGTGCGCGGTCACGCCCAGCACGTGCGCGTGCCGGTGCGGCTGCACCACGTCGATCGACTCACCGGCGGCCATCCGCTGCTCACCCGCGATGGTCATCGGCAGGTCGATGCGCTCGGCGGCGAGCTCGGTCAGCCGCCGCTGGAGCCGGTCCCGGTCGGGGCTGCCCGGCTCGTAGTTGCGAACCGGCTCGTTGCGCGGCTCGGGAACGGAGAACACGGCATCCATCAAGGCTCCTGGCGATCTCGACAGCAGTGGCGAAACCGGACCCGCGGGCACCGACCGGGCGGCCGGACACCGGACGCCGCACGGGAGGGCCGAGCAGCGGCGGGACCTGCCGTGATTCTCCCACGAAGGGCTGCGCAGCCTGCCTCCGCCATCGCCTCCCACCAAGGACCGGCCCACCCCTCCTCCCCTTACCGACCGGGTTCGATCCGACGACCCGCCCGCTTCCCACGCACCACCTCATCCCCCGCGCCGGGCCGGGCCGCGCCCGCGCCGGGCCGCGCTCTGTCGCCGCACCTCACCGCACGCCGTCCCGTGGCTGGCCCGGGCAGCCTGTGCCGCGCCCCGCGCCGGACCGCCCCGCGCGACAGGCCGCGCGCTCGGCTGCACTCCGGCCCTCGCCTGCCCGCGCCTCGGCAGGACCGGTTCGGCCGCAGATGTCGCGGCCGTCCGTGGCGGAGGAGCGCCCAGCGGAGCCGCGTACCCTGAATGGTCGGTGACCTGCCGCCTCGAAGGGGAGACGATGACCAAGCAGCCCGGCCGCGTCCCGGCCGCGGAGTCGCACGAGCCGGCGACCGACGCGGCGAGCCCCAGCAGCCGGCCGCTGCCCGCGCCCGGCGCGGCGGTGCTCGCGCTGCTGGCCCTCGGCTGGCTGGCCGCCATGCTCTGGTCCACCCGGGAGGCCATCACCTCGGCGGCGGCCGGGGTGACCGCGATCAGTCTCTCCGCGTTCGCCCTACCCGGCGTGATCTCGGCCGCGCTGGTCTGCGGGGCGGCCGTCGCGCTGGCCGGCGGCAACCTGCTGGCCCGCCGGTACGGCGACTGGGCCACCCTGCGCTTCGCCGGGGCGATCGGCGGCGGAATGCTTGTCGGGCTGGTGGCAGCGCTCGCCATCAACCTCACCTACTTCGACACCTCGACCACGAACGTGATCGCCGGCACCACCGCAGCCGCGGCGATCATCGGTGGCGCGGTGGCCGCCGCGCGGACCGCCCCGGCGGTCGGTGCGGTGGTGACCGCCGCACTCGGCACGCTGATCTTCGTGGTCGCGTTCAGCCAGGCCCGGGACCCGCTGTTCGACCTGTTCGGGGCCGGCGACAGCCAACAGTCGGTGGTCGACGCGGCCAAGTGGGTGTCCCGCACCGAGTCGCTCGTCGCGGGGCTGCTCGCCGGGCTGCTCGCCTTCGGCTACCTGGCCTGGGCGCGACGCCGGATGGTTCGCCGCGATCCTGCCGCTCCGGCGCTGCGCTGGCCGGCGTACCTGCTCGCCGGTGCGGGGCCCGGCCTGCTCCTGCTGCTCGCCGAGGTGATCATCCGGATCGGTGGCCGCTCGCTGCTCGATCTGGCCGGCGCCCTCAGCGAGGCGGACGCGGTGGCGCAGACCTCGTTGGGCACTTCGCGGGTGGACAACGGGATCTGGGTGCTCTTCGTGGGGGCGCTGACCGCGCTCATCGCGTTCGGCCGCACCCTCGGCCCGGCCCATGCCGACGACGACGAACCGGCCGACACCCCGGACGCCGTCGTGGACCAGGCCGACCCGGAGGACGACGAGCCGGACCCGGCCGAGGCGTTCGACGCGGACCCGGCCAAGGCGGATCCGGCCCGCTGACGCCGGACGGGACATGACGCCCGAATGGTGGCAGCGCTGACGGCCGCTGCCGGCGCGACGGCTCAGCTCGCCGCGTGGAGCAGCAGGTCCAGCTCCGTCACGTCGTACCACTCCAGTTCGTGGTCCTCCGCGCTGTCGACGGTGAACTGGGCATCGGGGTCGCCGGCGGCCGCCTCGGCCACCACCTCGGCCGCCGCGGCGACCTCCTCGACGGCGTCCGCGCCGTCCACGTGGAGGGCCGCGACAGCACCCACCGGCACGGCCTGGGTCAACGTCACGGTGCTGGATCCCAACTCACCGTCGCCCCGCCCGATCGCGTTGGCCGGCAGGTCGACCGAGACGACGACGCGGCGGCGGGGAGCGGTCGGGTCGGCCCGGAGCAGGTGCAGCGCCTCCTGGGCGGCCCGGGTGAACGCGACGTACTCCAACTCCTCCTCGTCACCTTCGGCGTACCACTCGCGCAGCGCCGGGGTCACGGCGTGCGCCTGGTCGGCGGCCAGCCCTTCCGTGCGCAGTCGGGCCAACATCGGTACGGTCGCCGGCACGTACACCCGGACAAGATCATCGGTCACCGGTCGTCTCCCCGCTTCGTCCTCCACCGGCGTCCACCGGCACGGGCGCAGATCATGCCGCACGCCGTGACCGTCATACACCTCGACTCCGGCCGGCGGAAGTTCCCGCCCGGTGTGTCCCGTGCGGTCGGCCTCCCGTCGGCCGGCCAGGTGCTGGGCGACCTGGGCCGTCGATGGCAAACTGAGCCAAACGACATCAACCCCGGGAGTTCCTGTGGAGCCAAGGTTCCTGTTGCTCTCCGACGTCGCCACTGAGCTGAACGTGTCGGACTCGCAGGTCTACCACATGGTGCGCAGCGGTGAACTGCCGGCGATCAAGATCGGCGGACGCGGCCAGTGGCGTGTCGAACGCGCGCGCCTGGAAGAGTACATAGCTCGTAAATACCATGAAACCGCCGACTGGGTGCAGAGCAACCCGCTTGTCGACCGCGAGCCGGAGTAGCTGAGGCTTCGCCTCCACCCCAAACCGCCACTGCACAGCCCTGGGCGGTCCCCGCCCGCTCGTTCGCGTGATCCACTCCGTATGGCCGAACCGGGGGTGTCACGGCGGCCTGGACGCCGCCTTGTTGGCAGAACCGAGTGGATCGAGCTGTGCGACGGGTTCGCTGCGCCGCCAGCCATTGACCGAGACCGGTCTATCGCCCAGAATCGATGGTGTCGAAGGCAAACGAAGGCAAACGCAAGATCAAGGGGGGCACGATGAGCGAGGCACGACAGGGGCCTTCCCGGCCAGCCGTGCGACTGCGCCCCGTCCCGCCCGTCGACCCGCCATACGTCGACGAGATCGACGGGTCGTACTGGCCGGCACCGACCCACGGTCAGCTCGCCCTCGACCTGTTCGCCTCGACCCGCCCCGACCCGGCCCGGCCACCACAACGTCGGGCCGCCCTCCGCGCCGTGCCCAGCCGGTCGACCACCCACCCGGTCACGCCAGCGCCGCCGGCGACCGCCCCGGAAGCCACCCGAGCCGCCCATCGGTTCGTCGGCAGTTGCCTCGAAGTGATCAACGGCTACCGTTCGCCGGCGCAGGTGCGGGCACTGCTCGACCCGGCCCGAGCGGGTGATCTGTTGACCGAGTTGGTTCGAGCGGGTGAGTTGCTGACCGAGTCGGTCCGCGGGTCCGGGCGGTCGGGGTCACCTCGCCGCCGCGCCGGCCGGCCACTGATCCGGCTGCTCCGCATGCGTGTCTGCGAGCCCCGGGAGGCAGCGGTGGAGGCAGCGGCTGTCCTCACCGGTGCCGGCGGTCGGAGCTGGGCGATGGCACTCCGGCTGGAGCATCGCCGGGGTCGTTGGCTCTGCACCGCCCTGCACGTCCTCTGACAGCGGACGACGCTGGACGACGAACGGGCCCCGGCCTGCTCGGCCGGGACCCGCTGGTCAGGTGCTGTCGTGTCGGTCAGTTGCCGCCGTTGGGGGCACCGTGGCAGCGCTTGTACTTGCGGCCCGAGCCACACGGGCACGGCGCGTTACGGGACGGGCCGTTGCTCGCCTCCGCCTGGTTCGCAGCCGGCCGACGGGAGGCGACCGACGGCACCGCCGGGCCGCGTAGCCCGGCGGCCGGACGCTGCGGAGCGGACGGGGCGGTCTGGCCCGGTGCCGCCGGAGCGCCCGGGGCCGGGCGACCCACACCGAGCGCCGGTGCCTGCTGTGCGGCCTGCTCAATGACGGGAGCGCCAGGGCTGGCCTCACCGTCGATGGTGGGGGCCGAATATTGCAGACCCTGCCGCCGCGGCGCCTGGTTGAGGCCCTTGGCCCGGATCTCCACCGGCTTGTCGAGCAGCGTGACCTCGTCGGCCCCCGCCTCCGGCTCCGGTTCGCTCACCTGGACATCGACGTTGTAGAGGAAGCCGACCGTCTCCTCCTTGATGCCGTCCATCATGGTGGCGAACATGTCGAAGCCCTCGCGCTGGTATTCCACCACCGGGTCGCGCTGGGCGTACGCCCGAAGGTTGATGCCCTCCTGGAGGTAGTCCATCTCGTAGAGGTGCTCGCGCCACTTGCGGTCGATGACCTGGAGCAGCACCATCCGCTCGAGCTGACGCACCCCCTCGGTGCCGAGCTGCTCCTCACGCTTGTCGTACGCGGCGTTGGCGTCTTCCTTGAGGCGGGCGACCAGGAAGTCGGCGTCCATGCCGGCCCGCGAGCCGCCGGCCTCCTCCTCCAGCTCCTCGATCGTCACGCCGACCGGGTAGAGCTGCTTCAGGCTGGACCAGAGCTGCTCAAGGTCCCAGTCCTCGCCGTAGCCGTCGGAGGTGGCCCCCCGCACGTACGCCTCGACGGTGTCGTCGATCATGTTGCGGACCTGGTCGGAGAGGTCCTCACCGTTGAGCACCCGGAGCCGCTCGGCGTAGACGACCTGGCGCTGCTTGTTGAGCACCTCGTCGTACTTCAGCACGTTCTTGCGGATCTCGGCGTTCTGGCCCTCGATCTGAGCCTGGGCGCTCTTGATCTGCCGGGTGACCATCTTCGACTCGATCGGCACGTCCTCCGGGATGTTGAAGCGCTCCATCACCGCCTCGACCGCCCCGGCCCGGAACCGCCGCATCAGCTCGTCCTGCAGGGACAGGTAGAAGCGGGACTCGCCCGGGTCACCCTGCCGGCCGGCGCGACCGCGTAGCTGGTTGTCGATCCGCCGGGACTCGTGCCGCTCGGTGCCCAGCACGTAGAGGCCACCGGCGGCCGAGACCTCGTCCGCCTCGGCGTCGCAGGCCTGCTTCCACGTGGGCAGGACCTCCTCCATCGCCTTGGCGTACTCCTCCTCGTTCTCCAGCGGGTCGAGCCCGCGCTGGCGCAGCTCGTTCGCGGCGAGGAACTCGGGGTTGCCGCCGAGCAGGATGTCGGTGCCTCGACCGGCCATGTTGGTCGCCACGGTGACCGCGCCCTTACGCCCGGCCTGGGCGACGATCTCGGCCTCCCGCGCGTGGAACTTGGCGTTCAGCACGTTGTGTGGGATGCCCCGTCGGCGCAGCAACTGGGAGAGGATCTCGGAGTTTTCCACCGAGACGGTGCCGACAAGCACCGGCTGGCCGAGCTGGTGCCGCTCGGCGATGTCCTCGATGACGGCGTTGAACTTGGCCTTCTCCGTCTTGTAGATGACGTCCGGCCGGTCCTCGCGGACCATCGGGCGGTGGGTCGGGATCGTCACGACGCCGACCTTGTAGACCTTGTTGAACTCGCTCGCCTCGGTCTGCGCCGTACCGGTCATCCCGGACAGCTTCTCGTAGAGGCGGAAGTAGTTCTGCAGGGTGATGGTGGCAAGAGTCTGGTTCTCCTGCTTGATCTCCACCCCCTCCTTGGCCTCGATCGCCTGGTGCATGCCCTCGTTGTAGCGGCGGCCGTGCAGGATGCGACCGGTGAACTCGTCGACGATCAGGACCTCACCGTCGCTGACGATGTAGTCCTTGTCGCGCTTGTAGAGCTCCTTGGCCTTGATGGCGTTGTTGAGGTAGCCGACCAGCGGAGTGTTCACCGACTCGTACAGGTTGTCGATGCCGAGCCGGTCCTCGACCTTGGCGACACCCCGCTCCGTCACCGCGATGGTGCGCTTGGAGTGGTCGACCTCGTAGTCGCCCTCGCCGTCGGTGCCGGGCTGGAGCCGGGCCACCACACCTGCGAACTCGCCGTACCAGCGGGCCGAGTGCTCCGCCGGACCGGAGATGATCAGCGGGGTGCGGGCCTCGTCGATCAGGATGGAGTCGACCTCGTCGACCACCGCGAAGTTGTGGCCGCGCTGCACCAGCTCGTCCTTCGACCACGCCATGTTGTCGCGCAGGTAGTCGAAGCCGAACTCGTTGTTGGTGCCGTAGGTGATGTCGCACTCGTAGGCGGCCTTGTGCTCGGTGGCCGGCCGGTTGGGCAGCACCACGCCGACGGTCAGCCCGAGGAACTCGTGCACCCGACCCATCCACGCCGCGTCACGCTGGGCGAGGTAGTCGTTGACCGTGATCACGTGCACGCCCTTGCCGGACAGCGCGTTGAGGTAGACGGCCATGACCGAGGTCAGCGTCTTGCCCTCACCGGTCTTCATCTCGGCGATGTTGCCGAAGTGAAGTGCCGCGCCGCCCATCACCTGGACGTCGTACGGGCGCTGGCCGAGCACCCGGGCGGCCGCCTCGCGGGCCACCGCGAACGCCTCCGGCAGCAGGTCGTCGAGGGTCTCCCCATCGGCGAGCCGCTCCCGGAACTGCTCGGTCATGCCGGCCAGCTCCTCGTCGGTGAGGTTGACGTAGTCGTCCTCGATCGAGGTGACGGCGGCGGCGATGGCCTTGAGCCGGCGCACCATGCGGCCCTCGCCCGCGTTAAGGACCTTTTCCAGAATCGACACGGATCAACGCTCCCCTAGACAGTCTCGAACCATCGTAGGCGCTTCATCGGCGCGATGGTCACTGGTGGCGGTGGTCGGCCTCGCCGAACCCGACATAACTCGCGTCCTGCGCACCCCTCGAACGTTATCCGGTTACGCCGTCGGCGAACGGTGCGGCACGATGCACGGGTGGAGCCCGTGGAGATCATCGAGGACGGCGTGCTGCTGCGGCAATGGCGCGACACCGACGCCGACGCCGTGCACCGGGCGTGCCAGGACCCGGACATCCAGCGCTGGACCAGCGTGCCGCGCCCATATCGGCCCGAACACGCCCTCGGCTTCGTCACCGAGATGAGCGGGACGGCCTGGGCGGAGGGCACCGGGGCGCCGTTCGCGGTCTGCGACCCGGCGACCGGTGAACTGCTCGGCTCGTGCGGGCTGATCTCCATCGACCGGGACGGCACCGGCGAGGTCGGTTACTGGACCGCACCCTGGGCACGCGGCCGGGGCGTCATGGTCCGGGCCACCCGGGCGCTTTCCCGCTGGTCCTTCGCCACCCTCGGGCTGCGCCGGCTGATCTGGCAGGCCGAGGTGGGCAACCACGCCTCCCGGCTGGTCGCCCTCCGGGCCGGTTTCCGGATCGACGGCCGGCTGCGGCGGCCCGACCCGGCAACGGGGTCCGGCGCGGACGGCTGGATCGGCTCCCTGCTGCCCGGCGAGGTGCCGGAGCCCGGGGCGACCGGGCCGGCCGGTCCCGGCACCCTCGTCGCCCGGCGCGCCGCGGTCTTCGGCCGCCCACAACCCACAGTGTTCGCCACCGCCGGTGCCGGTGAGCTGCGGCTGCGGCCGATGGAGGAGCAGGACCTGGACGCCGTGGTGCAGACCTGCCGGGACCCGGAGACCATCCGCTGGACGACAGTGCCGGACCCGTACCAGCAGGCCGACGCGCAGGGATTCCAGGTCTACAGCCAGGACGCCTGGGCTCGGGGGCAAGCCGCGTGCTTCGTGGTCGCCGACCCGGACGACAGGTACGCGGGCACGATCGACCTGCGGCTCTCCCCCACCGACGCCCTGCTGGCCGACGTCGGCTTCATGACCGCCCCGGCGGCTCGCGGCCGGGGGTACATGCCGGCCGCGCTTGTCGCGCTGAGCACCTGGGGTTGCGCCACGCTGGGCCTGGCCCGGATCGAGTGGAAGGCGAACGTGGGCAACACCGCCTCCCGGCGGGTGGCGGAGAAGGCGGGCTTCACGTTCGAGGGGACGGCCCGGGGCGGCGTGCAGCACCGGGGCGAACGGGTCGACGCGTGGGTGGCCGCGCTGCTCGCCGAGGACCTGGCATGACCTGGCCAGAGGTCATCGAGGCGCACGGGGTGCGGCTGCGGCCCTTTCGGGCCGAGGACACCGCGGACGTGGTCGACGGCTGCGCGGACCCGCTCACCCAACGGTTCGTCTCGAACCTGCCCACGCCGTACACCCGGACCGACGCCCGGTGGTGGATCGACGTCGGCGCCGCGGCGGCCTGGACCGGCGGCGGCGCGGCGTACGCCGTCGCGGACCCGGCCACCGACCGGCTGTTCGGCGCGGTGGGGCTGAACAATCCGGTGCCCGCGCGCGGGCAGGCCGAGATCGGCTACTGGCTGCGGCCGGCGGCGCGCGGGCGGGGACTGGCCGCCGCGGCCACCCGCGCGCTGAGCGAGCACGCGTTCACCACCGGAACGGCTCGACTGGAGCTGCTCACCGAGCCGGAGAACGGCCCGAGCCAGCGGGTCGCGCTGGCCGCCGGTTTCCGCTACGAGGGTGCACGCCGGTCGGCCGGTTCGGGCCGGGACGGGGGTCGGCACGACCTGCTGGCCTGGGTACGCCTCGCCGACGACCCGCCCGGACCGGTCGCCCGGCTGCTGCCCGACCTGCCCGGCGGGGTGCTCACCGACCAGGTGGTGAGTCTGCGCCGGCTCGCGCCGGACGACGCCGACCTGATGTACCGGCTGCACAGCCGACCCGAGGTGGTGGCGAACCAGGCGCCGCCCGTGCCGCCGACGCGAGAGGCGATCGAGCGACGGTGTCGTCTCGCGGAGAGCGGGTGGCTGACCGGAGACATCGCCCGACTGCTGATCACGGACGTGTCCAGCGGGGAGCCGGTGGGTAGTTGCGGGCTGTCGTACACCGACGTGGCGGCCGGCGAGGCGTCGGTCGGCTACGCGTTGCTGCCCGACTGGCGCGGCCGGGGGTACGCGACCCGGGCGGTCCGACTGCTTGCGGGCTGGGCGTTCGGGCCGGCCGGTGTCGCCCGGCTGACCGCCGGCACGGTGCCGGACAACACGGCGTCGCACCGCGTGTTGGAGCGGGTCGGGTTCCGGCGCGAGGCTGTGCAGCGCGGCAGGCTGCCCGGGTTGGCCGGCGCCCGCCTGGACGACCTGACCTTCGCGTTGCTCGCGGGCGAACAGCGCTGACGTCGCCAGCTCCAGCCGTGGATCACGGGGTGCGCTGGGTTCCCCCAGCACAACCCCGTGATCGTGGGTCGGCTGGTGGTCAGGTGGCGAGGGAGATGATGCCGTAGTCGTACGCGTGGCGGCGGTAGACGACGCTGGGGCGGCCGGACTCCTTGTCCTGGAACAGGTAGAAGTCGTGGCCGACCAGTTCCATCTCGAACAGCGCGTCGTCGATCGTCATCGGCTCCGCCGGGTGCACCTTCTCCCGGGCGATGTGCCACGGCTGGTCGTCGTACTCCTCCTCGACCCGCTCCGCGACGGCGGTGCCGGCGCGGGCACCGTCGAGCGGCGCGCTCAGCGTGCTGGTCCCCAGGTCGGCGACCGGCAGGCCAGCGGTGGCCTCGGCGACGGAGATCGGCGCGTGCCGACCCCGGTGTACGCGACGGCGGTCGGCCGCGCGGCGCAGCCGGGTGTCGAGCTTCGCGATGGCCGCGTCGAGTGCGCTGTAGAAGTCGTTCGTGCAGGCCTCGGCCCGCATCACCGGGCCCCTGGAAATGCAGGTGATCTCCACCCGCTGGCAGTGCTCGGCCTGGCGCGGATTGCGCTCGTGGAACAGCTCGACATCGACGCGAATCAGTTTGTGATCGTAGCGTTCGATCTTTGCGAGTTTCTCGGCTACGTGTACCCGGTAATGGTCCGGCACTTCGACGTTTCGGCCCTTGACCACGATGTCCACGTGACCTCCCTTGTTCGGACGGTCTTCGATCCGGCAACCCGGTCGCGCGCCGTGGGGGGACCCGCTGGCGTCGACCGGCTGGTACGGCTACGCCTCCTCTCACCGCCGAGGGTGGGTGGAACGACCTCCTACCCCCGACAGCGAAACGCTAACTCTTGTTCGCCCGGCAGTCACCCCAAGTTGCCGAGACTGCCCAGGATTTTTCGCAGCTCATACACCAACGGGTGAAACGGAAACACAGTCGGTTACGGAAGGTGTCTTTTCTCGGTCGCCGCGAGCACCGCGGCAACACTGGGCACCCATCCGGTCGCACTCAGCACCCTGGTCGCGGCGGCCAGTGTCACGCCGGTGGTGACGATGTCGTCGAGCAGCACCACGACCGGTGCCGCGCCGGCAGCACGACCCCGACCCGCCGTGGCGCGCGGCCGGAAAGCGGCAGCGGCCGCCGCCGCCCGTTCGGCGCGGTCCAGGCTCACCGAGTCGGGCCGGGGCAGCGCACGCAGCGGGCGGTGCACCTGCGCCGCCCAGCCGCCCTGGTTGAGCCGGGCCGCGCAGTGCCGGGCCAACCGGTCCAGGTGGTCGCCGTACCGGGCACGGGCCGCCGCCGCCGTGTCCGGGACTGGGACCAGCGCCACCGGGCGAGCCCCGCCGACCGCCGCCGCGACGACCTCGGCGAGCAGTGCGCCGAGCGGGCGGGCCAGACCGTGCCGGCCGTGTTCCTTGTACGCCAGCAGAGCCTCACGCAGCGGCCCTGCGTACGGGCCGAGGGCCACGCAGGGCGGCAGGCCCGGCGGGGCGGGCGTCGGACGGACCGGCAGGGGGCGCAGCGCGCCCAGTGCCGCCACGCAGGCCGGGCAGACCCCGTGCCGCAGGCCGGGCCGGCGGTCCCCACAACCCGCGCAGTTGGCGGGCAGCACCAGGTCGGCGAGGTCCGCCCAGAGGCCGGTCACCACGTCACCCGGTCAGTAGAGGAAGAACGGCGCTGACGGATTGCTCGGGCGGACACCGGTCGGGACCGGGGGGATGTCCCGTACGCGGCCCGGCTCGATCCGTTCGAAGGGGCTGCTGCGGTAGGCCACCCCGTTCGCCTCGTACATGTAGGCCCCGCTGGGCACCCGCACGGTGCGATTGGTCGGGTACGCGGTCAGATGGTTGACCTTGGCACCGAGGTCGGTCCGCAACGGTGTCTCCAGCGCGCCGTCGACGCTGATCTCGTAGATCGCCGGCTGACCGACCGACCCGGCCACCACCAGTTGGTCCTCGCTGCCCCAGTCGACAGCGGTGAGGGCGGTCAGCGAGGTGGGCACCTGTCGGGGTGGGCCGATGGAGACGCCGCCGCCGTCCGGGTTCACCGCGGCGACGTAGAGCCGGCCGCCGGCGATCAACGCGACCCGTTGGCCGTCCAGCGCGGCAGCCACCGCGGTGACGTCGGCGGGCAGGTTGAGGGGCACCTGATACATCCGCGCCGCCTCGTCGAACCGGTAGAGCTGCCCGTCGGCGACGACCAGGCCCCGGCCGGGGCGTCCGTCGACCGTACGCAGCCAGACCGGACGGCTCATCAAGGAGTATTCGGACGCGCTGCGGTTGAGGGCGGAGACCGGCGCGGAACCCGTGCCCACCGCGAGCCGGTGCCGGCTGTCGTTGCTGCCGGACACGACCATCGCGGCGAGGACCCGCTGCTCCTTGGCCACCGCCAGGTCGGCGGAGACGATGTTGCGGTTGACCTCGGGCGCCAGTGGCACGGTGCCGCTGAGTTCGCTGCCGAAGTCGAGCGGGTGGATGGCGCCCTCGTACAGGCCGAACCGCTGCGGGCTCTCGGCGTCGGGGTAGAGCTGGTGCGAGTTTCGTCGCTCGCTCAGGTCCTGCACGGGCAGCGAGTTGTTGCGGATCCGCAGCTCCAGCTCACCCGGCAGGTCCCCCAGCGACCAGGCGATCTGCGTGATCAACTGGTCGATGCCGTTCTGGTCGTCACCGGACATGTCCAGGTTGACCTCCCACCGGCCGTTGCCACCGGTGGCGTTGTTGATCAGCTCGGTGCGGTCGGGCAGCCCGACGACACCCGGACGCAACCAGTCGGAGGGGCCGCCGACCAGCCACTTCACCACCTCGTTCACCCGGCGCTCATCGGGCACCGCGAGCGGCCGGTAGCGCTGGTCGGGCACGAGGCGGGTGCGGTCCGAACTCCAGAAGTAGATCGACTCGTCCTGGTAGTAGCGACGGAGGGCGACATCGCTGAGCAGCAGCACGTTCGGCGGGTCGACGATGTACAACCCGGCGCGCTCGTCGTTGACGCCGCCGTTGAACGCCGCGCTGCGGATCCCGAACTCGTACTCCGTCTCGGTCGCCACCGGCGGGGCCAGGGTGCCGTTGGCCCGCAGCAGACCGATCTGCTGCACGGTGATCTTCACGGTGGTGGTCGAGTCGCTGTTGAGGGTGTAGACCGCCTCGCGCAGCCGCACCACGTTCAGCGCGACCTCGCTGCCCTTCTTCTCCTGCAGGCGGGACTTGTTCTCCGGGGCGATGAACGCCTTGACCCGCTCGTACGCCCGGTCCGGCTCACCGGCGGCGGCGGACAGGAAGTTGCGGACGAACGCCTCGTTGACGCTGCCGCTGGCCGTTCGCGTCGGCGGCTCACTGCCGGGACCGTTGACCACGCCGGCCTCCGTCGCGGCCCCACCCTTGCCGTCCACCCGCACGTCGGACGCCGCCGGAATGCCGCAGCCACCGCCCAGCAGCACCACCACGCCGAGCGCCGCGACCAGAGCCGGCCGTCTCATGAGCGCACCTCCGCCCGCTGTCCGTCCCCGGTCGGCGCCGGGTCGATCGCCAGTGCCCCGCCGGTGCCGGGCCCGATGGCCAGCGGACCGCCGTCGCGGGGGCCGCCGAACGGCAGCGCGGCGTCGGCCGGCACCAGTCGCAGCGGCGAGGTGGTCAGCCGGTCGCCAGCACGGGCCGGCAGCGTGAGCCGGAACTGCGCGCCCTGCCCGGGAGCACCCCACGCCTCCAGCCAGCCGCCGTGCAGCCGGGCGTCCTCCAGGCTGATCGACAGGCCGAGCCCGGTGCCACCGGTCTGCCGAGCGCGGGACGGGTCGGCCCGCCAGAACCGGTTGAACACCAACTTCTCCTCGCCCACCTTGAGCCCCACGCCGTGATCGCGGACGGTGATCGCCACCGCGGTCTCGTCCACCCCCAGGGTGATCAGCACCGGTCGGGCCTCGCCGTGTTCGACGGCGTTGCCGACCAGGTTGCGCAACACCCGCTCGACCCGACGCGGGTCGACCTCGGCGATCACCGGCGTGCCCGGCAGGTCGAGTTCGATGGGTACGCCCACCCGCTCGGCCAGGCCGGCCAGCCGGTCGGCCACCCGGTGCACCACCGGCACCAGGTCGGTCGGCTCGGAGTCGAGCATGGCGAAGCCCGCGTCGAAGCGGCTGATCTCCAACAGGTCGGTGAGCAACTCCTCGAAGCGGTCCAACTCGGCTTGCAGCAGCTCGGCGCTGCGGGCCACCGCCGGGTCGAACTCGTCGCGCTCGGCGAAGATCAGGTCGGCGGCCATCCGTACCGTGGTCAGCGGGGTACGCAGCTCGTGCGAGACGTCGGAGGTGAACCGGCGCTGCAGTCGGGACATCTCCTCCAGGCGCAGGATCTGCCGTTGCAGGTTGGTGGCCATCTGGTTGAAGGAGGCGGCGAGCAGGGCGAGGTCGTCCTCACCGTTGACCACCATGCGCTGGTCGAGCAGGCCGGCGGAGAGTCGCTGGGCGGTCCGTGCGGCGACCCGGACCGGGTTGACGACCAACCTGGTGACGAGCGCCGCGAGCAGCCCGAGCAGGATCACCAGGGCGACCCCGGTGGCCACGACAGTGGCTCGGGCGTCGGCGGCGGTGACGTCCTGCCGGGTCAACGGCACCAGGTAGTAGAGCTCGATCTGGCCGAAGCGGGTGGGCACCGGTGAGCCGTAGACCAGGTATTTGGTGGACTCGCCGGTGAGCCGCCCGGTGCGGATCTGGCTGGCCACCTTGCCGTCGGCGATCGTGGCCCGCAGCTCCGGGCTGATCAGCGACTGGACGTTCGCCGAGGGCGCGGTGCGGGTCTGGATGTCGTTGTGGTAGCCGTCGGCCGTGATCGCCACCACCACCCCGCTGGTCTGCTGGGGGTCACCGCCGGCCAGGTAGTTGACAGTGCCGTCGATGGTCTCCTGGAGCTGCGCCTCCTGCGGCTGACCGTAGAGGGAGACCTGCTTGGCCGCGTAGCTGGCACCGCTGATCACCCGCTGTCGGACGTCGCTGCGGGCGTTGTCGAGCAGGATGGTGGTGATCTTGTCAGCGATCAGGAACGCGAAACCGCCGACCAGCAGACTGGACGCGACCAACGTGATGGTCACGACCCGGACCTGAAGTGAACGCCGCCAGGTCTGGTGCACCCGGGCCACCACCCGGGCGGCCCGCCCGCTCACCGCGCGCCAGATCTCCCCACCGGCGCTGGGCCGGTGGGCAGCCGTGCTCGGGGAGTGTGGGGGCGGCGAGGTCGACACAGTGCGACCAGGCTATCCGGTCCCCGCCTTGTATCCCACGCCCCGCACGGTGAGGATGATTTCCGGTCGCTCCGGGTCCGGCTCGATCTTGGCGCGCAACCGCTGGACGTGCACGTTGACCAGGCGGGTGTCGGCCGCGTGCCGGTAGCCCCAGACCTGCTCCAGCAGCACCTCGCGGGTGAAGACCTGACGCGGCTTGCGGGCGAGCGCGACGAGCAGGTCGAACTCCAGCGGGGTCAGCTTCACCTCCTCGTCGTTGCGGCTGACGGTGTGCGCGGGCACGTCGATGGTGATCTGGTTGTCGGGTGGCCCGATGGTCAACATCTCGGGGGCCACGTCCTCGCCTCGGCGCAGGCGGGCCCGCATGCGGGCGACCAGCTCCTTGGGCTTGAACGGCTTGACCACGTAGTCGTCGGCACCGGACTCCAGGCCGAGCACGACGTCCACGGTGTCGCTCTTGGCGGTGAGCATGACGATCGGCACGCCGGATTCCGCCCGGATCGACCGGGCGACGTCGATACCGCTCATACCCGGCAGCATCAGGTCGAGCAGCACGATATCGGGACGGCTGTCACGAAAGGCGGCCAACGCCCGCTCGCCGTCGGCCACAAACGAGGGCTGGAAGCCCTCGCTGCGCAACACGATGCCAAGCATCTCGGCGAGCGCGGGGTCGTCGTCGACCACCAGTACGCGGGCTCTCATGGGATTAATATTGCATCCTCAGTCAGGTCGGTGGGACCGGCGTCCGCCGGTAACGCAGGGTGCCGCCGAAGAAGCGTTCAACGCGACCCGCGGCGGCGGCGCCACGTGCTGCGGTGCCCGGCGCGCGGATCGGCCCCGGCCCAGGCTGCCACCATGATCCCCCTTCGACGCCGCCCGGCGCCACCGCAGCCTGGGCCGGTCCCGCTGTCGCCAGGCTGACCCCACCTCAGCCGAAGAGCGCGCGCCCCCAGTGGTCCCCGCCGTCGCGTACCCCGGGCGGGCAGGCGAACACGCCGCTGGAGACGTGCCGCAGGTATTCGTTCATCACGTCGTGCCGCGCCAACTGGGTCTGGATCGGCACGAACTGGCGGCGCGGATCGCGCTGGTAGGCGATGAAGAAGAGGCCCGCGTCGAGCCGGCCGAGGCCGTCCGAGCCGTCGACGAAGTTGTAGCCCCGGCGCAGCAACTGGGCGCCGTTGTTCCGGCTCGGGTGGGCAAGCGTCACGTGGGCGTGCTCGGCGATCACCGGCTTGCCGTCCGCGCCGCGCGCGGCGAAGTCCGGCTCGTCGAACTCCTTGGTTCGACCGAGGGGGGCGCCGCTGCCCTTGGTCCGGCCGACGATCTCCTCCTGCTCGGCCAGGGAGGTCCGGTCCCAGGTCTCGACCAGCATCCGGATCTTGCGGGTGACCAGGTACGAGCCGCCCGTCATCCAGTCCGGCCCGTCACCCGGCTGCACCCACAACTGGTCGCGCAGCAGGTCGGTGTCCTCGGCCTTGAGGTTGGCCGTGCCGTCCTTGAACCCGAACAGGTTGCGCGCGGTGGCCTGGTCACGGGAGGTCGACGAGGTACGCCCGAAGCCGAGCTGCGACCAGCGGACGCTCACCACGCCCATGCCGAGTCGGGCCAGGTTGCGGATCGCGTGCACCGCGACCTGCGGATCGTTGGCGCACGCCTGTACGCAGAGGTCACCGCCGGAGAGCTGCGGTTGCAGGGCGTCGCCGGGGAACTTCGGCAGCTCGGCCAGGGCGGCGGGCCGCCGGTCGGCGATGCCGAAGCGGTCCCGGCCGTCGGCGTCGCGGAACAGTGTCGGCCCGAATCCGATCGTCAGCGTGAGCTGCGACGGGGGCAGGCCGAGCGCCTCGCCGGTGTCGTCCGGTGGAGCCTCCGGTATCCCGCCCACCGCGCCGAGGATCCCGGCGTCCCGCCCCGCGGTCATCCGGGCGGCGGCGGCCGTCCACTCCTCGAGCAGCTCGACAAGCCGGGCCCGGTCCTTCGTGATCACGTCGAAGGCGACGAAGTGCAGCCGGTCCTGCGCCGGGGTGACGATGCCGGCCTGGTGCTCGCCGTGGAACGGCACCGCCCCGGCCGGGTGGTCGCTCACCGCGGCCGGGCCACGGGAGCCGTTGACAAACGCCGTGGCACCGACCGACATGCCGGCGACCCCGGCCACCCCGGCGCCGGCGAGCGTGATCGCCCGCCGCCGGGTCAACCTGCTCCCGCTCATCACTCCCCCTGTCGTCCGGTCACTTCGCGACGGCTGCGGCGACCTTGCTGATCGGCTCGGCGAGCGCGTTGATCCCGTCGGAGAGATCCTTGAGCTCGGCCTTGCTCAGTGCGGTGTGCAGCTTCCACCCGTCGCCGTCGCGGTGCTTGCCGAGCAGCGCCTCGACGTTCGCGAACTCGGTGTCCAACTGCGTGACCAGCTCCGGCGAGCGCTGCTGGAGGGCCGGGCGGAGGGCGGAGACGGCGGCCTTGGAACCTTCGAGGTTGGCGGCGAAGTCCCACAGGTCGGTGTGCGAGTAGCGGTCCTCCTCGCCGGTGATCTTGCCGCTGGCCACCTCGTCGAGCAGTTCCTTGGCACCGTTGGCGAGCTGGAGCGGGGAGAGCGTCTCGGCGTTGGCCTTGGTCACGATCTCCTTGACGTCCGCCAGCAGGCGGTCGGCGATCGGGCCGTCCTTGCTGATGTCGCCCGACTGCCAGAGGTCCTTCTCGATCCGGTGGAAGCCGGTGAACTCCATCCCCTCCTCGATGACCTCCTCGCGGCCATCGATCTTGGGGTCCAGGTCGCCGAAGATCTCGGCCACCGGCTCGATCCGCTCCCAGTAGGTGCGGGCGACCGGGTAGAGCGTCTTGGACTTCGCCACGTCGCCGGCCTTGACCGCGGTGACGAACTCCTCGGTCTTGTCCAGCAGCGCGTCGGTCTGGCTCTTGACGTAGCGCTGGTAGTTGTCGGCAGCGCCGGCCAACGCGGCGTCGGCGGTGAGCGGCTGCGCCGACCCACTGACCTTGAGCGCGCCCCGGATGCCCTTGCCGCTCATCCCGGGCTTGCAGGCCGTCTGGTAGGTGCCGGCCGGCAACTCCACGTGCAGCTCACGGCTCAGTCCCGGGGCGATGTTCTCCACCTCGCCCATGACGCGGTCGCCGTCGGCGTACACGTAGAACTCGGTCACCTTGGCGCCGGAGTTGGTGATCTTGAAGGTGGCGGTGCCGGCCCCCAGGTCCGTGGTGCCGACCTCGCAGGCGGTGTCCGTCGCCTTGACCGCGATCGCGCCGCCGGCCGCGGCCGGGTCGTCCTTGTCGGCACCGGAGCAGGCGGTCACACCGGCCGTCGCCAGCACGCCGACGGCGGCCAGCGCGAAGAATCGGGTGGTACGCATCTGAGCTGTCTCTCCTCGTGGGGGTCAGGCACGCTGCGGCGTGGCTGCCGCCTCGGCCTCGGCCTCGGCCTCGGCGCCGGTGTCGGCTCCGCGCTCGGTGACTGTGGTTTTCGCGGGGGGTGCCGGCCTGCGGCGGGCCGGCCGCAGGAAGAGCAGGAGGACCGGCACGGCGTACCCGATCCAGGCGATCGTCTCCAGCACGCTGGGCGCGGGCGTCACGTTGAACATGCCGGCGAGCAGGGCCGCGTACCAGGTGGTCGGGTCGAGCACGCCGGTGATGTCGAAGGCCAGGTCGTTCAGGCCGGGCAGGACACCGGCCTCCTGGAAGTCGTGGACGCCGTACTTGAGGATGCCGGCGGCGACCAGGATCAGCAGCGCGCCGGTCCAGGTGAAGAACTTGGTGAGGTTGATCCGCAGGGCGCTGGCGTAGAGCAGCACGCCGAGCACCACGGCGGTGAGGATGCCACCGATCAACGCGAGCAGCGGTCCGCTGTCGCCGGCCGCGCCCTGGGCGGCCGAGTAGAAGATCAGCGCGGTTTCCAGGCCCTCCCGGATCACCGCGAGAAAGGCCATGCCGGCGACCGCGAACGAGCCGACGGCAAGCGCCTCGGTCAGCTTGCCCCGCAACTCGCCGGCGATGCTCCGGGCCGCCCGACGCATCCAGAAGATCATCCACGTGACAAAGACCACGGCGGCGACGGAGGTGATCGCCTCGAACAACTCCCGGTCCTCGTAGCGGGAGAGCAGCGAGGTCGAGGTGTACTCGATCAGCCAGCCGAAGAGCACCGACAGCACCACGGCCAGGCCGACGCCCGCCCAGACCTGCGGCAGCCGGTCCCGGCGCTGCGACTTCACCAGGAAGGCGACCAGGATGCTGACCACCAGGGTGGCTTCCAGACCCTCCCGCAGGCCGATCAGGTAGGTGGCGAACATCCGCGCTCCGAGTTCATTAGGTACGCCTCAACTAACTTAGGGCAGGCATACCTTGCTCCCTGCTCAGGAGCCTCGTCAAGTCGTTCGGGACAACCTCACTCGACCTCGCGCCCCCGGCTCGGCCGACCGGCGACGGAACGCCACCGTTCGGCTGTGGAAGGATGCCCGCCGTGAAGGGATTCCTGCCGTGGCTGGCGGTGCTTGCCGTGGTCGTGCTGCTCAGCGCGCTGCGCCTGCGGGCGTTGGCCACCGTCGTGTCGCTCGGCTGGCTGGCCTGGTGCGTCTGGACGTGGGTCCGCCCCTCCCGCCGCGGCTCCCGTTCGGGCTGACCCGCCGACTACGGGCGGAGACGACGAACCGGGCCGGCTGTGAACAGCCGACCCGGTCCGAAAGAGCGTCGATCAGTAGCGGTAGTGATCCGGCTTGAACGGGCCCTCGGTGGAGACACCCAGGTAGGCGGCCTGCTCCTTGGTGAGCGTGCTCAGCTTGGCGCCGAGCGCGCCCAGGTGCAGCCGGGCCACCTTCTCGTCCAGGTGCTTGGGCAGCACGTAGACGCCGATCGGGTACTCCTCGGTCTTGGTGAACAGCTCGATCTGGGCGATCGTCTGGTTGGCGAACGAGTTCGACATCACGAAGCTCGGGTGCCCGGTCGCGTTGCCCAGGTTCAGCAGGCGGCCCTCGGAGAGCACGATGATGGCGTGCCCGTCGGCGAAGCGCCACAGGTCGACCTGCGGCTTGATGTTGACCCGCTCGACGTCGGAACGCTTGGCCAGACCGGCCATGTCGATCTCGTTGTCGAAGTGGCCGATGTTGCCGACGATGGCCTGGTGCTTCATCCGGGCCATGTGCTCGTTGGTGATGACGTCGAAGCAACCGGTGGCGGTGATGAAGATGTCCGCCTGCTCGACCACGTCGTCCAGGGTGGCGACCTGGTAGCCGTCCATCGCGGCCTGCAACGCGCAGATCGGGTCCACCTCGGTCACCACGACCCGGGCGCCCTGGCCGCGCAGCGACTCGGCGCACCCCTTGCCCACGTCGCCGTAGCCCATCACCACTGCCATCTTGCCGCCGATCAGCACGTCGGTGGCCCGGTTGATGCCGTCGATGAGCGAGTGCCGGCAGCCGTACTTGTTGTCGAACTTGCTCTTGGTCACCGAGTCGTTGACGTTGATGGCCGGGAAGAGCAGGGTGCCCGCGCGGTGCATCTCGTAGAGCCGGTGCACGCCGGTGGTGGTCTCCTCGGTCACGCCCTTGATGCCGGCGGAGATCCGGGTCCAGCGCTGACCGTCCTCGGCGAGCGAGCGGTGCAGCAGTTCGAGGATGACCGCGTACTCCTCGGAGTCGGCGGACTCGACCGGCGGCACCGCACCGACCTTCTCGAACTCGGCGCCCCTGTGGACGAGCAGGGTGGCGTCGCCACCGTCGTCGAGGATCATGTTGGGCCCCTGCCCGTCCGGCCAGGCGAGCACCTGCTCGGTGCACCACCAGTATTCCGGGAGGGTCTCGCCCTTCCACGCGTACACCGGGACGCCGGCGGGGGCGTCGGCCGTGCCGTTCGGGCCGACGACGATCGCCGCGGCGGCGTGGTCCTGGGTGGAGAAGATGTTGCAGGACGCCCAGCGCACCTGTGCGCCGAGGGCGACAAGCGTCTCGATCAGGACGGCGGTCTGGATGGTCATGTGCAGCGAGCCGGTGATCCGCGCACCGGCCAGCGGCTGCGCCTCGGCGAACTCGCGGCGAATCGACATCAGGCCGGGCATCTCGTGCTCGGCGAGTTGGATCTCCTTACGCCCGAACTCGGCGAGCGACAGATCCGCCACCTTGAAGTCGCCTTCGGCGAGGGTGCTCGGCCGGGCCTCGGTCGGCGAACCGCTGGGGGACGCCGGGAGGGTGCTGGTCATGAAAGCTCCTGTCGAACGATGTCTGCGCCGACTTTCCACCTTACGCGCGCCGTCGACTGGTCTTGGGAACGGTCGGCAGACAGCGCACGGGGCGGTCGGTGATGAACGGACTTTCCCGCCCACGTCCCGCCCGCCCCGTGCATCCCCCCGGTTTGGTTCCCCGCACGTTCTCGGACCGTCGTCGCGATAACGCTGCGTACTCATAGAGTCACACTCGGGCAACTCCTCGTCAAGCTATTCCGGAAAAGTCGGACTTGTGTCGTCGCTGGCGTCGACCGGGTCACCGCAATCCGGAGGTCGCCACGTACGCCTCACCGTCGCCACTGATCCGCAGCGGCTCGCCGGCCGCGGTGCCGATCGCCGCCTCGCCGGACGCCAGCGTCACCGCACCGACGCCGTCGTCGACGGTGACCACGCCCCCGGCGCAGAGCACCACCCGGGGACCGGGCAACGGCAGCGCGACCGAGGGCACCGCAGCGCCCACCCGCACCCGGTGCAACGCGAAATCGTCAACCGGCACGGGCCACCAGTCCACGCCCGGCCCGACCGGCAGCGCGGCCCGTACCGGCTCGTCGAGCACCTCGAAGCGGAGCACCCGCAGCAACTCGTCGACATCCACCCGTTTCGGGGTCAGCCCACCCCGCAGCACGTTGTCACTGGCCGCCATGATCTCCACGCCGCAGCCGCTCAGGTAGGCGTGCAGGTTGCCGGCAGGCATCCAGATCGCCTCCCCCGGCATCAGCCGCACATGGTGCAGCAGCAACGCCACAAGCACACCCGGATCCGCCGGGTACGCCTTGGCCAGCCGGCGGGCCAACTCCGCGTCCGGGCCCTCGACCGACGCCGCCAGAACGGAACCCAGCAGCCCGTCGCGCTCGGCGACCGGCCAGCCGAGCAGCGTCCGCACCGCCGTGCGCAGCCCTTCCGGCCCGCCCCGCAACGCGTCGACCACCGGCGCCAACTCCGGTACGCCGAACGCGGCGAGCGCCTCGGCCGACTCCGTCGGATCCCGGAAACCGCACAGTGCCTCGAACGGGGTGAGCGCGACGAGCAGCTCCGGCTTGTGGTGCGGGTCGGAATAGTTGCGCTGCCCCTCGGGAAGGCCCGCCTCCGCCGCGTAGCCCGCCCGCGCCTGTTCCGCGTCCGGGTGTGCCTGCAGGCTCAGCGGAGCGTCGGCCGCGAGCACCTTGAGCAGGAACGGCAGCCGGCTGCCGAACCGCTCCGACACCCGCTGGCCGAGCCACTGCCCCGGCTCGTCCCGCACCAGGTCGCAGAGGCTCACCCGCTGGCCGGCACGGTCCACGCTGGCCGGGGCGCCCGGGTGGGCGCCCAACCACAGCTCGGCCTCCGGCCCCGCGCTGGGCACCACCCGGCCCTGGAGAAGGGCGAGGGCCGAGCGGGAGCCCCAGGCGTAGTCGCGGATCGGTCCGTAGAGTGGCTCCACAGGTCAGCCCCCGGGCCGCCCGGCCGCCTCGCCCGACGCGTCCTGCGGCACAGCGGTGTCGGCGGCCGCGCCGGTGCCGGCCTCGGCGGCGGCGGCGCTGTAGACGTCCGGCTCCAGGTAGATCACCCGGGCGATCGGCACCGCGGCGCGGATCCGCGCCTCCACGGCGTTGATGCCGCGGGCCAGGTCGTGAGCGCTCTCGCACTCCGGCACGGCGATCTTCGCGGCCACCAGCAGCTCTTCCGGGCCCAGGTAGAGCGTCTTCATGTGGATGATCCGCTCCACCTCGGGGCCGGCGGTGACGGCTCGCTCGATGGCGGCCAGGTCGGACGCCTCGGCGCCCTCACCGAGCAGCAGGCTCTTCGTCTCGATGGCCAGCACCACGGCGATGACCACGAGCAGGATGCCGATCATCGCGGTGCCGGCGGCGTCCCACTCCCCGTCGCCGGTGATCAGCGTCATGGTGACGCCGAACAGCGCGAACACCAGACCGACGAGCGCGCCGAAGTCCTCCAGCAGCACCACCGGCAGCTCGGGCGCCTTGGCCCGGCGGATGAAGCGCACCCAGGACTGGTTGCCCCGGATGTGGTTGGACTCCTTGATGGCGGTCCGGAAGGAGACCGACTCCATGATGATCGCGGCCAGCAGCACGGCCACCGGCAACCACTGCCATTCGGTGATCCCGTGGGGATCGTGGAACTTGTGGTACGCCTCGTAGAGCGCGAACAGACCACCGATGCTGAACAGCACGATGGACACGATGAACGCGTAGATGTAGCGCTCCCGGCCGTACCCGAACGGGTGTTCCGGGGTGGCCGCCCGTTTCGCCCGCTTGCCGCCGAGCAGCAGGAGGCCCTGGTTGCCGGAGTCGGCGACCGAGTGGACCGCCTCGGCCAGCATCGACGACGACCCGGAGAGCAGGAACGCGATGAACTTGGTGACGGCGATGCCGATGTTGGCAAGCAGGGCGGCGACAATCGCCTTCGTCCCGCCGTTCGCGCTCATGCCGCCGCTCCGCTTCGCGTCGCGGCGACCTGAGACGCCCCGCTGCTGAGCCACCTGGTTCGCTCGCTGCGCTCGCTCACGCCGCCGCTCCGCTTCGTCGCACGAAGCTGCCCGGTCCGCGCATGCCGCGCCGCCCCCTACGGTCGTTCACTGGTTCGACAGCTCCTTCATCTCGGTGATGGCCGGAACGGCCATCGGGTCCAGCCCGTGGGCCAGGGCAAGGTAGATCGAGGCGAAATCCGGGACCGCGATCAGCGAGGCCAACCGCTCCAGCGCCGAACCACCCTCGGCGGTCACCACGTCACACCGCACGCCACGACGCTCGGCGAGGGTCTGCACCGCGTCCGCGCGGCGCTCCTCGACGGCGAGGGGCTCATCGGTGTCGTCCTCGGCGTTGAGCCCGCCGTCGCGCAGCAGCACGAGGCGCAGCCGGGTGCCTTCGCCGTCGTCCTCCGCCGGATCGGCGAAGATGTCCCGCTCGCCCTCGGCCAGGCCGCCGAAGACGCCGTCGAGCAGCCCGACCCGGCCCCGGCCGGCCTCACCGAGCGCCCCGGTGACCACCGGGTAGCGGGCGTTGGCCGACAGGGTGTCGCCGAACCGGCGGGCGGCCACTGTCGCCAGCGGGGACGAGCCCCAGACGATCGGGATCGAGCCGGCCAGGCCCAGGGCCAGTGACTTCGCCGGATTGACGAAGGACTCCGCGGCGGAGCGGCAACGGTCGGCGTCGGCGTCGAGCCGGGCCGCGGTCTCCGCCAGATCCGCCTCGTTGACCTTCACGAGCCCGAGCGAACGGGCCGCGAGCAGGACGGGCACGGTGAGCGCCCAGAGGCTGGCGCGGGCCGGGGCACGCCGGGGCACCGGAATGAACGGCGCTCGGGCCTGCTCGGCGATCGACTGCAACTGCGAGTCGGGGGCACCCACGGCAACCAGGCGGGCACCGCGCCGGTGCGCCGCCTCGGCGGCACCGAGTGCCTCCGGGCTACGACCGGACGCGCTCACCGCGATCACCACGTCCGCCGCGCCCACCCAGCCGGGTACGCCCGCGCTGCGGTGCCCGATGATCGGGACCGGGCAGCGCGGCCCGGCGACCGTGGCCAGCACATCCCCGGTACGCCCCGCGGTGCCGATGCCGGCGATCACGACGGCTCGCGGACGCCCGTCGTCGGCGAGGACCGCCAGGTTCGCCTCGGCGGCCAGGGCGGCGCTCTCGCGAACCTGCGCACCGGCCGACGCGGTGTGCCGGAGCATGCCGCCCGGGTCGTGCTCGGCCAGCGCCTCCGGGTTGTCGAGCAGGGCCTCGTCGGCGTCGCGACGACCGCTGACCCCGGCCGTACCGTCGATCATGAGGGCTGCCCAGGGCCGCCGCGCGCCTCGTCGAGCAGCAGCACCGGCACGTCGTCGCGGACCTCGTAGATCCGGCCACACTCCGTGCAGGTGAGCGTCTGCGCCTCGGCGTCGTAGGTGAGCGGGGCGTGGTGCGTGTCCGGACAGGCGAGAATCTCGAGCAACTGCGGATCCAGGGCCATGGCACGGCTCCTTCCACGTGTGCGGCTTGACCGGCGGCGGTGCCGACCGGCGCAGGCGATCTTATCGGCGAACGCGGTCGAGCACGTCGTCCCGGAGCGAGACCATCCGCTCGCGGGTGGGCGCCTCGACGTTGAGCCGCAGCAGCGGCTCGGTGTTGGAGGCGCGCAGGTTGAACCAGGCGCCGTCGGGGAAGCGCAGGGTGAGCCCGTCCATCTCGTCGGCCACCGCGTCGGGGTACGCGGCCCGCACCTCGGCCACCGCCGCCGCCTGGTCGGCCACCGTCGAGTTGATCTCGCCGGAGGCGATGTAGCGCTCGTACTCGCCGGCCAGCACGGACAGCGGTAGCGACTGCTCGCCCAGCGCGGCCAGGGTGTGCATCGCCGCGAGCATCCCGGTGTCGGCGAACCAGAAGTCCCGGAAGTAGTAGTGCGCGGAGTGCTCGCCGCCGAAGACGGCATTGGTCCGGGCCATCTCCGCCTTGATGAAGGAGTGCCCGACCCGGGCGACGACAGGCTTCCCACCGTGCTCGCGGATGATCTCCGCGACCGCGCTGGAGGTGATCAGGCCGTGGATCACTGTGGAACCGGGGTGCTTGCCCAGCTCTCGCGCGGCGACGAGGGCGGTGATCGCCGACGGCGAAACCGGCTCGCCGCGCTCGTCCACCACGAAGCACCGGTCGGCGTCGCCGTCGAAGGCCAACCCGATGTCGGCCTTGTGCTCCACCACCGCGCGCTGGAGGTCGACCAGGTTCGCCGGATCCAGTGGGTTGGCCTCGTGGTTGGGGAAGGTGCCGTCCAACTCGAAGTAGAGCGGCACGATCTCCAGCGGCAGCGGCGACAGGGCGGCGTCGCCGAGCACGGTGGGGACGGTGAAGCCGCCCATCCCGTTGCCGGCGTCGACGACGACCTTCAACGGCCGGATGCCCGAGAGGTCGACGAGCTTGCGCAGGTAGCCGGCATAGTCGGGAAGCAGGTCGCGCCGCTCCGCCGGCCGGGTCGGCGTACCGGCTGGGCGGGCCTCGCCCGAGTCCAGCAGCGCCTGGGCCCGCTCCCGGATCTCCGCCAGACCGCTCTCCTGGCCGATCGGACGAGCGCCGGAGCGGCACATCTTGATGCCGTTGTACTGGGCGGGGTTGTGGCTGGCGGTGAACATCGCGCCGGGCAGGTCGAGCGAGCCGGAGGCGAAGTAGAGCAGATCGGTGGAGGCGAGCCCGATCTCGATCACCGAGCGGCCCTCGGCCCGTACGCCGGCGGCGAACGCGGCGGCCAGTCCGGGCGAGGTGGCTCGCATGTCGTACCCGACGATCACCGCGTCGCCCGGCTCCTCGGTGGAGTTGAGCAACTGGGTGAACGCCGCTCCCAGCGCCTCGGCGGCCCGTTCGTCCCACTGGTCCGGCACCGTCCCTCGGACGTCGTACGCCTTCACAATCTGGGACAGATCAGACACGTGTTCCACTCCTTGGCCGCAGGTTAGACACCGAGCCTGAGCCTAACGGAGGGTCCGGGTCGAGCCCCGCTCAGCCGGGGAGCCGGGGCATGATCACGGTGCGACCGCCGTCGTCGGGGGGCGGATCCCCGGGCAGCGGTCGGGTTTCGGGCGCTCCCGGCATCGGCTGCGTCGCCTCCGGGGGCGCACCGGCGGCGGGTCGGGCGCCGTAGACGCCACCGGCGGCCGGGCGCGGGGACGGCACGGCAGCCGGACCGACCACCGGCGGCTGCTGGCCGTACACCTGACCAGGGCGACCGGGCGCGATCGGCGACCCACCGCCGGCCCGGTAGGTGGTGCCGCCCGGGTTGCCCGGCAGCGGGCCGGCCGGCTCGTCGGACGGCCGGCGATCCTGGCGCGAGCGACGGAACAGCAGCACGATGAGCAGCAACCCGATCGCCACCATGACGATGCCGAAGATCATCACCGGCGAGGTGCCGCCGGACGAGGCGGCGGCGACCGCCTCGGTGTCCGGCGCGCCGGACACGCCGCCCAGCGCCGCCGGAGTAGCCGCGTCGTCGACTGTCGCGACGTCGGTCGGGCTCGGGGTGGGCGTCGCCTTCTTCGACGGCGTCGGCGACGGGGTTACCCGCGCGCCGGTCACCCTCGACGTGTCGCTGCCCCGGCCAACCTCCTGGCCGGACGCGCTGACACCCACACCGGTCACGGCGAGCCGGCCACCCGGGGCACCCGCACCAAAGGTCACCCGGTACCGCACCGTGATGCCCTTGCCCTTGCAGAGGGTCGGCTTCGACGGCGACGTCTGCGCGGTGCCCACGGCGCCGCCACCGCCGGTGAGGGGCACCGGGAACCAGCGCCCGCCCGCGTTGACCTCGACCTTCAACTGGTGCGGCTGGAGGTCCTCAAGGTTGAGAAACAGCGCGGTACGCAGCAGGACACAGCCGTCGGTGCGCTTGCGCACCGCCACGTTCACCCCCTGCGCGGAACCGCCGGCCGCGAAGCTGCTGGCCGCACCCACCCGGACCGAGTCGTCGTCGGCCAGCGCCGGCGACGCGCCGAGCATCACCAGGCCGCCCACCAGACCGCAGACCGCCGCGAGCCGTGCCGCGCGTCGACGCACCGTCATGATCACCTCGCCGTTCTCCCCGGGTGGGGTCCGCCGGTCAGGCTACTACCGCCCCATCCACCTCGTCGGTCATAGAGCGGCCCAGATGTGTGTCTCGTTACGGTTTACCACCCGGCCCGTCGACCTGCGGTTGCTCAGACCGAGCAGCCGATCATTCGGCCGGATCAGTCGACCGGTCGGCCTGCCGCGCACCGGCGAGGGCGTCGCGACAGAGTCGGTCGGAGGTGCGGGTGCTCTCCGGCAGCCGGAACCGCGGGGTCAACGCGAGCACCTGCGCTGTCGCGTTCTCCAGGCTCATCCGATGCCCGACGCTGACGAAGACCGGCTTCACGCCGTCCTGGGTTCGGAGCACCCGGCCGACGACGTCACCGCCGTCGCGCAGCGGCGACCAGGCACCGCGCTCGGCGGCCGGCGGGTCCCACGTCCCCACCAGCGGTGTCTTCCCCACCCCGATCGCGGGCAACCCGGTGACCACCCCGAGGTGGCAGGCGAGCCCGAACCGGCGCGGATGCGCCAACCCGTGCCCGTCGCACACCAGCAGATCCGGGACCGTGCCCAGGCGGTCCAATGCGCCGAGCAGCGCGGGCAACTCACGGAAGGCGAACAGCCCCGGCACGTAGCCGAACGCCGGCCGCCCCACACAAACCGCCGAATCCACCACGACCAGCGTGCGGGCATCCAACACCGTCACGGCCGCCGCCAGCAGGTCACCACCCTGGGAGTACGCGACGTCCAGGCCGGCCACCGTCTCCGGCGCGCTCGGCCCCGGCCCGACCAGGTCGACCAACGGCCGCAACTCCTCCTGTACGGCCACCGCCTCGGCAACACTGCCCGGCCCCACCGCGCCACCCGTCATCGCCGCGCCACCCGGCCCCACCGCGGCTCGCGATGATCCACTCGACTTCCGTGAAGTCGGGGTATCCCACGGCCTCGGATGCCCCGACATCGCCAAACCCGAGTCGATCACCCTTGCTGGGGTCGGTCGGCACCGTCCCCGGCGGCACCACCATCCGGGCCACCCTTCGCCGGGTCACCGTCGGTTCGCCCCTTCGTACCGCCGAAGGCGATCGCGAAGGCGATGCCAATGGCCACACCGAAGGCGACGCCGCCGGTCGAACCGAACGAGGGAATGCCGATCGCCAGGCCGATCAGGATGCCAACCGGCCATGCCCAGAGGTTGGACTTGCCGTTCTGCGTGTCGGAACTCGCCATAGGTCGATGCTATTCGGCTGCGCCAGCCCTTACCCCGGCCATCCGCTCCACACCAACCGAGCGCCCGAACCTTCGGTCACCACCGACCCCGCCTTACCGTCCGTCGATCCGCCGCGTATGCCTACTTCGCCCTCGCTATCTCGGGGTCCGCACCAGGATCACCGGCCGCCCGGAGTTGCTCCTCGAACATGACGAACGTCCGCTGCCGAATGCCACGAATGATGGCCTGTTCGCGTGGAGTCTCATGACGAGCCTCGGCGTCTGCGAGTTCCTCGATAGACCGCACCGCATCGTAGAGCGCGAAGATGGGTCCCTCACCCTTGAGGTGATGGGCCCTGAATGCCTCGACCTCCTGCACGAAATCCTCTGCGGTACGGCGGAAAATATCGCCGCCGACGCCGAGCGTTATTTCGACGAAGATGTCATTCTTTTCGTGCCAACCACCAGAGTCGATAGAAACCCGCCAGACGCGGGCGCCGCCATCAGGGGTTCCGACAATCTTCACCGGCGACTGGTAGTAAAGGTAGTAAGCGGGGAGCACCAGGCCAGGCATCTCGGTCATCCAGACTTCTCCTCGAAAGTTGACTGCAATGCCTGCCAAAATAGCCGTTGCTCGCGAAGACGAACGCCATCTGTGATTGCTCGCTCCCGAGGCGTGAGAGGTCGGCCCTCCGCCTCGGCAAGGGCCTCCACGTCACGTCGCACCTCATAAAGCACATGCTCCCACGCCGCGACAGCGTCAAGTGCGGCCAAGTGTAGTCGGAATTCGGCCAGGTGGCCGTTCCGCATCCGCAGGACCATTTGCACGTCCCGATAGCCACTACTCATTGGGGTCACGAACCGATCTTCGCAGCTCACAACGACGACGCCTCGGTGGCTCCTGATCCGGCCGA
The DNA here is from genome assembly GCF_040639415.1 of Micromonospora sp. NPDC023888. NCBI lineage: Bacteria > Bacillati > Actinomycetota > Actinomycetes > Micromonosporales > Micromonosporaceae > Micromonospora > Micromonospora sp. NPDC023888. The sequence goes on along the minus strand of NZ_JBEZZW010000002.1, from coordinate 153,535 downwards.
GCGCGGCGTAGAGATCGTCGAGGTTGCGGAACTCGACCTTCGCGGCCGCGAGGTCGAGCAATTTCGACACATCGCCCTGATTTTTGTTCACCTTGTCTTCGGCTCGGCGACGGTCCTTGGGCTGAGGACGCCAGCCGGGTTCCCCGACACGATGGCCGTCGACATCAGCAAGGGATACCGCCAGCTGATTCAGATCGGCCTGTGCCACGGCCGCAGCCGCGTAGAGATCGTCGAGGTAGCGCTTACGGTAGGCCTCGTCACCGCGCCGGAGGTCATCGAACCCCGCCTGCGCAATCGGCCCCCGACGCACCTGGATGCTGGCACTGATCCTCAGTTGCTCATCGGTGAGGGGAGTCGGCTCTGGCCGCGGTACATCCCGGCCGGCCGCCTCCAGGCCAGCAGCTTCTTGCCGGGCGACGTCGTCGAGCACCTCGGCGAGGACGTCGATGGCCTGCTGATGACCGGTCAGGTGATAGAGGGTCAACGGGCGCGCGGTCAACGAGTTCGCGAGTTCGGGCGTGGACAGGATCATGCGCGCCAACTCTGGATGCCGCACGAGCTGCCGGGTCAGGCTCTCGGCCAGTTCTGGCTCGTTCGCGGGCGGCTCCCGCCGAGCGCTGTCGAGCATGTCGCGGACCCGACCGTCGGCGAACAGCCGCACCACGTCCCGCGCCGACGCGTCGTCCAGCTCCGGCACCAGCCGACTAAGGCCAGGCGGGTCGACCACCGTCGCGAACTCGGCCGGACTCACTCCGGCCGTGAAGATCTCGTCCAGACTGGCGGCCATCGAGACGACCCGGGCCGGGCTGGCACCCGCCGGCGGCTGCCGCACAACAGCGCCGGAGGAGTCCTCGGCGGGCTCACTCTCGCCCGCACTCGTCGAGCCCGGGCCGTCCAGCAGGAGATACATCCGGTTGATGTACGGGTCACCGTGGCCGCCGTCGTCGTCCGCCGAGGGATGCTCCGGCAGGTCGGGCCGCTCGCTGAACCGGCCGCGGGGTAGCCCGCCGAGCGGCATGGGCCGGCCGTCCCCGCTCAGCACCAGCGCGTCGATACCGACCACATCGGGGTACAGCGGCCGGTCCCGGACCACGCCGTTCTGCGGGTCCACGTAGAGCACCGTGCCGTTCTGGTTGAGCGCCACCCAGGCGTGCGAACCGCCGTGCGGCCACTCGGTGACCAGGAACGCGTAGCTGCCGTGGCCACCCAGCAACAGTTGGTCGTGCAGGTTGCGGTAGCCCCGGTCGGCGTCCTGCCGTGCCTGCTCGGTGTACGGGCGTTGTCCGGACGGCGGGGCGAGGAGCTGCTGGAAGCGTCCGCCGGTCACGTCCTCCACCCGGCCCGGGCCGCCCGCCTCGCCGCGGATGGGGCGTCGGATGTCCCCGTCCAGGTAGCCGTCGAAGGTTCGTGGCGCCGACACTCGCGGCCGCCCGTGCACCCAGGTCTCGAACATCGACAGGGTGCAGTCCAGGCAGTTGATGCCCCGGGTGGCGTCGGCCGTGGGGCCTCCGTCGTTCAGCAGCCGGAACCAGCCGCCCTGCCGGGGGTCGGCGGTGCGTGTGACGCTGCCGTCCGACTCGCGGGGCATCTGCCGTTCGACGTCGACCTGGTGCAGGGCGAGCGGTGGACGCAGCCCTCCGGGTCGCCCGTAGGGCCGGGAGTCGTCGATCGGTGGGGGTGTGTCGTCGCCGGTGAGCCGGGACGGACCGGACGTCTCCACCGCGCCGAGCGCGAGCGCGCCGACGTCGCTGTTGGCGTGCTCGAAGGCGGCGGCGCCGATGTCCACGACCGGCGGCGCGGTGGTGCCGGCCAGCACCGCTTCGGCCAGGTCACGCCACTGGGCGTACGCGCGTGCCTCGTCGTTCGCGGCCCGCTGCCAGCCGTCGGCCCACTGCCGGTGACCAGCCTGGTGCAGTTGTCGGGCGTAGGTGGCGTACTCGATGGCCCGGCGATCGTGTTCGGCGGCCCGGGCGCGCAGTCGGGTGGCCTCGGCCTGCCGTCGGTTGCGCTCGAATCCGGTCCGCTGCGTCTGGTGGTGGCCGTGGTAGCGCCGCCGCTCGGCGGCTTCCGCCTCGGCGGCCCACTGCGCGGCGTACCAGTCGATGGTGTCGGTCGTGGGTGCCACCGGATCGCCGAAGGCCACGACGTCGACGGGGACCGACGCCCTGCCTCGGGCCGGGTGATCGGGTGGCCGCAGCTCCCGCGTCGGGGCGTGCGATCGTCCCGCCCTCGGGGTAGGGAACGTGACAGGCGCGGTCGGGCCGGTGGTGGTCGTCGGCGCTGGCGTGGTGGTCGACGGCGACCAGGCAACCGGGCCGGAGGTGGTGGGGGTGGTGGGGTGCGGCGAGTTGCCGAGGTGGCCGGGTGCGACACCGGTGACCGACCCGGCGGTCCCCGCTGCGGGCGCGGCGACGGACGAAGGCCCGGGAGGGGCCACAGGCGAAAGCCCGGGAGCGACCGTCGGCGACAGCCCGGGAGCCGCCACCGGCGACAGCCCGGGAGCGACCGCCGACGAGACCCCGGGAGCGGCCACGGACGACAGCCCGGGAGCGACCGCCGGCGACAGCCCGGGAGCCGCCACCGGCGACGTCCTCGGATCGGCGGCCACCTGCGGAAGCGTCGGATCGGCCGCGACCGGGGGTGCGGCGCTGGCCTCCTTCAGCAGAGGTCCGTCCGCCGACGGGTGCGGCGACCGGCCGCCGGCGTCCACATCGGACAGGACGCCGGCCGTCGATGGTGTTGACACGTGCACGTCGGCGGCAGTGGAGGGCGGCAGTGTCGTCGCCTGAGCTACGGGGACGCCCGGCTGATCGGCGTGGAGCGGCACCGCGTGCTCCGGCGGCGACGGGGCGGCGGCCGGCGTCGCCTGCACCGGAACGCCCGCAGCCGAGACCGTGCCACTCGAACCCGCCGCACTCGCGGCCACAGTGGACGAATCCGCTCCGACCACACCCCCCGCCGAGGAGGACGCCCCGGAGGCGGACGGGTCACCGGCGACCGACGCCACGGAAGGGAGGGAGGGGCCGGCGAACGACGCCCCGCCGAGGGCGTTTGCCTGCGCGTCGAGCCGGGCGCGTAACGCGTGGTCGGTCTGGCCGGTCGCCGAACCGGTGGCCCCGGACGCGGCGGCGCGTGCCACGTCCTCCACGGAGGTCAGGCCCTGACCGGTGGCCAGGCTGGCAGCGCTCTCGGCGAGCATTTCGCCGGTCATCTCCCGCCCCAGGTGCTCCCCGACGCGCGCCACCCGCCCGGTCGCGTGCCGGCCCAGGCCGGCGAGCGGTGCCACCGCCCCGCCGGCGAGGCCACCGACCGCCGAGGCGCCGAGGTCGGTCAGGTCCAGGCCGTGTGCCCGCCCGGTGGAGTTCTGGTACGCCTGGGTGGCCAGGGTGACGCCGGCCTCCTCGGCGGCCTCCTCCAGCCCTTCCCGGGCGGCGCGCCTGGTGAGACCGCGCACGCCACCCCGGGCGACCTCCTTGGCCGCCCGCTCGCCGGCCTCCTTGAGCCCGTGCCGGAGGGACTTGCTGGCGAGTTGGCCCATCAGCCGCTTGAAGATCTGTTGGACCAGCAGCCGGGTCGCGGTGATTGCCGCGCCGGCCGCCGGGGTTGCCGCACCGGCGGTGAGCACCGCTGCGACGGCCACCGAGAGCAGTTCGACGACCAGGATGCCCAGCTCGATCCAGACTTCCAGCTTGGCGCCCTCGATGTCGCAGCCGCACTCCTCGACCAGCCGGCCCAGATCGGCGGTGACCGCGAGCAGCACGGGCAGCGGGGCGTCGGCATCCTCGGCGATCCCCCGCCAGGCCGCCTCGAACGCCGCGTCGACGGCCCCGACCCGCCCGTACCCGTCGTGCACCTCGGCGGCGGCAGCGGCGGCATCGGTGTACGGGCCGGAAAGGACGCCGGCAATCGCGTACCACTTGTCGGCGACGTCCCAGACGGCCCGTTCGTTGCCCTCCGGCCACTGCACGCCGACCACCCAGTCGAGGGCCTCGTAGATCCAGCCCGGCACGTCCCAGGGTGCGTGGTCAAGTGGGTGCGGAATCGGGCTCGGCAGCACACTCATCGCGGTCGCCGGCCGTCAGCGCTTGTCGGCGGCCCGACCGAACCGGGCGGCGCTGTCCCCGTCGGTCTGCACGCTCGCGTCGACGGCGCGGACCACGTCGCTGCCCAGTTCGGTGAGTCGGTGCCCGACGCCCGCCCAGGCCCGCAGCACGGTCTGCTCGAACCCGCGGTAGTTGCGCTCGAACGCGGCGCCGATGTCGTCGCGACCCCACGGCCGGGCACCGCTGGCGGCCTCGATCGCACCGCCTTCCGCCGTTCGACGGGCCGTCACCGCCTCACCGGCGAGTGCGAGGTCGGCACCGCCGCGGCGGGCCCGGGACGGATCGAGCCAGAGCTGCCCGTCGGTCATGGCTGCCCCGCACCTTCGCCGAGCACGGTGTCGGCCCGGCCGAGCAGCGTGGCGTAGTCCCCGGTGCGCAGGAAGTCAGCCGTCCCGGAGCCGGCCGGCATGACCTCGGCGACAAGGTCGCGGGTGGCGTCGGCGGCGGCGGACGCGGCTACCCGGATCGTTTCGGTGATTTTTCGGCCGAGCGCCGCGGCGTCCCGCTCGCGGTAGACGGCCGGCGTCAGCTCGACCTCGATCAGCTGACCCTGGGCGCCCACGGTGGCCGTCACCTGACCGTCGGCCGACCGTCGGGTCACGCGCAGCTCGGCGAGGCGCGTCTGGAGGCTGTCCAAACCGGACCTGAGCTGCTGGTACTGCCCGTACACGTCGTCGAATCGGGCCCGTAGCTCGCGGTTGGCGTGCCGGTCCACGTGTTCGCTCACCGCCGCCCCTTCCGTCACCGTCGGTAGAGCAGCACCATACCGGCTGCCATCGATCCGCGTAATCCGGTAGTTTCAGTGCGTGATCGACCGTCAACAGGCCGAGCAGCTCGCGGCCACCTGGGCCCGCCGCGACTCGCAGCGCCTCGGCCACGAGTGCACAGCGATGGTCGACGAGTTCGACCTCGGCTTCGTCATCACGTCCGTCGTTCCCACCGAGGTGCGCACGGTCCCCGGGGACCTGCCGACGACTGTCATCGACAAGCAGACCGGCCGGGTCACCACCTGGCCGCGGGTGCCCAGCGATGTGGTGGCGGATCTGTACCGGCGCAGCCAGCCGGCCGGGCCGACCGCTCCCCGCACCGTCGACCCGTCGAGTCTTGTGGACCGGGAGATCCACCGGATCGGCACCCCGAACACCACGGCGCACCTGACCCTCGAGGGCCGGATCTGGACGGCCCAGGGCACCAGGGCGGACGTCCCGCTCAACCATCACCCGCTGGTCCGCGGCTACCTCGACCAGTTGCCCCCGGGCGATCTGGTCCGTGGCGGCGAAGCCCACGCCGAGCTGATCGTGGTCTCCGACGTGCTGCACGAGTACGACCACCGCCGGGCCGCCGAGGGCATCGCGCCGATGGGTCGGGCCGAGGCGGCGGCACTGCTCGCGGACGCCCGGTTCGAGATCTTCCGGATCCGGGAGCCGGGTGACCCGGCCGGTGGGCCCGCCGACCTGCCCTGCGATTCGTGCATCACGTTCCTGGTGCGCGCCAACGTCCTGCCGGACGCGGCTCGGGCGTACACCGAGACCTGGCGCGCCCCGGCGGAGCCCGACCCTGATCCTGGCCGCTTTCCGGCGGAGGTCGCCAACGCGCTTGTCGCGGCCGGTTGGCGGCCGCACATCGGGGACCAGCTCATGGCCGCCGCCGCCGTGCGCGATGTCACCGCGGTGCGGGGGGTTAACCACCAACACACGGTCTTTCCCGCAGCCGTCGAGGCGCTCACCGCGTTCCCCAGCCTGGTCGGTGCCCGACGCGGTCGGGGCGAGCAGGTGTGGATCTCCCGTTTCGACATTCGCCCGCACACGATCGCGCACACCGCCGACACCCTCGCGGACTTCGGGGCGGTGCTCGGCGTACGACTCTTCCCGATCGGCACCGAGCAACAGGACAGCATCCTGGCGGTGGACGAGCGCGGCCGGGTCTTCGCCCTCGATCAGGCCGGCGAGTGGTTCCTCGGCGACACCATCGACGCGGCGCTCACCACGCTGCTGCTCGGCCGCGCCCCCGCCCGGGTCCGCGACGACGGCACCTGGCAGTCCGACTGAGACGGCAGCGTCAGCGGAGCACCTCGACGGTGTTGCGGCGGATGAGGTTCTTGCCCGGCTCGCGGATCTGCTCCATGGCCGCGGAGTTGAGCAGCACACAGCTACCCGACGGGCCGGTCACCGTCACAGTGGTCGCCCGGTTGTTGTCCAGGTTCGTCACCCGCAGCCGGGTACCCACCGGGAACTGCCCGCTTGTCGCCGCCGGCACGCCACCCTCGGCGAAGAAGGTGATCGCACCGGAGCAGGCCGAGCGGCTAGCCGCACCCGATGCCCCGGGCGACGCAGCGCCGGGGCGGGTCATGCCGGCGGTCGACTGCCCGGCCGGCGGCGCCCCACCGTCCAACCGCTCCACCACGTTGCGGCGGATCACGTTCTTGCCCGGCTCCCGGACCAGGTCCATGGCGGCCGCGTTGAGCAGCACACAGCTACCCGACGGGCCCGTCACCGTCACGGTGGCCGCCCGGTTGTTGTCCAGGTTCGTCACCCGCAGCCGGGTACCCACCGGGAAACGGTCGCTTGTCGCCGCCGGCGCACCGCCCTCCGCCGAGAAGGTGACCGAGCCGGAGCAGACGGTCGACCGTGCCGGGGCGGTGTCGGCGAAGCCGAAGTTGGTCCCCACCGCCACACCCGCCGCGGCGAGCACCGCCACGGTCGCTGCCAGCACGTGCCTGCGCTGCACCCTCATCGACGTCACTCCCGTCCTCGGTGGTGTCTTTCCCTCCCCTGGTACGGACGGGAGCGCCCTACCGTTCAGCCGGGACGGGCACCGATCGGGCGGCAGCCAGGTCCACCGGCCCGTACCGGGTGTGCGGCGCCCCGGTCATCAGCGCCCAGTAGCGGTCGCCGTACGACCAGTGCCACCACTCGGTCGGGTAGTTCACCATCCCCGCACCGCCGAGAGCGTCCACCATGATCTGCCGGTGCCGTCGGGCCGTGGCGGAGATCGTTGGCGCGTCGGTGAAGCAGGCGTCGTCGCTGTCCTCCGGGGTGGCGTCGATGGCCGTGCCCAGGTCGAGTTCGACGCCGTCGTCGGTGCACAGCGTCAGGTCCACCGCCCCGCCCGTGCTGTGCGGGGCCACCTCGACAGGTGAGACGAACTTGGTGGTCTCCCGGTGCAGGCGTTGCGGGGACCAGTCCGGGTGCCGTCGCCGCAGCTCGTCCCGGTAGCCGGTGAAGATCGCCAACTGCGCCTGGTACGGCCGGTAACCCTCGACGACCAGCAGGCGCATCCCGGCGGGCAGGGCACGCTGCGCGGCCAGCAGGCGGTCCACGACCGCGGCGCGCAGCCGGGCGTACGCCCCGGCGGGGTCGGCCGCGCGGCCGTCGAGCCGCAGTTCCGGGAGTTCACGCAGGTCCAGCAGGGGGTCGCCGTCGTCGGCGCTGGGCACCGCCGCCACCCGGGGATCGGAGAGCAGGATCATCTGACGGTCCTCACGGTGATCGCGGTCCGTTCCGCGTGTCGGGTACGGGCCAGCTCGACGAGTCGGTCCACCACCTCCCGGTAGCCGACACCGGCAGCGGCCCACACCTTCGGATACATGGAGTGCGCGGTGAACCCGGGCATGGTGTTCAGTTCGTTGACGTACAGCTCACCGCTCGTCTCGTCGTAGAAGAAGTCGACCCGGGCCAGGCCCCAGCCGCCGATCGCGGCGAACGCGCGCAGCGACAACTCGCGGACCCGCGCGGTCACCTCGTCCGGCAGCACGGCGGGAACGATCATCGGGTCGGTGTCGCCGAAGTACTTCTGCTGGTAGTCGAACCACCCGCCGGCCACCCGCACCTCGCCCACCGCCGACGCCTCGGGACGCCAGCCGCCGAGCACCGCGCACTCCAGCTCCCGGCCGGAGACCCCCTGCTCGACCATGACGAGCGGGTCGTGGTGAAGTGCCTCCTCCACGGCGGCGGCCAGGTCGTCGCCCTCGCCCACCCGGGAGATGCCGATCGAGGAACCCATGTTCGCCGGTTTCACGAAGAGCGGCCGGCGCAGCCCGACGACCAGCTTCTCCGGGTCGTCGGCCGCCCGGTAGGTGTGCGCGTCGAACGTGACGTACGGGGTGACGGGGATGCCCTCGGCGCGCAGCGCCCGCTTCATCGCCACCTTGTTCATGCCCACCGCGGAGGCGAGGATGCCGCACCCGACGTACGGCACGTTCAGTGACTCCAGCAGCCCCTGCACCACACCGTCCTCGCCGAACGGGCCGTGCAGCACCGGGAAGACCACGTCCAGTTCGGCGTGCACCGCGCCGGGGGCGTTGCCGGCGGACACCTGCACGACGCCCGGACGCGGACCGGCCCGCAACTCGACGGCCGGGCCGGTCACCAGCAGGCGGTCGTCGATGGCCCGCTCGCCGGCCGGCCGGTCCCGCAACTCGGCAAGCAGCGCGTCGGGCATCAGCCGGAAACCGCCGCCGCGGGTGACGCCGATGGCGAGCGTGCGGTAACCGCCGCCGCCGAGCGCCCGAGCCACCCCGAGCGCGGACGCGCAGGACACCTCGTGCTCCGCCGACGGTCCGCCGTACAGGATTCCGATCCGTGTCGGCGCGCTCACGCCGCCACCGCTGCCCCGGTCGGCACCTCGGCGGGCGGGGGGACCAGCAACCGGGCCACCAGCGCCGGCTCCACGTTTCCGCCGGTCAGCACCACCCCGATGGTCCGCTGCCGGTCAGCTTCGGGGGCGAGCCGGAGCGCGCCGGCGAGGCCGGCCGCCCCGGACGGCTCGGCGAGCACCTTCAGCTCCGTGAGGATCAGCCGGAACGCCGCCGCGATCTCGTCGTCGTCGACCCGGACGACCCCGCGCAGCGCGTTGCGCACGATCGCGAACGGCAGCTCACCCACGCAGGACGGCCGCAGCCCGTCCGCGATGGTGGGCGCCGACGCGACCGGGACGCGCTCACCGGCCGCCAGACTGCGGGCGAGCGAGTCGCAGCCGACCGGTTCCACGCCGTACACCTCGATGCCCCTGCCGGCGGCGGCCAGGCAGGCGCCCGCGACCCCGCCACCACCACCCACCGGTACGACAAGCGTGTCCAGCGGGGTACCGGCGCGCTCGGCCTCCTCGATCAGTTCGAGGCTGGCGGTGCCCTGCCCGGCGATGACGTCCGGGTGGTCGTACGCGTCGACGACGGGGTGACCGCTCTCGTCGTGCAACCCGTTGGCCGCCGCCACCCGCTCCTCGACGCTGGTGCCGGCGAAGACCACCCGCGCCCCCGCCGCGCGGGCGCGGGCGACCTTCGTCGGTGCCGCGTCGACCGGCAGCACCACGGTCGCCGCGATCCCGTGCTCCTGGGCTGCCAACGCCACCGCCACCGCGTGGTTGCCGGTGCTCTGCGCGATCACCCCGGTGTGGCCGGCCGCGGCGAGCCGGCCAACAGCCCGCAGCGCGCCACGCATCTTGTACGAGCCGCCGCCCTGGAGGTTCTCCGCCTTGAGCAGGACTCGCGCCCCGGCCAGTCCGTCGATCACCGGGGACCGGAGCACTGGTGTACGGACCACGCGGCCGGTCAGCCAGCGGGCGGCGTCCTCCACATCGACTCGGGCGTCGGTAACGGTGCGTGACATCGGTTTCTCCTCTCGGGCACACCACGGCTCGGATCCGCCGGTATGCGGCCCCGGGGAACGGTGGTGAAGCGCTAGGTCACATTGGGTAGTTGGACGTCGACCCGTAGGCCCCCGTGTTCGGCGGGCCGGGCCGCGATGATCCCGTCGTGCGCCTGGGTGATCGAGCGGGCGATGGCCAGGCCGAGACCGGCCCCTCCGCCCTGCGAGGTGCGGTCCCGGGCGAGTCGGCGGAACGGCTCGAAGAGACCGGCCACCGCCTCGGCCGGCACGGGCTGACCGGTGTTGACCACGGACAGCGCGGGCACCCCGCTGACCGTGACGGTCAGCGAGCCGCCCGGCCGGTTGTACTTGATCCCGTTCTCCACCAGGTTGCTGACCAGGCGCTCCAGCAGCACCCGCTCGCCGACGACGACCCGGGGCGCGAGGTGGGTGTCGATGGTGACCGCGGCCTCCCGGGCGCGGTCCTGGTATCCGGCGAGCACCGCCTCGACGATCGCGTCGAGGCGCTGCGGTATCCGCGAGCGCAGGCCCTGGTCACTCTCGCTGAGCGCGAGCAGACCCTCGATCAGCCGTTCGTTGCGTTCGTTGGTCTCCAGCAGTTGGGCGGTCAACAGCTCCAACTGTTCACCGGAGAGCGCCCGAGCCATGCCGACCTCGATGAGCGTCCGCTGCACCGCCAGCGGGGTACGCAGCTCGTGCGAGGCGTTCGCGGCGAACCGACGCTGGCCCTCGTACCCGGCGGAGATGCGTTCCATCATCTCGTCGATCGCCCGGGACAGCCGGGCCAGCTCGTCGCTCCCCCGAGGGCGGATCCGGTGACCGAGGTTCTGCGGGCCGACGTGCCCGATCGCCCCGGCCAGGTCACGGACCGGGCTCAGGCACCACACCGCGCCGAACCAGAGCGCCACCAGGACCGCCACGGTCACGAGGAGGACGGCCACCAGGGGCAGCACGAACGCCCCGGGCCGCACGTCGGCACAGACCGTGCTGAGCCCGGGCAGGGGCACGTCGCAGAACTGCTGCCCCCAGGTCCAGGTCACCCCGGTCAGCCATTTGCCCATCGTCGGCAGCACCGGCCCGGCCAGCAGCGCCAGCAGGCCCACGAGCAGCACCCGACGTCGGGGCGTCCAGGTCACGCCGTACCGCCGATCCGGTAGCCGGCCTTGTGCACGGTGTGGATGATCGTCGGATCGCCGAGCTTCTTCCGGAGCGTCATCACGGTGACCCGTACCGCGTTGGTGAACGGGTCGGCGAACTCGTCCCAGGCCTGCTCCAGCAACTCCTCGGCGCTCACCACCTGCCCTTCGGCCCGCAGCAGCACGTGCAGTACCGCGAACTCCTTCGGGCTCAGGGTGAGCGGCCGGCCGTCCCGGGTAGCCACGTGCCGGCCCACGTCAAGCGTCAGGCCGTCCTGGCTGAGCACCGGTGGCAGCGCCGGGGTGGACCGTCGACCGAGGGCCTGCACCCGGGCCACCAACTCGGCGAAGGAGAACGGCTTGGTCAGGTAGTCGTCGGCACCGAGCCCGAGCCCCTCCACCCGGTCCCGGATGCCGGCCGCCGCGGTGAGCAGCAGCACCCGGGTGCCGACCTGTGAGTCGGTGATGCTGCGGCACACCTCGTCGCCGGTGTGCCCGGGCATGTCCCGGTCCAGCACCGCGACGTCGTAGCGGTGCACCCCGATCCGCTCCAGCGCGCCGTCGCCGTCGTAGCAGACGTCGACGGCCATCGACAGGCGGCGCAGCCCTTCGGCCACCATGTCCGCCAACAACCGCTCGTCGTCCGCCACCAGCACCCGCACGTTTTCCGCTCCCCCGAGTTCGGCCTGCCCGGCATACCGTCGCAGGCCCGGGTTAAGGGTTCCGTAAGCACCCGCGAACGCCATCCTCCACGGCATCGCCCGGGGGACAAGTCACCGTGATCCGGGGGGCCGTCAGGTTCGTGCCGGCCGCCGACCTCCCGCGCCATCTGTCCCAAAAAACCCGACGGGCGACGATCGAGGGTGAATTGCGTCACCAGGCAGTGGGGCGCTCCGCCTAACAAGCGATATACCTCTGAGCCGTAGCTACGACTCAGAGGTATATCTCCAGGCAGGGTGACGCTGCGTGAGCGCAGACCACCGGGTGGCTCAGTCGCAGGCGGTGCCGTCGCCGTCGCGGTCCAGGTCGTAGATGTCGTCGCCGACCACCCGGATGGGGCCACTGACGTAGGCGGGGCCGTTACCGCTGCCGCCCGCGCAGTCGACGTCGCTGGCGATCGGAACACAGCCGCTGTAGTTCTGGTCGCAGTTCGAAGACTGCGGCTTCTTGGTGCCGACGGCGACGACCTGGGTCACCGGCTGCTTCGTCACGGTGGACCTGACCAGCTTCCTGGACGTCCGTACCCCGTTCGCGGTGGTCACCTCGTACGTCAGGGTTCGTACTCCGTTGACGCCCTTGGTCCGGACGACCCGCTTGCCCTCGGCCACTGACGAGTCCTTGACGGTCTTCTCGCCGTACCTGACGGTGGCCTGCTCCGTCTCGGTCGTCACCTTGACGACCGGCGCAGGCGCGGCATCCGACGGGGTCGGCGAGGCCGACAGCGAGGGCTCGGTCGTGTCGGCCGCGGCGGTTGGCGTGGCGACCGGGGCGGAAGCCTCCCCGGTCGGCTCGGCGGGCGCTGCCACGATGGGCTGCTGCGCCTGCTCGGCGGCCGTGCCGGTCCTGGTCGGCTCCGGCTCGCCGGCCAGCGCGCCGATGATGGCGGCGCCGGTGCAGCAGAGCAGCAGGATCGACAGGGTCACCGAGCCGAGGATCACGGCGGTCCGCCGGGCGGGACTGGCCCGACGGAACCAGCTCGGGCGGGGCACCTGCCCGAACGACGACGGGTACGGCGGCCCCGGATCTTGCGGTGGTTGCATCGTCACGGCGATGAGTGTCGTCGCAAACACCGTGCGCAAGATCCTCCGTCGTGCTCGTCACCTGCGCCGTTCGCTTCCCACCGATGATCCATGGGCACTGCCTCGGACAACGGGACGGCACCTGCGGCAAACCTCCAGGCCGGCTGACCAGGGCCGATCGTTCGGCTGCATTTGTCAACAAGAGCCGCAAATCGCACGCGGCGCGCCCTCGCGCGGCGACTCGTCGAAGGACGACGGGTGATGTGTCGAAATGCCGTCAGCAGGCGGGTTCAGCGTGCTGCCCGCGTCGAACCGACCCGCGACGCGTGCTGGCGAGCATCGGCTCAGACGGGGCCGCAGAAAGGACCCGGCAGCCGATTGATGCCGTCACCCGCGAGTGTCCACACTGGTGCCATGCCCGAACCGTCAAAACGGAGATTGCGGACCCTGGCCCTGGGCGCGTCCGCCCTCACCCTCGGCGGAGTCGCGATCGCCTGGAAGCTCCATCGTGTCGAAGCGCTCAGCTGGCTCGCCGGCATCGGAAGCTTCGTGTTGGCAGCCCTCACGCTCCTCAACTCCGGCGTCGCCGGTGGCGGCACGCAGCGCACCTTCCTGGCCCGGCTCGGTGGGAAGATCAGGCGGGTCCTCCTCTCCGGGGCGGACGGGAACACCACCATCCGCGCGACAACCGGCGGGACCATCGAGGACATCACGGTGAGCGGGCCGCCCCTACCGGCCGCGCCGACACCCAGAGAGTCACCGACGGACGCGCTCACGCCGGCCCTTCGGGCAGACCTGCCGAGTCGGGGCACGTCCGGTCCCGCACCCGCTGCCGCACCCGCTCATGCCGTCACGTTCGAGGCGACACAACCGCACTCTGCCGTGCCGGTTCTGGTGGTGGACGGCCTCGTCAGCCGCACCGACCAACTGGATCGGGTGCTGGACGTCATCCGGCATAACCTCAACGGGACGGTCACCGTGCTCGGGGCGAAGGGCATGGGCAAGACCTCCTTCCTCGGGCTGTTACGCACGGCCATCACGCGCGACTTCCCGGACGTCGTGGTAATGCCCATTCGCGGGGACATGACAGCCGAGCCGTACGGGCTCAGTGAGGTCTATCGGGGCGAGTACGGCGCGGACACCACAACAGTCGTCTCCGCCCTCCTGCTGGAGAAGTCCACACAGTTTCTCGGGGATCTGGCGCAGGCGGTGGCGCGGCAGTTCCCCGGTTTCATGATCGCGGCGGAGGCAACGCGAAGCGCAGCCAACACCATCACGGTCAACAACACGTTCACCGCCAAGACGTGGGGAAGGCTGTCCAACACCGCGCTCGAGATGAATGTCGGAGGCGAGAGCCCGATCGAGCGCATCCGCCAGGCTCAGCGACGCGTCGACGAGGCGTTCATCGCCGACTGGCGCACCTTCGTCGGGGGCCAGCGGGCGGTCCTGCTCATCGACGGCTTCGAAACCCTCATCGACGACGCGGTGGGCCAGTGGTTCGTCCGACTCGCGGCCCGCCTACCAAACACCACTGTGGTGCTGTCGCTCGTGCCCCGCGAGTTCGCCGAGCACGGCCAACAGGTGTTGGATCCGGCCCTCGTCCAGGAACTGCCCCGGTTCACCGCGGCCGAGACACGCGCCTACCTGGCGCACCATCTCGGTGACCAGGTCGGTGCACGCCTGACCGACGTGGTGTACGGCTTCACCGGCGGCCACCCGTACGGGCTCAGCCTCGTCGTGCGGTTCATGCACGCCCACCGCGAGGAGGCGCTGGACCCGGACCGCCTACAGGGTCTGCTGAGCCGACTCTCGCAGGGCGACCGGCAGGTGGACGATCTGGTCCGGGCGGTGATTCGACCGGAGCGCAATCCGGACGTGTGGCAGGTGGCCGAGATCGCCTCCCTGCTCAACAGTTTCGACGTACCGATGCTCGTGTCCATCCTTGCCGGCGAGGAGCTGGGGGCCGCCCCGGACCGGGTGGGCGACGCGGTACGGCGAATCGAGCACCTCGGTCTGATCGATCCGCTGCCGGTGGTCGGGCGGTTCCGTCTGCACGACTTCATCCGGCCGTCGATGGCCGAGGCGCTCCGGGAGTTCCAGCCCGAGCGGTGGGCGCACATTCACCGACGCGCGGCCGCGTACTACTACGAGCGCATCATGTCGCTGGAAGACAAGACATCCACGGTGTACGGCTCCTGGTTCAAGTACGAGAACGTGGTGTGGCAAATGTACGAGGCCGAGTGGTTGTCACACTCCGCCCGGCTCGTCGACGAACGGGAAGTCGTTCGCGCCCAGTTCATCGTGCTCTTCCTGGAGGCATTCTGGTGGTGGGCGCTCTACGTCGACTTCTCCTTCTGCCACCAGCTACTGGACAGTTGGCAGCGGGCGACCCGCGACGATCTGGACCGCGACCTGGTCAAGGAGCTGCGCCGCTTCCACGAGAACTATCCGACGGGCCCGGACAAGCCGGCCGGCGCACACTGGACGGAGGTGCGCCACGCGCTGCGCACGATCGGCAACCTGTGCGGCGTTCGCAACGGATGGCGGGATGCGCGCTATTCGGCAGAGGTCCAGGAGATCCGCCGCAAAGCGTGGCTCTACCTCGGCGTCTTCAACGCCCACTCGTACTGGTACGACAGGCAGTTCGCCGTTGCCGACGCCGCGTACCGGAGGCTCGAGCCGGAGTTCCTCGACCTCGACGACGAGTGGCTTCTCGCCTGGATCTACTTCGAGTGGGCCGAGGTGGCGCTCGGTGCCGGTGATCGCCCGTCCGCCGGTGCGCGGTGCCGGCAGTCGAGCGGGTGGGTCCGCAAGCTGGCCGAAGCCGGCGAGTCCGAGTCGGAGTTGCTTGCCAATCTGCACCGACTGCTCGGTGACCTCTTCTCCGACACGGACCGGACCATCGCCGCGGAGCAGTACGGCCAGGCGGTGAAGCGGGCCTTCGTGTTCCACCTGACGGACGACCCGCTGAGCCCGGCGATGAGTGGGCCGGACGAGTACACAAGCCAGTTCTACGCCGAGATGACGTCCCGGGCCGCCGCCCGGCTTGCCGACTGGTGGCCGGATCCTCGCCGGGACGCCATCCTGACGGCTCTGGTCGAGCCCACCGCCGGCCAGGCGCTGCTGACCGGCCAACCGGACCTCGACGCGGGCAGCGGGTCCGTGGAGGCCAGGAAACAGGTGGTCGAGCGGTTGTTGCCACGCGGGCCCCACGACGATGAGCTGTACCGCCGTTCCGGCACCTTCATCGACCACTGGGGGGATGTCGTCGAACACCTCGACCTGGACATCACTGCCGAACTGGACCGCGTCGACGAGCTGGCCGGCAGGCTGGTGGCCGGCTCAGCCGACTGACATGTCCAGCTCAAGCCGGTCGACCAGCCAGCCCGTCTGCCACCGCCGCTCCGCCTCGTACCGGTCCTCGGTGGGATCCGGTCGACGGGCCTGGGCCGCCCGCGCGGCCACGTAACCGAGGGCCGGAACGGGGTAGGTCCGGGCCATCTCGACGGCATCGGCCAGGTAACCGCAGAGCAGCGCGGCAGCTTCCCGGCCGGACAGCGCCGCCGCCCTCTGCAGGTGCAGGGCCAGCTCGCTCACCCCGACGAAGGGGTCGGCTTCGGTGCGACGGTTGCCCGGTGCCAGCAGCCGATCCGCCACCTCGGTCAACAGGTGGCCGTCGGGGTCGCCGTACTCGGCCGCGGCGTGGGCGGCCGTCCGCCCCACGCACACCCGCTTGAAGGCGGCGCCGGCATCGGTGTCCCACTGCGGCACGGGCGCTGCCAGCCGCCCACGTTGGGCCACGACCTTGTGGCCCGCCACGGTGACCGGGCCCTCCAACTCGATCAGCCACAGCTCGTCGTGCAACCAGTAGGGCAGGTCTTCAACGCGACACGCGTGCAGCCCGCGTACGCAGGGGACGGTCGCGGTCGCCTCCAGCCAGTCGGTCGACCAGGTCTGGCCGGAGAAGGGCGCTACCTGTCCAGCGGCCAGAAATTTGTAGTAATTCATGGTCAGGTGCGCTCGGCCGGGTCGGTGGCCGGCGCGGTGGCACCGGCGGCGGCGTTCCCGGCGGCCAAGGCGACGAGATGCTCCGGCGCCGGCCGACCCGGCAGGCTGGAAAGGCTCGCCCGGAGGTCTCGCACCTTGCCCACGTGGCTCAGACAGGCGGGGCAGACCAGCAGATGCAGCTCGACCAGCTCCCGCCGGTCGGCAGCGACAGTGCCGTCGATCAGGCGCGCGGTCAGTGACACCGTGGAGTCACATCGCAGGAAGGTGTCCACCGCTCTCCTCCTTGTCGAGCTCCCGATCGATGAGGGCGACCACCTCGGTCCGGGCCGCACCAAGAAGCTCCAGGTAGGCCTGCTCGTCGTGACCGACGAAAGCCGCCGCGTCGGCCGGCGCGACGCCGAGCACGTCGGAGAGGATGACCGCGACCCTCGGCAGCGGAGGCAACCGCCGGACGGTAAGCGCGACAAGCGGACGTGGTGGGAGCGCCCCATCCCAGCTCGGCGGATCCTTCCGCCACCAGCCCGCCCACGGATCATCCTCGCCGAGGAACCACCACTGGAGCACGTCCGCGTCGACGGGGTCCGACGAGACGAAGAGCAACCCGGCATCCGACAGCGCGTCGAGCAGTGCGGCCACCACGACGACCCCCGGCCGGGGTATGCGCTCCCCGGCGAGCAGCCTGGCCAGCACCCCCGCCCAGACCTCGTCGAGCACCGGCCCCGCGCGGCCATCGGTCGCCAGCAGATCCAGGGCGCTGGCTGTCGTCGGGTAATCGCGGCGCAGCAGTTCGACAGCCACGTCCAACGGGGGGACGCTGGGATGCTGGTCCAGGGCCAGCGGAGTCAGCTCGGACCCCTGGCGTTCGACGACGGCGACGAGGGCGTTGAACTCAGGATCATCGTGCACCTCGGGCCCTTCCGCTGACTCGAAATACTCGATGAGGAAGGACGTCACCACGTCTTTCGGCACTGCCGCGTCGCTCGGCTGAACGGCCAGGAACATGCCAGGCTCCCGCAGCGCGTCGGGACGAAGCCGAGGTTGGGCGAAGGGGACCGGCAGCATGCCGAAACCCGCCCGTTGGTAGAACCGCAGCCGCGCGGCTGGATCACCGAACTCACCGGCCGCGTGCAGCCGCGGATCCTCGACCTCGGCGAGGACCACAGCGCCGCCCGAGCGCTCCCGCCAGGCGGGCAACAGGCGGCCCACCAGCAGACCGCCAATGCCGCCACCGCGGATCCCCGGTCGCACCGCGAGGTAGCTCAGCAGCAGAACTCCGCCGACTGGTTCGGCCACCATCGCGCCGACGGGCGCTCCGTCGTGCAACGCCACGCCGACGAACGTCGTGCTCGATTCCACCAGGACGTCGATGTCGTCCAGTTGGTGCGCGGGGAAGCTGGGCACCAGGATGTCGACGTAGGCTCGCCGCAGCAGATCAAGGTCGGGCTGGTCGTGCAGATCACGAAGCTCGATGCGCCCGATGGCCGTGTCAACCGTCGCTGGCGTCATCCCACCATCCTCGGTTCTGGGTGCTGGCCGCCGCAAGTGGCCTGGCACCGACGCACCAGACGGCTGAAGGGGCGGTCGGCCGGCGCGGGCTGCCTCTGCGCTCCGGCCCTCCCCACGCCGAGGCGTGGCACCGAAGCGGCCGTGGCCAAGCGTCGGTTCAGCGGCTGAAGCGGCGGTCGGCCGCCTCCGCGCCCCGGCCCTCCCGCGCGGAAGTATGGCACCGACGCGGCCGTGGCGCGGGGTCGATTCAGCGGCCGGACCGGCGGACAGAGTGGACGAAGGACGACCAGGCGGCCGGCGCGAAGGCCAGGGTGCCGCCGTCGCGGTCCTTGCTGTCGCGCACCAGCACCCGACCGGGCAGGTTGTCGGCCACCTCGACGCAATCGCCGCCGTTGTTGCTGCTGCGGGTCGCGGTGCGCCAGCGGGCGTCGGTCATGTCCATGTCGTCGCCACTTCCCTGATCAGCTCGGTCGACCGGCGCTGCGGTAACGCCTCACCGGTGACGCTCTCCCACCTGCGACCCAGGCTAGCGACGTCGACGGGATCGGTCACGACCTGACCGCGGAGCTGGTTGTCGAGATACGCCAATTCCGTCCCGTCGGGCAGCCGGCCCAGCACGAAGGGCCCCGCCAGACCGGTGTGCCACGGGCTCTCCGCCGGGATGACCCGGACCTGCACGTGCTCCCACTCGGCGACCGCCGCCAGGTGGGTCAACTGCCCGGCCATCACGGCGCGGTCACCGACCAGCCGGCGCAGCACCACCTCGTCGATAACCGCCACGAGCTGTGGCGGGGCATCGCGGCCGAGGACCGCCTGCCGTCCGAGGCGGCCCGCGACGATCAGATCCACCTCGGACGGTGGGACCAGGCCACCGGTGCTCAGCACCGCGCGGGCGTACCCCTCGGTCTGGAGCAGGCCCGGCACGAGCAGCGGCTGGTAGGACCGGATCGAGGCGGCATCCTGTTCGAGCTCGGCCCACGGTCGGAACCACGGCAGGTCACGGCGGCGGAACGGCTCCGGCCAGAGGTCGGCCGCGTCCCGACGCAGCACCCGGGCCACGGCGATCCGGGTACGCGGGTGCGGGATGTGCCCCACGGAGAGCCACCGTGCGGCCGTCTTCGGGTGGATGCGAACCTTTTCCGCAAGCGATTCGACAGTCTCCCCCGCCTCGGCCATCGCCACCCGCAACGCCTCGTTCGCCACCGGACTCTCCTGCCCGTCAGGGGTACACCGAAGCCTGGATCGGTGCACGCTGCGGCGCATGCTAACCACGCTCCGTGGCGATGTCTGCCGTCTACCGGCGTGTGGCGGTCAGACGTGTTGGCGCACTTCCACCGCGCTCCCCAAAAGCCCCGCGGGTGCCCCGCCAACGTCCCCACCCGACCCCGCGCCGCCTCCTGCGCTTGATCCACTCGGCTTCACCGATATCGCGGCATCAACCCGCCCTCAACACCCCGACATCAGCAATCCGGAGTCGACCAAGGCGCCGGCGGGCTGCACCCCACCCCGCGACACTTGTTGATCAAGAGGTTTGCGTCATCAACCGGCGTGCTTTTGACGCAAACTTCTTGATCAACACGGAAGGGCGGGGGTGCGGGGGCCGGGGGCGGGACCGGTGGGAGCCGGGTGCGGGGTTAGTGGTTCGGGGGGATTACCCGGAGGTGGCCTCGGCGGCCGGTCTGGGGGTGGTTCTCGTGGCGCTGGTCCGGGTCCGGGGGGCGAGGGGCGGGGGCCGGGCGGGCGGCCTCGCGGACCGCCTCGGCGAGCGCGACCAGGTCGTCGGTGGTGGGCGGCGGCGGCTCGAACTCACCCTCGTGCCGGACCACGTCCCAGCCACGCGGCGCCGTCAGGCTGCGGGCGTGCGGCTCACACAGGTCGTACGTGTGCGGCTCGGCGAACGCCGCCAACGGCCCCACCACCGCTGTCGACTCGTTGTAGACATAGGTCAATGTGGCGACCGCTTGCCGGGGGCAGCCGTTACGGGAGCAGCGCCGTGGTGACCTCACGTGCGGCAGGGTATCTCCATTACCGGGTCCAGCGCATCGCTTCGCGTTGCGACACGCCCGTCACGGTGATCACAGTTGGCCGTTCTGGGCGCGCCGCGCCACGGGAGCGGCGGTGCCGCTGGCCAGCCCGGCGCGGGCGCTACCCTTTGCGTCATGACGAGCCCGGAACACCGCCGCCCCGGCCCTGGCCGGCGTGTGCACCGTGACCGGCACGGTCGCGGCC
Source organism: Micromonospora sp. NPDC023888 (assembly GCF_040639415.1). NCBI lineage: Bacteria > Bacillati > Actinomycetota > Actinomycetes > Micromonosporales > Micromonosporaceae > Micromonospora > Micromonospora sp. NPDC023888. The sequence continues at coordinate 133,208 of NZ_JBEZZW010000002.1, read as the reverse complement.
TGCGCGGGCGGTTGGTGCCGGCCACCGTGCCGCTGGCGCGGACCAAGGCAGAGGTCTTCGACGACCTGGTCCTGGACACCGTGGAGACGCTTGAGCGTCGGTTCGCCAAGGAGCTGGCCGGGGTCGAGTTCGCGGTCGAGGACGTCCCACCGGACCTGAACGTGTACGACTCCGACGTGCTGGAGGACGGCGAGGTCCCGCTGGCCCGACTGCTGCCCGGCCGTCCGGGCCGGCAGGAGGTGCCGCCGCGGATCGTGCTGTACCGGCGGCCCCTGGAGTTCCGGGCGATGGACCGCGAGGACCTCGCCGATCTCGTGCATGACGTGATCATCGAACAGGTGGCGAACCTGCTCGGGGTCGACCCCGACGAGCTGGCCTGAGCCAGACCCCCGTACGGGTGAGTCGGGCGGCCCCCACCGCCCCGACCTCACCGCTCAGGCGGCCCGCCGCTTCAACTTGCGCCGCTCCCGCTCGGAGAGCCCACCCCAGATGCCGAACCGCTCGTCGTGACCGAGAGCGTATTCGAGGCATTCCGTCTTGACCTCGCACCGCGAGCAGATTCGCTTCGCCTCGCGGGTTGAGCCGCCCTTCTCGGGGAAGAACGCTTCGGGGTCGGTCTGCGAGCACAATGCCCGCTCCTGCCACTCCGGCGCGTTTCCGAGCAGGTCGGCCACCTCAAGCTGGCCGTCCATCAAATGCCTCCTTGTCGCGCACCGGCGTCATCGCCGCTGCAACCCCCCACGCGAAAGGCGTGCTTGTCCGTCCGGTCCCGTTTTGTTGCGTTCCGTGCGAACAACCCCATTCAAATTACACGCGTGTAATGCGTGCGCCGTCAAGCCAAACTTGATAATGGAGTCGCCCTCCCGACACCCCCGGCCGGCCACTCGGGCCGTCCAGCCTCGCAACCTGCCCTATCGATTCAGACCCCGGCCGAGTAACGCCCTCTCCGGCGAGTTGCCCGACTTTTCTGCCGTGGCGCTCCCCCGACGAGTCGCCACCCGGACGGCGTCAGACACCCACACCCCAAAGCTGATCTTGGTGGGGGACAGGTTAACGCGGCGCGGCGCAGACCGCCCGTCGAGTCGGGGACAGCACGTACGCCCCGCCCACAATGTGGACGGGGCGCGGTGCAAAACCGGCATCGGAGGTGCTAGCTGGCGACCCCGAAACCGCTGGTGGGCCACACGAATTCGGCGATCCCTCCACCGTGGACAGAAACCGTTCCCACTGGCGTACTCTCGTCCCACCAGACGGTATAAATCCCGCCGGGAAGATCCGGATAGACCGCACTGTGGAACGAGCCGTCCTGCACCCGGCGCTCCCGCACCGCGGAGTGGACCCGCCGATCATCGTCCCGGCTGATCTCGATTTCCCGGCCGTGCAGATCCCGGCCCGTGTAGACGATCAGGGCACCGGTGTCGCCGCCCAGATCGAGGACGACGCTCCCCGACTCCGACGGCCCGTACGCGTGCTCGTGCATGCTGCGCTCCCCCGGTGCCGATCAGGACGACGCCGCCGGCGGGTTGTTGAACCCGTCGTACGGCGTACCCAGGTAGGGGAAGTTTCCGAGGAACGGCGCGGTCACGTCGGCGGCGCTCAGGCCGGGGGTGACCGCGGCCGCCGCCGCGTCGGGGCGGAACGTCTTGTCCACGAGCGGCACGGTCACCCCGGCGATCGCCCGCAACGCGATGCTCACCACGTCGTCGCCGACCCGCCGCCCGTTCGGGAACCCGGCCAGGTCACCACCGAGCACCCCGAACCGGTCCGGCTGCCGGGTCGGCGGGATCGCGGTGTTGAGCCGCAGCATGTCGGCCTGCACGTCGCCGGTGGCGTTCGTGAAACCGTCGATCAGGCCGGCGGGTACGCCGGTGAGCAGGATCGCCACCAGGTCCGCGCGGGCCTTCTTCGCCTTGGTGAGCCTGTCCAGATTCGGGAAGACGTCCGGGTAGAGCGCCGGCAGCAGAGCCGCCAGCTCCGGCTGCTCGACGAACCGGGCGAACCGCTTGTCCTCCGACGGCGGCAGCGAGTTCCACAGGTCTTTCTTGGACATCGGCACGATGACCTCGTTGAACAACGGATTGCCCAGCCGGGAGACCTGTGTGAACGGCCCGGTCGCGGTGTCCGCGCCACCCCGGTCGCCGAGCACCCGCACCTGCCGGCGCGACGCTGACGTCCACACCCCGATCACCGACGCCGCGTCACCGGTGCCGTAGCGGTTGGCGCGGCGGCGCACCTGCTTCAGCGGCACCTGCACGGCGATGCTGTGCACGTTCATCCGGTCGGTGGCGTTCACCGGCTCGCCCTCAGCCTTGAAGATCTTCTTACCGGCGACGTGGAGCTGCTGGAACGGCCGCAACGTGCCGAGGTCGAAGATCGCCCCCAGGTCGACGAAGAAGCCGTCGGCGCGCTGCCCGGCGAAGACCCGCTCCCCGGTGGAGAGCGAGTAGGTCGCCTGCCGCACCAGCTCGGCGTACTTCGGGGTGGACAGCGGGCCGACGTTGCACGGCGGGCAGGGCAGCTTGTGGGCCAACCGGTGCTCCCGGCCGTCGGCCACCCGGGTCAGGCTGTAGAACTGCCGCCGGTTCCAGTTCCTGCTGTCGAGCGACTCGATCGGGCCGGTGTTGTAGAGAAAGCTGTTCGGATTGGTGATCTCGGTGGTGAATTCGAACCGGTAGGTGACATCCGGACGACCGTCGCCGTCGTTGTCGATATGGATCTCGTAGCGCACGTCGTCGCCGAACTCGAAGAAGTTCGGGCCTCCGGAGGGCAACTGCAACGGCACGTAGTTGGCGATCAACGTGACCGTGTCGGGCTTGTCGGGGCTGACGAACGCGTACAGGTCGGAGCTGTCGGCGACCGGATCCTTGGCTATCTCCGGGGCCTCGCGGTGGGAAGACATGGCGGACCAACCTCACTGGGCGGGGACAGGATGGCAGTGCGGAGTGCCGGGTCAGCGCCGGGCGGCGCGCCGCAGCCGGTCCGCCAGGCCGCGGTCGCGTACCTCGATGCGCGTCTCACCGACGAAGACGTCCATCGTTCCGGACTTGGCATCGCGCAGATGCACGACTATCGGTTCGTCGGCACGCCCGGCCGCGCCGGGGGCGTTCTGCGCGGCCGACAGGCCCGGCACGGTGAGCGCGGCGGCGCCGAGGGTGGCGCTGGCCGCGGCGGTCAACGTCTGCCGGCGGGTCAGTCGCGGCCACTGCCGCTTCCGCTGATCACTGGTCATGGGCAACCTTTCCGGCGGCGGCGCGGTACGCGCCCGCGGGGACGGACGGGTCCGACGCCGTCCATCGACGCCGCCGGGCCCCTGAAGGGACACCGGCGGTGGTCCTGGCCGCGACCGCCGCCGGCACCGCGTGGTACGGCCGGCGGCGGGGAAAGGTTCGACGTCAGGGCCGGGCGTGACCGTACGCAGTCGACCGCTTGCGCGCCGGCCGTCCGGCGGCCTTCGCGATTGCCCGCAACTGCTCCTCGGTACGTGCCGACCCGTTGTCGGAGCCGGCCATCCGGGAGATGGTCTCCTCCATCAGGGTGCCGCCCAGGTCGTTGCAGCCACCCTGGAGCATCGCCACGGTGCCCTCGTCGCCGAGCTTCACCCAGGAGCACTGGATGTTGTCGATGCGACCGTGCAGCAGCAGCCGGGACATGGCGTGCACCACCCGGTTCTCCCGCCACGTCGGCCCGGGGCGGGCGATGCCGGCCAGGTAGATCGGGGCGTTGGTGTGCACGAACGGCAGGGCCACGAACTCGGTGAACCCGCCGGTGCGGTCCTGCACCCCGGCCAGCACCCGGAAGTGCGCCAGCCACTGCCCGGGGTGGTCGACGTGGCCGTACATCATCGTGGAGCTGGACCGGATGCCGAGCTCGTGGGCGGTGCTGACCACGTCGACCCAGGCGGCGGCCGGGAGCTTGCCCTTGGTCAACACCCAGCGCACGTCGTCGTCGAGGATCTCCGCGGCGGTGCCGGGGATGGTGTCCAGCCCGGCCTCGCGCAGCCGCGTCAACCACTCGCGCACCGGCACGCCCGCCTTCGCGGCGGCGGTGACGATCTCCATGGGTGAGAACGCGTGCACGTGCATCTCCGGCACCCGGGCCTTGATCGCACGCACGATGTCGGCGTACCCGGTGACCGGCATCTTCGGGTCGATGCCGCCCTGGAGGCACACCTCGCTGGCACCGGCGGCCCACGCCTGCTCGGCCCGGTCGGCGACCTGGTCGACGGAGAGCCGGTACGCGTCGGCGTCCCGCTCACGTTGGGCGAAGGCACAGAACCGGCAGCCCACGTAGCAGACGTTGCTGAAGTTGATGTTGCGGTTGACCACGTAGGTGACGTCGTCGCCGACGGCGTCACGGCGTACGTCGTCGGCGAGCCGGCACAACGCGTCGAGCGCCGGCCCGTCCGCGCCGAACAACGCCAGCGCGGCGTCGGCGTGCCGGGGATCGAGCAACGCCGCCGGGTCGTCGGCGGCCAGCCGCAACCCGGCCGCCAGGTCACGGTCCGCGCCGCCCGCGGCCGGCACCGGGGGTACGCCCGCTGCGCGCGCGGCCGCCTCCGGGGTGACCTTGCCGGCGACCTCGGACCAGTCACCGTAGACGCTGTCGAAGTCGCCGCGCCGGTCGTCGGTCCGACCTGTGGTGTCGATGGTGGCGTGCAGGTCGACCCGCCCGCCGAACACCTCCTCCGGCTCCTGCCAGGGTCGCCCCTGCGGCATCGCCGACTCGACCGCCAGGCCGGAGCCCGGGTCGGCAAGCGCGTTGACGTGCGGCAGCAGCCGCGGGTCGAGCCACGGGTCACCAGCGCGCACGTACTCCGGGTAGATGGTCAGCCGCTCCCGCAGCGTGAACCCGGCCAGCTTGGTGTGCCGGGCCAACTCCTCGATCTGCGGCCAGGGACGTTCCGGGTTGACGTGGTCGGGGGTGAGCGGCGAGACGCCGCCCCAGTCGTCGATGCCGGCGCGCAGCAGCAGGTCGTACTCGCCGGCGATGAGATTCGGCGGGGCCTGGATCCGGGCCTTCGGGCCGAGCAGCAGCCGGGCCACCGCCACCGTGGCGGCCAGGTCGTGCAGCTCCGCGTCGGGCATGCCGCGCATGGCCGTGTCCGGCTTGGCGCGGAAGTTCTGCACGATCACCTCCTGGAGGTGGCCGTACTCCCGGTGTGCGCGGCGGATCGCGAAGAGCGCGTCCACCCGCTCGGCCGGGGTCTCGCCGATGCCGATCAGGATGCCGGTGGTGAACGGCACCCCGACCCGGCCGGCGTCGTCGAGCACGCGTAGCCGGACCGCCGGCTCCTTGTCCGGTGAGCCGTAGTGCGGGCCGCCCGGCTCCGACCAGAGTCGGGTCGCGGTGGTCTCCAGCATCATGCCCATGCTCGGGGCGACCGGCTTGAGCCGTTGCAGCTCCGACCAGGACAGCACGCCCGGGTTGAGGTGCGGCAGCAGCCCGGTCTCCTCCAGCACGGCCACCGCGCAGGCCCGCAGGTAGTCCAGAGTGGAGTCGTAGCCGCGCTCGTCGAGCCAGCTCCGGGCCGCCGGCCAGCGCTCCTCCGGCCGGTCACCGAGCGTGAACAGGGCCTCCTTGCAGCCCTGGGCGGCACCGGCGCGCGCGATGGCGAGCACCTCGTCGCGGTCCAGGAACGGCGCCGGCAGCCGGTGCGGCACGGTGGCGAACGTGCAGTAGTGGCAGCGGTCCCGGCAGAGCCGGGTCAACGGGATGAAGACCTTCTTCGAGTACGTGACCACGCCCGGCCGCCCGGCGTCACGCAGCCCGGCGTCCCGGATTCCGCCGGCCACGCGGAGCAGCTCGTCGAGGGCGTCACCACGGGCGGACAGCAGTGCCGTCGCCTCGTCGACATCAAGCGCCCGCCCGGTCGCGGCCCGGCCCAGGGCCCGCCGCACGCTTGCGTCACTCGGGCCAGATTGGGTGCGATCAACCATCCGCTCAGCCTATGCGCAGCGCGAGCCCGCCCCGCCAGTCCCGGCCCGCACCGTGGGAAAGGGCACGGTGGGGCGCCGCCCCGCCCCGGACCCCCGACGCCCGACGCCCGACGCCCGACCCGACAGTGGGACGAGGGGGCAAGCATCCACGCCTCGCCGCCTTTGCTCTGCACCCACCCAGGCACCACCCCCGGGACGTCCGATATCCGGACACCCGGGGGGGTGCCTCCGGGGCAGCAGAGCAAAGGCGAACCCGAACACCTTGCCAGCGGAACGATGCTCAGTGATCGAAGAAGCGTTGTCGGAGCAGCCTCAGCGCGGCTGGTCCGGGTGCTCACCGGGCTTGATCTGCTGGGTGCGGTCGGCGTCCGGGTCGACCGGGCGGGTGATCGCCTGGGTCGGGTCGGCGGACGTCGGCTCGGCGGACTGGCGCGGAATGGCCTGGGTCGGGTCGGCGGAAGCCGGCTCGGCGGACTGGCGCGGAATAGCCTGGGTCGGGTCGGCCGACGGCGGCTGCCCGAATGGCGGCTGCCCGAACGGCGACACGGGCGGCGCCGACTGCGGTGCGGGGTTGGCCGGCGGCGCGGACTGCGGAAACGGCGGCGCGGACTGGGGGTGCGGCGGGGCCGACTGCGGGGCCTGGAACGGCGGGGACGGCTGGGCGTACGGGCCGCCGAACTGACCCGGCGGGTACCCGCCCGGCTGCCCGGGAGCGGGCCACCCACCCTGCGGCTGACCACCGGGCTGCCCCGGGGTCGGCCAACCACCCTGCTGCTGCGGCCAGCCCGGCTGCGGTTGGCCGTAGACACCCGGCTGAGGCTTGGGCCGCGGCACGTAGTAGTGGGCACGCCACACGGTGTAGACGACCCAGGCGGCCACCGCGAAGATCACCATCCAGGCGAACCGGGTGAGCACACCGAGGAGCGCGTCGAGCACCTCGGCATCGGCCAACCGGCCCACCGTCCAGATCAGCAGGGTCAGCGTGCCGAACACCGCGCTCACCCCGTACTGACCGACGGCCGCCTGCGTGATCAGCTTGGCCTTCGGCACCACCGGCGAGATGTGCGTGGCCAGCAGCACGGCCAGCAGCGGGAGGCCCACCGCCGCCACCCCGACGAACGTGCCGAAGGCCTCACCCGCACGACCGGTGAAGGAGCCGTCCGGGGCGATCAGCCGGAGCAGGCCCACGAAGAGGAACACGGCGTTGGCGCCGAGCAGCGCGAGCGCGGCGAGTTCGCGAAGCGGCTTGGTGAGCTGACGGGCCTGCGCCGCGTCGGCGGACGCGGGCTCGGCGGGGCTGGTCACGAGCTCCCCCTCGGGGCATGAGCGGACAGGGCGCACGTGAGCCTAGTCTCCCGGGCCAGCAGCGGACCGGAGGCGTCACGTGCGCGAGGATGGTCGTCATGCACATCGTGGTACTGACCGGCGGCATCGGCGGCGCCCGCTTCCTGCTCGGCGTCCGGGCCTACGCCCGCGAGGTCGGCGCGGAGGTGACCGCCGTGGTCAACGTCGGCGACGACCTGTGGCTACACGGGTTGAAGATCTGCCCCGACCTGGACAGCGTCATGTACACGCTCGGCGGCGGCGCGGACCCGGAGCGGGGCTGGGGTCGGGTCGGCGAGAGCTGGACGGTCAAGGGCGAGTTGGCCGCGTACGGGGCACAGCCGGACTGGTTCGGCCTCGGCGACAAGGACATCGCCACCCACCTGGTGCGCAGCACCATGCTCAACGGCGGTTACCCGTTGAGCGCGGTCACCGAGGCGCTGTCCACCCGCTGGCAACCGGGCGTACGCCTGCTGCCGGCGACCGACGACCGCCTGGAGACCCACGCGGTGGTGGAGGACGAGCAGGGTCAGCGGGCGATCCACTTCCAGGAGTGGTGGATCCGGCACCGGGCCGACATCCGCACCCACCGCTTCGTCTTCGTCGGCGCGGAGACGGCGAAGCCGGCACCCGGGGTGCTGGACGCGATCAGCTCCGCCGACCTGGTGTTGGTCGCTCCCAGCAACCCGGTGGTGAGCGTCGCGCCGGTGCTGGCCGTACCGGGGCTGCGGGAGGCGGTGGCGGACGGCCCGGCGCCGGTGGTGGGCGTCGCACCGATCATCGGCGGCGCTCCGGTGCGGGGGATGGCCGACAGGTGTCTCGCCGTGCTTGGTGTCGAGTGCAGCGCCGCCGGGGTGGGCCGCCTCTACGGGGGCCGGTCGGACGGCGGCCTGCTTGATGGCTGGTTGGTGGCCGAGGAGGACGCTGGCACTGTGGTGCCGGGGGTGACGGTCCGCGCGATGCCGCTGCGGATGACCGACGAGGCGGCGACGGCGGCCATGGTCCGCGCCGCGGTGGAGTTGACGTGAGGCTGGAGATCCTGCCGGTGCTCGGCATCGGCCACGTGACCGAGGGTGACGACCTGGCGGCGATGATCGCGACCGCCGCGCCGTGGCTGCATAACGGGGACGTGCTGGTGGTCACCAGCAAGATCGTCTCCAAGTCGGAGGGGCGGCTGGTCGACGTCCCGGCGGACGGGCCCGAGCGGCTGGCCGCACGGGACGAGGTGCTGGCCGGCGAAACCGCCCGGGTGGTCGCCAGTCGGGGGCCGACCCGGATCGTGCAGACCCACCACGGCTTCGTGATGGCCTCCGCGGGGATCGACGCGTCGAACGTGGACAAGACCCAACTGGTGCTGCTGCCGGTCGACCCGGACGCATCGGCACGGGCGCTCCGTGACGCCCTGCGGGAGCGCTACGACCTGGACGTGGCCGTGATCATCAGCGACACCATGGGCCGGCCCTGGCGTAACGGGCTCACCGACGTGGCGCTGGGCGTGGCCGGGATGCCGGCCATCCGCGACCACCGGGGCGAGGTGGATCCGTACGGCAACGAGCTCCAGCTCACCCAGATGGCCGTGGTGGACGAACTGGCCGCCGCCGGTGAGCTGATCAAGGGCAAGTGCGATCAGGTCCCCATCGCGGTCGTGCGGGGCTACCTCGCCGCCACCAGCCCGGACGACGCCGGGGGCGCGCGGGCGCTGATCCGCGACGCGGCACAGGACCTCTTCGCGCTCGGCACCGCCGAAGCCCGCGCCGCCGGGCTCGCCGACGCCGCCACCCTGGCCGATGGTCGCGGCCCCACGCCGGCCGACCTCACCGCGGTGCGACGGGCGATCGACACGGTCGCCGAGGTGGTCGCCCCCGGCACGGTCTTCACCCTTGTCGACGAGGCCGAGGTACGCGCCGGACTGGTCGCCGAGATGCCCGGCTGGCCGGACGGCGCCACCCTGGTGCTCGGCTCCGCCCCGACACCAGTCGACCCGGTCGGCCTGGTGCGCTTCGGCGCCGACCTGCACCGACTGCGCGTCGCCCTGGCTGCCCAGGGCGTCGGGTCGACCCTGTTGCCGCCGCCGCCCGGCAGCCCGGCGAGCGCCGCGCTCGCGCTCTGAGAGACGGCTAGGTCGCCCGCCCAGGCGGCCCGGCGCACGCCGCACTCGCGCTCCGAGAGACGGCCGGGTCGCCCGCCCAGGCGGCTCGGCGCACGCCGTCGCGCGGTGACAGGTGGCGGGTCAGGCGTCCAGCATGGCCCGGCCGAGCGGGGTCAACGTGTGCAGGACGCTGTTGCGGTCCCGGTGGCTGACCAGCAGGCCGGCGTTACGCAGCACCGTGGCGTGTTGGCTCGCCGCCGCCGGTGAGATGTTGAGTCGGCGGGCGACCTCACCGGTGGTGCAGCCCTCGTCGCTGGCCTGCAACACCGCCGCCCTGGTGCGGCCGAGCAGCGCGGCGAGTGAGTCGCGGGCCGCAGCGGACCGGGCCGCCCCGGTATCGTCGACCGACGCCAGCCCGCCCAGCCGGTCCACCCGGTAGACAAGCACCGGCGGCAGGGCCGGGTCGAGCAGGGCGACAGGCGTGTCCGCGCAGAAGAAGGACGGCACGAGCAGCAGCCCCCGACCGTCCAGGTGCAGCTCCCGGCTGTGCGGGTAGTTGCGGACCTCGAGCACCCCACCGTCCCAGCGCATGGCCGGCCGGAGGCTGGTGAGCAGGCCCTCGACACCGCCGTCGAGCAGGGCCCTGGCCCGGTGCGCCCGGTCCGCCGCGACCGCCGACTGGATCCGGCTCCAGTACGGGTTGATCGCCAACGACCGGTACTGGACCATCGAGTCGGCGAGGTGGTGCAGCACCTCCACCTCACCTCGGGCCAGCGCGGCCGCCGACGGCGGCAACTGGTTCTCGGCGGCGAGCACGCTCAGATCTCGTTGCAGCATCCCGGTCGGGGTGCTGCGCAGCGCCTCCAGCCCGGCCTCGAAGCCGTCCACACTCGCGTACGGGGTGAGAAAGTCCGGGAAGTAGCCGCGCGGCGGGCTCAACGCGAAGAGCAACCGGAGCTGCTCGGAGGCGACGTCCTGACGCAGCCCTCGGGACACGCTGCGCCGCCAGTTCGCCGTCAACGGGTCGCGGTTGCGGGCCTGCAACGCGTGCAGGCTGAGGACCAGCTCCCAGACCGGGTCCGCCGCCGGCGCCACCCGAGTCCGGAGGATGTCCTCCCCGGAAAAGTGGATCTTCAGCATGGAGCGCTCCAGTGTCGCCAGCAGGGGGATGCCGGGTGACCGTTCGACTCTACCCGGCCGGCACTAATCTCCATCTTTAAGCCTGGACTGAAAAACCTCGACGTCGCCGAAGCGGTTCGACATGCTTCCAGTGCCCGAACACCGTGCCGGTGCGTCCTCGATGCCCCGGCCCAGGGCACCGGGTCTGGGGAGGCCCCGGTGATCGGGCGGCACCACGAGGGTCTGCGGCCCTTGCTCCGCAGAGGTGCCGTCCGGTCATCCAGCCCCCCACACCACCCGGTCGGCTCAACCAACCCAGAGCGCGACCCGGTGATCCTCGTCCGTGACGTAGAACGGTCGCCCGTCCAGCTCGGCCAGCCCCTCCACGTGGTGGAACGGCGCCAGGTCCAGCACCGGCTCCCCGACCAGCCGACACACGTCGTCCGACGCACCGGCCGGAAGTCGGAAGCGGACGTGCCGAGACGTCACGTCACCGCCGCCCGGATGATCGTCGAGCAGCACCGAGCCCTTGCCCAGCGCGTCGATCGAGCCGATCACGGCCGCGTACCCGCCGTCCGCCGTCGGGGTGATCGCGCGGAACCCGGTCAGCTGCCCCGGCGGGGTGACCCCGGTCAACGCGTACACGCGCAACGCCCCCGGCCACTCCGGCTCCGCCGCGAACATGCCCGGCACACCGGCGACCTCCACCAGGATCGGCTCACCGGCGTCCGTGACCGGGAACCGCAGCCCGAGCAGCACCGTCCCGCCCGGGGTGAAGGCCGCCGCCTCCACGTTCAACGGCAGGTCGTCCGGGGCCAGCCGGCTCACCCAGCGCTTCTCCCGGGCGGTCCCCCGCGCCAGCGTCTCCACGATGAACCGCGCCCGCACCCGTTCCCCAGGAGGCAACAGGGTCAACGGCGACCCGGCGAGGGCGTCGTTGACCGCCCGGTGCAGGCGGAACGAATTGCGCACCACGTGCACCGGCACCGCCCCGGCCGCCGCGTCGTCCTCCCGGAAACGGGCCACGAAGGCGCGCCGGGGCCGCAGCGGGCCAGCCTTCGAGCCGAAGTGGGAGCCGAAGACGTACACCCAGCCGTCGTGGTGGGCGAGCGCCTCACCATCCTCGGTCCGCCCGTTCTCCACACCGGCGTCCGCCAGCACGTGCCGGGCCGTCCACTCGCCGTCATCCTGCTCCAGCAGCAACGCAAGGCAGCGCTCCACCGGCCCCTCGTCCAGCACCGTCCAGAAGCCCCGCCGGGCACCGTACGCGCGCAGCAGCGCCGTCGACCGCACCGGCAGCAGATCGCTTGCCTCGTTGCCGGCCACCACGAATTCGACGAGTCGGAGGGTCACCGAGCCAGGGTACGGAGCACACGCTCGTACAGTGGCGGGGTGTCCGACACCTCGATCACCGCCCAGCCGACCGACCCCGCGGCGTACGCGTCGCTGCACGCCGACGCCACCGCGCTGCTCGACGGTTGGCAGCCGACCAGCCCGGCTGCCTCGACCGCGCGGGACCGGACCCTCGCCCTGCTCGCGGCCGGGCCGGTCGCGATGAGCCGACAACACCGCCCCGGGCACGTCACCGCGAGCACGCTGGTGCTGGACGCCACCGGCACGCGGGTGCTGCTCTGTCTGCACGCCAAGTTCGGTCGTTGGGTGCAGCTCGGCGGGCACTGCGAGCCGGTCGACGAGACCCTGGTGGCCGCCGCGCTCCGCGAGGCCACCGAGGAGTCCGGGATCGCCGGGCTGCGCATCGACCCGGTGCCGATCGACGTCGACGTGCACGAGGTGCTCTGCCAGGGCGGCTCACGCCACTACGACGTCCGGTTCGCCGTGGTCGCGCCGCCCGGCGCGGTGGAGCAGGTGAGCGACGAGGCCGAGGAGCTGGGCTGGTTTCCGGCGGACCAACTGCCCGAGCCGCTGGCCGGCGGGACCGTGCAACTGGTCGCGCCGGCTCTGGCTGCCCTCAGACGTAGCCCTCTTCGCCGCGAGCCTTGAGCTCGTCGACCAGGGCCTTGACGCCCTGGGCTCGGTCGCGCGGGCAGACCAGCACCGCGTCCGGGGTGTCCACCACGATCAGGTCGCGCAGCCCGAGGACAGCCACCAACCGACCGGACTGCGGCACCACCACCAGGTTGGCGCTGTCCCGCAGGAGCACCCCGGGCTTGGCGTCGGTGCCGAGCACCACGTTGCCCGCCTCGTCGGCCGGCAGCACCTCACCCAGGGTGTGGAAGTCGCCGACGTCGTTCCAACCGAAGTCGCCCGGCACGGTCGCGACCCGACCCGCGGTGGCCGCGCCCTCCATCACCGCGTAGTCGACGGAGATCTTCGGCAGGGTCGGCCAGATCGCGCCGAGCACCTCGTCCTGCTCGGGGGTGCCCCAGGCGGCGGCGATGGCGGCGACGCCGGCGTGCAACGCCGGCTGCTGGCGGGCCAGCTCGGCGAGGAAGACATCCACCCGCCACACGAACATGCTCGCGTTCCACAGGTGCCGGCCGGAACGGACGTACGCCTCGGCGACCTCGGCGTCCGGCTTCTCCTTGAACTCGGTAACCGGCCGCCACGGAGCGTCGGTCTCCTCGCCGGTCTCCAGGTAGCCGTAGCCGGTCTCCGCGCGGGTCGGGGTGATCCCGACGGTCATCAGCATTCCCTGCTCGGCCCCCCGGACCGCCTCCTGGACGGTGTGGACCCAGCTCCCTGGGTCGCCGATCAGGTGGTCGGCCGCGAAGCTGCCCATCACCGCGTCCGGGTCGCGCACCGCGATCACCGCGGCGGCCAGGGCGATCGCCGCGCAGGAATCCCGAGGGGACGGCTCGACCAGGATGTTCTCCTCCGGCAGACCGGTCAGCTGCCGAGCCACCGCCGCGACGTGCGCGGCACCGGTGACCACCAGGGTCCGATCCGGTGTGGTCAGCGGCGCGAGCCGCTCCACGGTCGCCTGGAGCAGCGAGGAGCTGGTGCCGGTCAGCGGGTGGAGGAACTTGGGGTGGCCGGCGCGGGACAACGGCCACAACCTCGTGCCGCTGCCACCTGCCGGAATGACCGCATAAAGCATCCGCACATCATGCCCGACGCACCTGCTGGCAGTGGCACGGGTCACCACCAGGGGCCCCGGGTCACGAACGGGCGCGACTCCAGGCGGCGATGTGCACCTCGGCGCTCGACTCCCAGGTGAACTCCTTGGCCCGGTCGAACCCCGCCTTCGCCAGCGACAACCGCCGCTGCTCGTCGTCGAGCAGCGCGGCCAGGTCGGTGCCGATCTGCTCCGCGTCCTCCGAGGTGTACGCGACCGCGTCGCCGCCCACCTCGGGCAGCGAGAGCCGGGGCGTGGTCAGCACCGGGGCGGCGCACGCCATGGCCTCCAGGATCGGCAGCCCGAACCCCTCGCCGTAGGACGGGTAGGCGGCGACCAGCGCGCCACCGAGGAAACCGGGCAGGTCGGCGTAGCGCAGGTAGCCGGGGCGCAGCAGGCGCAGGTGCGACGGAACCTCGGCGACCGCCCGGTCGATGTCGTCGTCGTGCCCCTGCCCACCGGCGATCACCAGCGCCGGCGGCTCGGCCCGGTCGGCCACCGCGCGCGCCCAACCCCGAATCAGGTTGGGCACGTTCTTCCGCGGCTCCTTGGCGCCGAGGAAGGCGACGTAGCTGCTGTTGCCCAGCCCCAGCCGGGCGCGGACGCGGGCCTTCTCCTCCTCCGTGGGGGCGTGGAAGGCGGCCTGGTCGACGCCGTGGTAGGCCACGTCGATCCGCGTCGGGTCGGCGTCGAGCAGCCGGATCAGCTCGTCGCGGGTGGCCTTGCTGGGCACGATCACCCGGTTGGCGCGGCGCATCGAGGTCTTGATGGCGCTGCGGAAGAACGTGCGGCGGGACTTGTCGTAGTGCTCCGGCTCGGTGAAGAACGTCGCGTCGTGCACGGTGACCGTGACCGGGCACCCGGCCCGCAGCGGGCAGGTGTAGAAGGGCGAGTGCAGCACGTCGGCGCTCACCTGCTGGGCGAGCAGCGGCAGGCCGGTCTGCTCCCAGGCGAGCCGGGCCGGGCGGTGCGCCACGGCGGCCGGAGCTGGAATGATCTCCGCGCCGGGCAGCATCCGGGTGTAACGCTCCAGGTCGGTGCGGAGGCTGACCACCGCCAGCTCCACCCCCGACCCGCACACCTTGCCGAGGGCACCGAGCAGACCATCGACGTATCGACCGACGCCACCACGGTCGGCGGGGACACTCGTGGCGTCGATGAGCACGCGGGGCGGGCGACCGGCGGTCACGGGGCGACTCCTTGCACTGGCGGGTCTGTGGGGAACAACACTCCGGGGGTCAAGCCTACGCCGGGGCGCGGGGCCGACGCTGACTGCGACCCGACGGTACGCCGAGTTGTCATCGTCATCGAGTACGGCCCGCACTGGCGTATCGTTCGCGCCGATGGCCGACAACATTGCCCGGGTGTTCGCCGACGCGATCGCGACCGACCCGACCCGACCGCTCCTCACCTGGTACGACGATGCCAGCGGTGACCGCACCGAGCTCTCCGGCGCCACAGTGGCGAACTGGGTGGCGAAGACCGCCAACCTGCTCGTCGACGAGGTGGGCCTCGCCCCGGGCACCCCGGCCGGGGTGCTGCTGCCGCCGCACTGGCAGACCGCGGCGGTCCTGCTGGGCTGCTGGTCGACCAAGTTGAGCGTCATCGACACGCCTGGCGACGTCGACGTGCTCTTCGCCGCCGCCGACCGGCTCGACGAGGCGCAGTCCTGGCCGGCCGACGAGCGGTACGCCCTCGGGTTGGCTCCGCTCGCCGCCCCGCTGCGGCAGGTGCCGCCCGGGTTCGCCGACTACGTGGTCGAGGTCCGCCGGCACGGCGACCACTTCAACCCGCAGCCGGGGCCGGGCCCCACCGACGAGCACCTGCTGGCCCGTGCCGAGGCCCGCGCCGCGGAGTTGGGCATCGAGGCCGGCGCTCGCGTCCTCGTCGACGCCGCCCGGTACCCGGACCCGGTCGACTGGCTGCTGGCCCCGCTCACCCGGGCCGCCACCGTCGTCCTCTGCGCCAACCTCGACCCGGCCCGCCTGGCCGGTCGCCAGGCCACGGAGAAGGCCACCCACACCCTCCCGTGACCCGCCCGCCGGGCCCGGTCGGCACCCCGACACCAGTGCAGCGCCGCCGGGCAGGACCCTTCAGGCAGGCCGGTGGCCCGTCGCCCGGCGTTCGGCGAAGGTGGCGAAGGACGCCAGGGACTCGGGGTTGACCAGGGCGCCCTTGGCGGCAGCCCGGTCGACCGGTGTGCCGGTGAGGATCTTCTTGACCGGGACCTCGAGCTTCTTCGCCGACAGGGTGCGGGGCACCGCGCGTACCTGATGGATCTCGTCGGGCACGTGCCGGGGCGACAGGGCGGTGCGCAGCTCGCGGCAGATCTTCTTCCGCAGGTCGTCGCCCAGCTCCAGGCCATCGGCCAGCACCACGAAGAGCAGCAGCTCACCGGCGCCGCCCTCGTCGTCCTCCAGGTGCACGACGACCGAGTCGACCACCTCGTCCAACCCCTCGACGACCGAGTAGAACTCGGCGGTGCCCAACCGCACCCCGCCCCGGTTGAGGGTGGCGTCGGAGCGGCCGGTGATCACGCAACCGCCCCGCTCGTTGATGGTGATCCAGTCCCCGTGCCGCCAGACGCCCGGGTAGACGTCGAAGTACGCCTCGGCGTAACGGACGCCGTCCGGGTCGTTCCAGAAACCCACAGGCATGCTCGGCATCGGCTCGGTGATGACCAACTCGCCCAGCTCGCCGATCACCGGGGCGCCGTCGGCCGACCGTGCCTCCACCTTCGCGCCCAACGCCCGGCAGGCGATCTCGCCGGCGTACACGGGCAGGAGCGGCACCCCGCCCACGAAGCCGGTGCACACGTCGGTGCCGCCGGACAGCGACTGGAGCTGCACCCGGTCGCTCACCGTCTCGTACACCCAGTGGAAGCCCTCGGCGGGCAGCGGCGCGCCTGTCGAGCCGACGCCGCGCAGCGCGGACAGGTCGGCGACCTCGCGGGGTACGAGCTGAGCCTTGCGGCAGGCCAGCAGGAAGGGCGCCGAGGTGCCGAAGTACGTGGTGCCGGTCTCCGCCGCCAGCCGCCACAGCCCACCGAGGTCGGGGTGGGCCGGATTGCCGTCGAAGAGCACGATGCTCGCGCCCACCGCCGGGCCGGAGATCAGGAAGTTCCACATCATCCAGCCGGTGGTGGTGAACCAGAAGAACCGGTCGGCCGGGCCCAGGTCGTGGTGCAGGGCGAGCATCTTCAGGTGCTCCAGCAGGATGCCGCCGTGACCGTGCACGATCGGCTTGGGCAGCCCGGTGGTGCCCGAGGAGTACAGGACGTACAGCGGGTGGTCGAACGGCACCGGCGTGAACGTCAACGGCTCGTCGGTGGGCGCGGCCAACTCGTCCCAGCCCAGCGCGTCGCGCGGCGCGGGGCCCGCCGGGTCCAGGTAGCGGATGCCGACGGTGTGCCGCAGCGACGGCAGGGCGGCCCGGATCGCGTCGACCTCCGCGCGCCGGTCCACCGCCTTGTCGCCGTACCGGTAGCCGTCCACGGCGACCAGCACTGTCGGTTCGATCTGCTGCCAGCGGTCGGTGACGCTGCGGGTGCCGAACTCCGGCGCGCAGGACGAGAAGATCGCGCCCAGACTGGCGGCGGCCAGCAGGAGGACGTACGTCTCGGGGATGTTCGGGGCGTACGCCGCCACCCGGTCACCGGCGGTGACGCCGAGCCGACGCAGCCCGGCCGACACCCGGCGGACCTGCTCGCGCAGCTCCCCGGCGGTAAGGGTGACCGGCGCGCGGGTCTGCCCGTGCGCGATCACCACCGGGTCGTCGTCGGCGCGCCCCGGCATCCGCAGCACGTTCTCCGCGTAGTTGAGCGTGGCACCGGGGAACCAGCGGGCGCCGGGCATGCCCCGCTCGGCCAGGGTGGCGGTCGGCTGGGTGTGCGCGACGACCTCGAAGTGGTCCCAGATCGAGCGCCAGAACCCGTCCAGGTCGGTGGTCGACCAGTGCCACAGCGCGTCGTAGTCGGCGAAGTCCAACCCGCGGTGCTCCCGCAGCCAGCGCAGGTAGCCGCCGATCCGGGACCGCTCCCGTACGTCCACCGGCGGCGTCCACAGCATGTCAGCCACTGCTCCACCCTCCCCTGGCCCGGCACGACACTGTGCATGGGCCGTGGCGCCATCTTGCCCTACCTCGAAGCGCCATTCTGCGCACCGGGTACGCCAACCGATGCGTGCCCACCCCACACTCCAGCCGGTCACCCCATGTGGAAAACGTGGCGGGGTCACCGGCGGTGACCGGGAGCCCCGCCGCTCCTGTCAGCCGGCGCGGTGGGCCTGGATGGCGCGGCGGCGGGCGAGGCGGTGCGCGCGACGGATCTCGGCCTCCTTGTACCGGCGCTCGTCCTCCGCCGTCTCCGGCAGCACCGGGCGGACCGCCCGTGGGGCGCCGCCGACGTCCACGCCGACGAAGACCAGGTACGCGGTCGCCACCCGGACCGGCGCGTCCTCCGCCGAGTCCCACCGCTCGGCGACCACCCGCACGCCCACCTCCATCGAGGTCTGCCCGGTCCAGTTCACCTGCGCGTGCGCGTGCACGAGGTCGCCGACCCGGACCGCCTCGGAGAAGACGATCTCGTCGATCGCCGCGGTCACTGCCGTTCCGCCGCTGTGCCGGGCAGCGGCGGCGCCCGCCACGTCGTCGACGAACTTCATCAGAACCCCGCCGTGCACGGTGCCGTAGAGGTTCACGTCCACGGCAGTCATGATCTTGCTCAGCGTGACGCGCGAGTACGACGTCGGCTTGCCGATCGGTGCGGCGGAGAGGTGCTCAGTCATGTCGAAAACGGTACGGTGCGCGGATGCGACATCTCTGGAGCTTCCTCGCCGGGCTGGTGGTGGCGCCCATCACCTGGGTGCTCGTCACACTGGGGCAGGACGGGTCGAGCCGGACGGTCGACCGCTGGGTGGAGACCGGCACGTTCAACACCGCCAACCTGATCGAGCCAGCCGTTTACCTCGGTGTCGGCGGCGTCCTGCTGGGCCTGCTCGGCACGCTGCGCTTCTCGCCGCTCGGTCCGCTGGTGGCCGGGTTGCTGCTGGTCACCCCGTACATCGGGATGTTCGTGGCGCCCTTCGCGGTACGGGATGCGATCCCGCACGGGTGGAAGGTGGCCGGCGATCCGTTGCCGCTGCGGCTGCCCGTGGAGGACGGCACACTCTTCCTGATCGGCCTGCTGCTGCTGATGGCGACGTTCAGCCTGCAACGTTGGCGGCAGTGGCCGCGTCCGGCCACCGAGTCGGCCACGGCGCCGGTGTCCGCGCCGGGCACCGGCCCCCGCGACGACGACTTCACGCTCACCGACTGGCCGTCCCCCACGCCCGCGGAGCGCGACACCGCGCCGCTCACTCTGGGTTACCCGGCCGAGCCGACATCGACCGAGCCGTTGCCGCGCCGGGTGGGTGGCGAGTCGCCCTGGTCCGCCCCACCGCGCGGCCAGCCGCGCCCGGAGGACAACACCACGGAGATTCGCTGATCGTCGGGCGGGCCGGGGCAACCGGCCCGCCCGCCCTCTTCCTAGTGGGGGGCGACCGCCAGGTCCGGGTCGACAGTGCCGAGGCCGGCGCGGGGCACGACGAGGAGCATGACGATCAGCGCGGCGGCCATGCCGCCCGCGATGACGATCGCCATCGACACGCTCCCGGTGCCGAACAGGCCCGCCAGTGGCGCCGAGAGCGCGCCGACACCGAACTGCACGGCGCCGAGCAGCGCCGCGGCGGTGCCAGCGGCCTCACTGTGCCGGCTCATGGCCAGCGCCGGAGCGTTCGGCAGGGCCAGGCCCGCCGCGGCCAGGACCAGCCACAGTGACGCGAGCAGGGTGCCCAGGCCACCGAAGCCGGTCGCCGCGAACACGACGAGCAGGAGGCCGGCCGCCGTTCCCGCGACGAGCGCGCTGACCAGGATCTGCTGCGGGGTGTAGCGGCGCAGCAGCCGGACGTTGAACTGGGTGGCCCCGATCAGGCCGACCGCGCCGGCCCCGAAGGCCAGGCCGAACTGCTGCTCGTCGAGGCCGTACTCCCGCTGGAGCACGAACGACGATCCCGCGACGTACGCGAACAGGGCCGCCATCGCCAGCCCGGCAACCAGCACCAACCCGACGAACGCCCGGTCGTTGAGCAGCCCCCGGTAGTCGCGCAGGGTGGCACCGATCCCTCCGTGCCGCCGACGCGCCACCGGAAGGGTCTCCGGGAGCCGGAGCGCCGCCACGACGATCAGCAGCGCACCCAGCACCGCGAGCGCCGCGAAGACTCCCCGCCAGTCGGTCCAGCTCAGCAGGCCGCTGCCCAGGGTCGGCGCGAGAATGGGCGCCAGGCCCATGACGAGCATCAGCCGGGAGAAGATCCGGGCGAACGAGGCGCCACTGAACAGGTCCCGGACGACGGCGGTCGCGACCACGGTGGCGGCCGCGACGCCCAGCCCCTGCAGGACACGCAGCGCGCCGAGCACTGCGATGTTCGGCGCGAAGACGCACAGGACGGATGCCACGATGTGGGCGGCCAGCCCGGCCAGCAGCGGCACCCGCCGCCCGACCACATCGGAGAGCGGCCCGATCAGCAACTGGCCCAGTGCCAGGCCGACGAGCGTGCCGGTGAGCGTCAACTGCACGGCGGTCTCGGTGGTCTGCAACCCGGCCGTGATGGCGGGCAGCGCGGGCAGGTACATGTCGATGGTCAACGGCCCGATGGCGATAAGCGCACCGAGCACGAGGACGAGTTGCGCCCGCTGCCGGTTGGTCATCAGGTCACCGGGCAGCACCTCAGCGGTCGTGTCCGGGTGTTCCGTGCGGGTGGCCGGTCCGGTCTTGTCCACCAACTGCTTCATCATCTCGATCTCTCTGCGGAAGCTTGTGCGTCGTCACGGCGTCAGCGGGGCGTGGTGTCCCGTGCCCGACGTTGGACGACGAGAGAGTGACGAGGCGGGGGGTCATGGTGGGGTGGCCGGACGAGGCGATCATCCGGTGGTGATCCTGTCGCTCGCCAACGTCCCAGAGCCGTACGACGTTCCCGCTGTGGGCAGAGTCACGCCGCCGCGACGTCGCCCACGACGAGCGGCGGGGCGGGGACCGATGCCGGTCCCCGCCCCGCCGCCCAGCTCACCGCAGGCCGAAGGCCCGGGTGATGCTCTGCTCGACGCTGTTCCCCCGGGCGTCCCGGGCCGTGGTGCGCAGGGTGACGAAATCTGCCGTACGCGGGGCGTCGATCCGCGTACGCCAGCCGTCGCCCTTGCGTTTGATCGTGGTGTGGTGCCAGGTCACCCCGTCGTCGTAGGACACCTCCACGGTCACCGTGCCGATGGCGGACGCCTCGGTCGCCGTCGGCAGGTGCAGTGCGGTGACGGTGAGTTCGGCGTTGCGCTTCGCCTTGCCGTCGACATCGGTGTCGACGGCGTAGTCGAGCTGGATCAGGGACGGTTCCCACCACAGGACGCCAGGTTTGATCCGGGCGGAGGTGAAGCCCCATTCCGTCCTGGTGGCTGTGGAGTACGGCCCGGCCCAGCCGTCACGCTTGTTGTCCGACACGAGTCGGTACGGCAGTGGTTCCGGGCTGAGGACGCTGCTGCTCATCATGGGCTGGGAACGGTCGGCCTCGCCGACGAGCGTGTTGCCCTGGTAGAGCCGCAGGCTGTTGTCGACGGCCAGGTTGCCGGAGGTGCTGCCCTCGTGCGCGGTGCCCGAGTCGCCCCAGCCGGGAATCATTGCGGAGATCGCGTCACCGTCGCCCCGGAAGACGGTGCTTGTCGTCAGCAGCCGAGGCCGTTGCACCGGGCCGAACCACCGCTCCTGCTGGACCGAGCCGGCCCGGTAGGTGGTGGGTGCCGTCTGCTGGGACTGCTCGTCCGGCACCGCGACGTTCGTGGCCCATCGCGTCCCGGCGCTGACCCAGTCGGTGCGTTCGCCGCGCGCCGGGACCTCGTGGTAGTCGAGGCCGCTTATCGACCCCGACGCGGTGTAACCGCTGCGGGTCTCCACCGCCCGGCCGGGACGCCAGTTGCGCAGGGACATGTCGACCCGGGCCAGGTCGCGCGGGGTGACCCGCTGGGCGAGGTCCCCAGGAATGGCACCCGTGTAGTCGCGGATCAGGTCGTAGACGTACTCGGTGGTCGGGTGGGAGGTGACGTCGAGCCGGACCCGCTTCTCGCGGCTGATCCGGGCGATCAACTGCTCGCCCTCGTCCCGGGTGAGGGTGGCCACGGTGACCGGCGGCGGGTCCTGTGGCACCCATACCGAACCCGGCCACGCCGTGAGGCGCCCGGTGCCGTCGTTCACCACGAGCAGGAGACGGGCACCGGCGGACGCCGCCGCCGCGGCCTGCTTCTCCACGGGTACGGCGTCGTTGCGGCGCACCACTGCGGTCTTGCCGCGGGCGTTCAGCGTGGCGTACCGGCTGCTGTCGCCGTCGCCGGCGAACACCGCGTCGAGGTGTTGATCGCCCCGGGGCAGCGGCGTCGCGGCCCGCTGCACCCGAAGGTCGTCGTAGTCACGGCCGTCGGCCGTCACCGTCAGGGCGGGCTGCACGGTGCGCCACTGTGTGCTGAAGCTGAACGTGCCCGTCGTGACCTTGCGGTCGGTGGGCAGCACCCAGACGCTGTCGTGCGCGGGATCCGGGAACCAGCCGTCGGTCCAGACGTTGCCGCCGAAGTCGCGGGACACCTCGACGCGGGCGCCGTCCACTGTCGACTCCTGCGGCGTGGTCACCGAGACCCGGCGGGCCTTGGTCGCGTCGAAGGTGACTGTGCGGTCCTGGTCGAGGGTGATCTCCGGTACCGGCAGCACGCCGAGCCCTCGCGAGTTCGGCCCGTTCGCGCCCTCGACCTCGGTCTTGAGCCACGCCGCGTACGTGCCCTCGGGTAGCCGCAGCTCCAGGGTGCCGGTGGCGTCGATCTGCTGCTGCAGGACGCTGTTGTCCTGCCCGAGCAGGACGAGATCCCCACCTGTCGGTCTGCCACTGCGGTCCTTGGCCTGGAAGGTGAGGCGGTGGCGCACGCCCTCCCGACCGATGGCGAGCGCGGTACGGGTGCGGACCGCGCCGGAGGCATCGGTGGCCGTGAGGAAGCCCGAGAAGGGGTTGTCGGCCGGTACGCGGTCGAAGTCCGTGGCCACGGTCACCGAGGTGACGCCGCGCGCCGGAACGGTGATCTGCCGGGACGACAGGGTGAAGAGGCCCTCCGGGGCACCGCCGACGGTCGCCGCGAGATCGAGGGTGACAGCGTTGTCACTGAGGTTCGTGTAACGGACCTCCCGTTCGACGGTGCCCTCGGGGGCGGTCGGCCACTCGGGGTACCCGAAGTCCGCGCTGGTGGTGGCGACGACGGACGCGGTGGTGGTCGCGGCGATGTCCAGGCGGCCGTTGCCGCCCTGGTACGGGTTGAGCCCACCGACCGCCTTCGCGGTGCTGACCAGGGCTTCCTTGAGCTGCTTTCCGGTGAGGTCGGGATGTTGGGCGGCCAGCAGCGCGGCAGCGCCCGAGACATGCGGGGATGCCATCGAGGTGCCGTC
Source organism: Micromonospora sp. NPDC023888 (assembly GCF_040639415.1). Taxonomy (NCBI): domain Bacteria; kingdom Bacillati; phylum Actinomycetota; class Actinomycetes; order Micromonosporales; family Micromonosporaceae; genus Micromonospora; species Micromonospora sp. NPDC023888. The sequence goes on along the minus strand of NZ_JBEZZW010000002.1, from coordinate 110,163 downwards.
GCCGAGGCGGTACCAGCCTTCGCCTGCCGAGTCCTGGGAGCGGGCGGCCAGGATGCCGACACCGGGGGCGGTGAGGTCGGGCTTGATGGCCCGGTCGCCGATCCGCGGGCCCTGGCTGGAAAACATGGCGAGGGTGTCGTTGCCGTCGACGGCGCCGACGGTCAGCGCGGCGTCAGCGGTGCCGGGGGTGCCGACCGTGTATTCGCCGGGACCGGCGTTACCGGCGGAGACGACGAACAGCGCCCCGGTCTCGTCGCTGAGCTCGTTGAGCGCCACACTCATCGGGTCGGTGCCGTCGGTGGGGTCGGCGCCGAGGCTCATGTTGACGATCTTGGCGTGCTGGTCGCGGACGGCCCACTCCATGCCGCTGATGATCCACGACTCCTGGCCGGCGTTGTCGTCGCCGATGACCTTGCCGACGTGCAGCCGCACGCCCGGGGCGACGCCCTTCTCCTTGCCGTCCGAGGCCGCGCCGGTGCCGGCGAGGGTGGAGGCGACGTGCGTGCCATGGCCGTAGACGTCCTTCACCGTCTGCCCGGGAACGAAGGACTCGGTGGCGGCGATCTGGCCGGCGAAGTCGGGGTGGTTGATGTCGATACCGCTGTCCAGGACGGCGACGTCGACACCCTTGCCGGTGTTCCCGGACGCCCAGACCTGGGGGGCGCCGACCTGCGCGGTGCTGTCGGCGAGGTCGGCCTCGACCTTGCCGTCCAGCCAGATCTTCGCGATGCCACCGCCGAGCGCGAGCCGGCCGCCGGTGGAACGGGCGGCCCTCTCCCCGCCGCCGGTGATCGAGGACCAGAAGGCGTCCGAGCGGTCGACGGTCACCGCGTCGCCCTGGATGCTGTCCAGCCTGCGGACGTCACGGGCACCCGCAGGCGCCGAGGCGCCACGGGCACGGGCGGCGGCAGCGGTGTAGGTGACGATCAGCGGCAGCTTGTCGCGCCGCGCGTCGTCGTATCCGTCCGCAAGCAGCTCGGAGAGGTTGAACAACTGCTTGTCGAGCAGTCCGGCGCTCACGTACGGCAGCACGCCGTGCGGATAGACGTAGGTGTCGCCTCCCTGCCGGGACGAGGTGAACCCGGTCAGCCTGCCCGTGGTGTCTCGCACCTGGGGGCTGAGGCTTCCGTCAGCCGATCTGGTGGCGGTGACCTTCTCCCCGGTGATCAGGGTGACGGTGGGGGTGGTCGCGGGTGCCGGGGGTGAGGCGGGCGCGAGGGCGGATGAGGCCGCGGGGGCAGCGGAGCGGGGTGCGGCCAGGGCGGGTGACGGGGCGAGCACCGCGAGCGCTGTGCACAGCGCTATCGACCCTCGTCCACGCAGACGTGGAGGTAGCAACACGATTCCTCAAGTTGATCAACACGAGAAAGGCAGATGCTAATCTCCCGGCCGTTTGTTTCGGCGGTGGATCTTGAATGTTTCGCGACCGGTGGGTGGTCGCCCTCTCCCCCGCCCGGCGAGGGGCGTACGAGTTCCGTGGTCGCTGCCGCGCTTCCCCTCGCCGAGAGAACCATCGACGAGGACGTCAACAGCAACTGCACCCAGGCTCGGCTGCCCCCGTCCGATGACAATTCACCGGCGTGTCCTCGCCGTCCTGGCGTATCTCAACAACCAGTAAAGGTCGTCCCACGCATCGCACGCCCCCTCGTCCCTCAACCAGTCCGCTGGTCGACGCCGTCGTTCGGGTCTCCGCTCGCCGACCAACCACTCCCCGTACCGGTCGGAAGAAGAATCACCGACTGCCCATGCCGAATCCTTCCCGTATTCTTCCCAACGCCGGAACGCGTGAGATCGACAGCCATGGGCATCGGGAAGGTCGTGGTGGAGCTTCGGGTCCTGGGCCCGGTCGAGGTGTGGAACCGTGGCGTTCCGCTCCAGTTCGCTCGCCGTCAGCAGCGGGTACTCCTGGGGATCCTCGCGCTGGAGGCGAACCAACTGGTCACCGGCGACCGACTTGTCGATCTGCTGTGGGGTGAGCGGCCACCCCAGCGGGCACGGGCGGTGCTGCAGACCCGGTTGTCCGAGATCCGCGCGATCCTCGACCTGGCCGAGGATCCCGACCCAGCGGTCCTGCTGGACACCACCGGTGGTGGTTACCGGCTGCGGGTGTCGCCCGAGCAGGTCGATGCCCAACTCTTCCGCAACCTGGTGAGCGACCAGCGCACGCGGGGCTCCGACGACGAAGCACGGTCGATCCTCCGGGCCGCGTTGGCCCTCTGGCGCGGACCGGTCCTCGGCGGATGGCTGCCCGCCGAGGGGCAGGCGGACCTGACCCAGGGCCTGGAAGCGTTGCGTCTGACCGCCAACGAGGACCTTTTCGACGTCGAGCTCCGGCTCGGCAACCACCGGGACATCGTTGACGACGTCGTCGAGCTGGCCGGCAAGCATCCGACCCGGGAGCGGCTGGCCGGTCAGATGATGCGGGCCCTCGCCCGGTCCGGACGAGGCCCGGAGGCGCTGACGTCGTTCGACCGCTGGCGGCGGTGGTTGCGAGACGAACTGGGCACCGACCCGTCGGCCGAGATACAGGCGATCCACCTCGCCGTGCTGCGAGGCGCCGACGACCAGGCGGACACCGACGGCAGCCGGACGGCGGTCGCCTCCACCCAGCCGCCGCGTCCCCAGGACGGGCAGCGACGAAGCTCCCCAGCCCGGTTCCAACTCAGCACGCCGCGTAACCTTCCCGCCGACATCGCCGACTTCTCCGGGCGGCAGGCCGAGCTGACCAGGATCGAGAAGATCCTGCTCCGTCCGGGTGCCGGCGCCCGGATCGCGGTGGTCTCCGGTCCCGCTGGCGTCGGCAAGACCGCGTTCTCCATCCACGTCGCGCACCGCCTGGCCGGCTCCTTTCCGGACGGGCAGCTCTACGTCAACCTGCGCGGCGTGGACAGCGACCGGGGCCTGGCTCCGTTCGAGGTGCTGGGTCGGTTCCTCCGCGCGCTCGGCGTCGACGGGCTCCACCTGCCCACGACCCTGGACGAGCGGATGGACCTCTATCGGGACCTGCTCGCGGACCGGAGGCTGCTGCTCCTGTTGGACAATGCCGCCGCCGACGACCAGTTGTCGGCCCTCATCCCCGGCGGCACGTCGTGCGGAGTCCTTGTCACAAGCCGCGCCCGGCTCGGTGCCATCCTCGGCGCCCAGACCGTTGCGCTCACGGTGATGGATGCGGCGGACTCCGCGCTCCTGCTGACCCGGATCGCCGGCCCGGGCAGGATGCTCGACGAGGCGTCCGCCACCGCCCTGCTGAGCCGCTGCGCCTACCTGCCGCTGGCGATCCGGATCGTCGGCGCGAAACTGGCCGCGAAACCACACTGGACGGTCGACAGGCTCGTCCAGATGCTCGACGACGAACGCAGCCGGTTGGACCGGCTCTCGCACGGTCACCTCGACGTCCGCGCCAGCCTCGCACTCAGCTACCAGGTGCTGAGCCCGGCGGCGCGGACGCTGCTGCGCCGACTTGGTGACATCGAGATCGCCGAGGTCAGCGACTGGCTCGCCGCCGCGCTGCTCGACACCACCGCCGATCGGGCACAGGAGCTGCTGGAGCAGCTCATCGATGCCCAACTGCTCGACTTCTCCGGCCACTATCCGTCCGGTCAGCCGCGCTACCGCCTGCACGACCTCGTACGCCTCTTCGGCCGGGAGCGGGCGCTACCGGAAGCCGTCCCCGGGGAGCTGAGCGCGGCACGTGGCCGGGCCTTCGGTGCCGCCCTGAGCATCATCGAGCACCTCGTCCACGCGCTGTGGGGTGGGCTCAGCCTCACCATGCGGGGCGGCACTCCACGCTGGGAGGTCGACGAGCTGCTCGTCGGGTCGTCGGCGACCGACCTGCTCGGATGGTTCGACGTGGAGCGTCCCACCATTGTGTCGATCATCAAACGAGCGGCCCGGGACGGGCTCGGCGAAACAGCCTGGGATCTCGCCTGCACGGCGTCCCCGCTGTTCCCGTTGCGCCGGCAGTACGACGACTGGCAGCACGTCCTCGACGTCGCCTGGGAGAGTGCGCTGGCGGGCAACGACATCCGGGGGCAGGCGGCGATCTCCTACCGGCTGGGGATGTTGAGCCTCGACCGCCAGGAACTCGACCAGGCCGACGAACACCTCAAGCGAGCCAGCCGACTGTTCGACGACATCGGCGACCTCCACGGCGTGGCGGTGGTGGACGCGTACCTCGCCATGGTGTTGCGTTTCCGGGGCCAGCCGGCCGCGGCGCTGGAGCGGTACTCGTCGGCGCTGGCGGGTCTGCGGGACACCGACGTGGGCGGAGCCGCCTTCGTCCTGCGGGGCATGGGGCAGGCCCACCTGGGTCTCGGCGACCAGGACGGCGCGAAGGCGCACCTCGACGAATCCCTCGCGCTGTACGACACGATCGGCTCCGCGCCGATGGGACGCGGGCAAGCGCTGTTCTGGCAGGGCATGCGCCTACTGGCGGTGGGCGGCCACGATCAGGCGGCCCCCCTGTTCGACCACGTCCTGCGGATCACGGCAGTCCTCGGAGACCGGCACGGGCAGGCGCAGGCGCTGCGCGGACTGGGCATCTGCCACCACCGGGCGGGCCGGATCCCGCAGGCGCGGGCGGCGCTCGACGAGGCGCTGCGGCTGGTCCAGCAGCCGACGCCCTCGATCGTGGAATCGTTTGTGCAGCGGACCATTCACGATCTCTTCGGCGACGGTGGTTGACCTGGCCGGCATCGACGAACCCCACGGTCGATGACAGAGACGCTAGGATCCAGCCATCCATCGAAGCATCGACATGGGAGACAAGTCTTGAGGAAGCACATCGCCGCCGTGGCAGCTGTTCTCGCCGTGGCTCTGTCCGTCTCCGCTCCGCAGTTGGCCTCGCCGTCGTCGTCGGGAACGAAGTCCACCATGGTCGGCTCGGGCGCCTGCGACTGGTGCGCGCCAGAGCGCTGAGCAGCTTCACCCAGGCCGAGTGAGCCTCCGCACGTCGGCCAGTCTGAGCACGTGGTCGAGGGCCATGTCGGATGACCTGGTCGGCCGACGGTCGCGCCGCACCCGCGAGCGCGACCGTCGGCCGAGCAGGCCGGCGTCAGTCACCGAGATGCTTGACCAGAAACTCGCCCGCGTCGGCGAACGCCTTGGCCTGGTTGTCCCGGCGGAGCAGGCCGTGCCCCTCATCCTCGAAGATCTCGTACCGCACCTCCACCCCACGCGACCGCAGCCGCTGCACGATCTGATCGCTCTCGCGCTGGGGCACCCGGGGATCGTTGGCCCCCTGGATGACAAGCAACGGGGCGCGGATCTGGTCCGCGTGGGTCACCGGTGAGCGGGCCATCAGCCGGTCCGCGTCCGCTTCCGGATCACCGATCACCGCGGCCACCAGTGAACGCCACGTCGGAGGCGAGGCCTTCGCCAGGGTGACGAGGTTGCTCGGCCCGTACAGGTCGACGCCGGCGGCCCAGTCCAATTCCGGCAGCCGACTGAGGCAGGACAGGACCGCGAAGCCACCGTACGACGCGCCCATGATCCCGATCCGGGCCGCATCGACCCACTCCTGGCTTCGCAGGAAGGCCACCGCGTCGGCGAGGTCCGTCAGATCTCCGCCGCCCCAGTCACGGTTCACCAGGTCCGAGTAGGCACGGCCATATCCCAGAGAGCCGCGGATGTTCGGGGCGAAGACGCCGACCCCGTGCGCGAGCAGGTACTGGTAGAAGCCGTCGTACATGTAGACCGGCAGTTCCTGCCAGGCCGGACCACCGTGCACCGAGATCAGGACGCCGGCGGACGCCCGATGCTCGGGACGGTAGAGGTAGCCGGGAATCTGGCGGCCGTCGCCGGCCGGATAGCGGACCAGCGTCGGCTCGACGAAGGTGGCAGGGTCGGCCGCGACCGGCCGGGCGTCGCTGAGCCACCTGAGTTTGCCGGTGTCGAGTTCGATCAGGAGAATGTTCCACGGCTGCGTCGCCGTCGAGAATCGCAGCACGACGAAGCGCCCGTCGGCGGAGACGGTGAGGCCGGTCGCCGCACCGGCGGGCAGTTCCGGCATCCGGATGTCGACGCCGGTGCCGAGGTCACGACCGCGAAGCTGGCAGAAGCCGTCGACATTGACGTTCCAGACCAGCACCCGCCCATCAGCGGAGAGGGCGACCTCCTGCACCTCCCAGTCCGGGGTGTCCAGCCAGGTGAGAGCGCCGGTGTCCGCGTCCATCACCGCTAGACCGGTGAACTCCCGTTCGAAGTTCGACATGACCAGGAAGCCGCTGCCGTCCGGCAGCCACGGGCCCAACCAGTACGTCGCCACACCATCGCGCGACGTCAGCGAACGGGGCTCGGCGCCGTCCAGGGACGCGACGTACACCAGGTGGTCGCTGTTGGTGGTCCGCCACTCGGCGACGGTGAGCCTGGTCCCGTCCGGAGACCAGTAGCCGGGGTACGTCCTCCCACCACCGTCGTAGACCCGGCATACCTCGCCGGACGACAGGTCGAGGACCAGCACATCCTGGTCGGCCGGGGTGCGATCGTTGCCGCAGTACGCGACGAACCTGCCGTCTCGGGAGAACGGATCGCCTTCGGCCGCGGAAAACTGCACGTCCGGTGTGTCGGTCAGCCGCACCGGGTCCCCGCCGTCGGCGGCGATCCGGTGCAGTTGCGTGTTCTCGTTCCCGTGGTCGTCGGCCAGGTACAACAGCCACTCGCCGCCGGGGTGCCAGGCAACCCGGCGGACTGTCGAGTCGGTGTTGGCGGTCAGCCGACGCGTGCCGCCATCCGACAACGACTGCGTGACCAGGTTGAACTGACCATTCCGGTCGTCGACGTACGCGATCTGGCTGCCGTCGGGGGCGATGACCAGCGTCGGCAGGAATCTCAGGCCTGACTGAAAGTCGCGGTATCCGGGCATGAAGGAAATTCTAGACACTCGATGTCCTCGGGCGTTCAATCGATGGCCTGCTGTCGACCCCATCGGAGAGCACTGCCTGGATAGGATGCCTTCGATGAAGATCCTCAATTGGATTTCGGCCACCCTGGACGATGCGGTGCCGCTGGCGGACCTCTTTCGAGAGGCCGAGTCGAGCACGCCCGTCGGCCTTGATCAACGCCCCGAGAGCGTCCACCTGCGGCTGGCGACTCTCGGGCCCGACCTTGCTCGGCACACCCTTGTCGGCGTAGCTGACGACGGAGCCGTCGCCGCGTATGCGGAGGTCGCTGACATGGGGGAGGCCGATGGCGTACGCCGGCTCCGGCTGACCGCCGTGGCCCACCCCGAACTGTCGGGCGACGTCCGCGCGGAGCTGCACCGGTGGCTCATCGAACGGGCGGAGCAGTTGCGGCGGGCCGGCGGAACGGCACCGGCGGCAGTCCTCGGCACCCGGTGCGCCGAGAACGACGGGGCCTGGCGCCGGCTGCTGATCGAGGACGGCTTCTCGCTGGTCCGGCACGAACGCGACCTCGTCCTGGCGGTGCCGGAGCTGCCGCCCGCCGTGGGGTTGCCGCCCGGTCTGGTGCTGGAGCCCGTCGACGAGCGTTACGAGGAACTCGCCCGGCTGGCCCACAACGAGGCCTACGCGGAAAGCCAGGCGGCGGTCCGGCCGGACCAGCGCACGTGGCCGCAACACGCCATCGCACACCCGCGATTCCTGCCCGACCTCTCCTGCCTGCTGCTCGCCGAGGTGGACCGAGCCGACAACCCGGTCGCGGCCTTCCTCTTCGCGCTTGCCGACGAGAGCGCGGACGAGCCGACCGCGGTGTTGCACTGCCTCGGCACCCGGGCGCCCTGGCGCCGCCGTGGCCTGGCCACCGCGATGATCGTGCGGGCCCTGCACCAGGCCCGATCATCGGGCTTCCGCCGGGTGCGACTCCAGGTGAGCGACACCAACCACCCGGCTCTGGCGCTGTACCGGGGGCTCGGCTTCGCCGAATCGGGACGCGGCTACGCGGTGCTGATGCGACAGCTCGCCGCCGAGTGACGACGAGGGCGTGCACGCGTCGGGGCTCCAACGTCCCGCTACCGGGCCAGCGCGTGCGCCGTCAGGGCCGAGTGCACCCACGTGGAGACCACCGGGTCACCGGGTAGGTCCGTGAGGTCGACGGCTGTCCACCGGGCTTCGGCGATCTCACCGTTCGGCGACACCTCGTCCGAGAGCGCGTGCAGGCGGACAATCGTCAGGTAGCCCGATCTGCCGCCGCTGGTGGTCCGGTGTTCCTCCAGCACGAGGGCGAGCGGCGCCAACTCGACGCCCAGTTCCTCGACGCACTCCCGCCTGGCCGCCTGCTCCGGGGTCTCCCGGGCCGGTTTGTATCCGCCGCCCGGCAGACGCCACCGGAACTTGTCGCCGTAGCTGTGCCGGACCAGAAGCACCCGGTCGGAGTCGACCGGGTGAATGATCAGCGCCTGCACGCCGTGGGTGGTCGGCTTGACGATCCGCCAGTACGCCTTGCGGAGGCGATAGAGCAGCCTGAACCCGAGCGGTGGAATCCTCATGGGGATCAGCCCTTCAGGAGCTGCCTCGCCATGACGATCCGCTGCACCTGGTTCGTACCCTCGTAGATCTGGGTGATCTTGGCGTCGCGCATCATCCGCTCGACCGGGTAGTCCCGCGTGTAGCCGTAACCCCCGAGCAACTGCACCGCGTCCGTGGTGATCTCCATGGCGGCGTCCGAGGCGAAGCACTTGGCCGCCGCGCCGAAGTAGGTCAGATCGGCGTCGCCGCGCTCCGACTTTCCGGCAGCCGCGTACGTGAGCTGCCGGGCCGCCTCCAGCTTCATGCCCATGTCGGCGAGCATGAACTGGATGCCCTGGAACTCGGCGACCGCCTTGCCGAACTGGCGGCGCTCGGCCACGTACCCCAAGGCGTAGTCGAGCGCGCCCTGCGCGATCCCGACGGCCTGCGCGGCGATGGTGACCCGGGTGTGGTCCAGGGTCTTCATCGCGGTGGCGAAGCCGGTGCCCTCCGCGCCGATCATCCGGTCGGCGGGGATCCGCACGTTGTCGAGGTAGACCTCGCGGGTGGGCGAACCCTTGATGCCGAGCTTCTTCTCCGGTGCGCCGAAGCTCACCCCGGCGTCGGACTTCTCGACCACGAAGGCCGAGATGCCCCGGGAACGGGCAGCCGGGTCGGTGACGGCGAAGACCGTGTAGAACTCGGAGACGCCCGCGTTGGTGATCCACCGCTTCACGCCGTTGAGCACCCAGTGATCCCCGTCACGCACGGCCCGGGTAGTCATCGACGCGGCGTCGCTGCCCGCCTCCGGCTCGGAGAGGCAGTACGAGAACATCGCTTCACCGGCCGCGACAGGCGTCAGGTAACGGCGCTTGAGCTCCTCGGAACCGGACAACAACAGCGGCATCGTGCCGAGTTTGTTCACCGCCGGGATCAGCGAGGAGGACGCGCAGGCGCGGGCCACCTCCTCGATCACGATGGCCGTGGCCAGCGCGTCCGCGCCCGCCCCGCCGTACTCCTCGGGGATGTGCGGGGCGTGGAAGTCGGCGGCCCGCAGCGCGTCGTAGGACGCCTTGGGAAACTCCCCGGTCTCGTCGGCCTCGGCGGCGTGCGGCGCGACCTTCGCCGCGCAGACCTCCCGCACCGCGTCCCGGATCGCCTGGTGCTCCTCGGGCAACCGGTAGACGTCGAACAACTCGCCTGCGGCCATGTTGGGCCCCTCCCCTTCACCGCTATCATGCGCAGTCTGTGACGACTCCTGACCGCCGACCGCGCAGACTGAAGACTAGCGACTGCAGTTCGGGTGATGTTACCGGCGCGTAGGTATGGGCATGAGGGTGCACCCACGCCGCTGGGCAATGATGGAGGACAACAGTGAGCCACCCCTCCGGTGCCCCGCCAGGCGCCGCAGCAGAATGCGACGCGACGACGCGCCGCCAGTGCGAGCGGAGAAGACAGGCGTGACGATCCCCTACCCCACCATCCAGCCGACCCCCGCCATCGCCGCGGTGACACCGCCCTCGGGCGCGCCTCGGCCGCGGGTGACGTTCCTGGGGACTGGTTACCTCGGTGCGACGTACGCCATCTGCTACGCCGAACTGGGCTACGACGTGCTCGGATTCGACGTCGACGCCGACAAGATCGCGATGCTGAACGCCGGTCAGGTGCCGATCCACGAGCCCGGCCTGGATGAGCTGCTGCGGCGCAACCTGGCCGCCGGCCGTCTCCGGTTCAGCACCGACATCGCCGAGACCGCCGACTTCGGTGACGTGCACTTCATCTGCGTCGGCACCCCCCAGCGGGCCGACGGGATGGGCGCCGACCTGTCGTACGTCGAGGCGTCGGTCACCAGCCTCGCGCAGCACCTCAGCCGCAAGGCGCTCATCGTCGGCAAGTCCACGGTGCCGGTCGGCACCGCCGACTGGGTGGAGCAGCTCGTCGGCAAGCACACCCCCCACGACCTGGGCGTCGAGGTGGCGTGGAGCCCCGAGTTCCTCCAGGAGGGCTTCGCCGTCGACGACGTCCTGCGCCCCAACCGGATCGTGGTCGGCGTCAAGAGCGAGTGGGCCAACGGCATGCTCTACGCCGCGCACAAGGGCGTGTTCGACCTGGCCGCCACCGAGGACCGCGAGGTGCCCCTGGTGGTCACCGACTTCGCCACCGCCGAACTGGTCAAGGTCGCCGCGAACGCCTTCCTGGCTACCAAGATCTCCTTCATCAACGCGATGGCCGAGGTCTGCGAGGCGTCCGGTGGCGACGTCACCCAACTCGCCCGCGCGATCGGCTACGACCCCCGGATCGGCAACCGGTTCCTCCAGGCCGGCCTCGGCTTCGGCGGCGCCTGCCTGCCCAAGGACATCCGGGCCTTCCAGGCCCGCGCCCAGGAGTTGGGCGCCGGCGAGGCCCTGCGCTTCCTGCACGAGGTCGACCTGATCAACCTGCGCCGTCGTACCCGGGTGCTGCAACTCGCCTCGGACCTGCTCGGCCGGCGCTCCGGTCCGGCCGGCCCGGACTTCTCCGGCACCCGGATCGCCGTGCTCGGTGCGACCTTCAAACCCAACACCGACGACGTCCGCGACGCTCCGGCGCTCGCCGTCGCCGCGCTGCTGCACAAGGCCGGCGCCGAGGTGCACGTGTACGACCCGCAGGGCACCGAGAACGCCCGCCGCGCCGTGCCCGAGCTGACCTACGAGACCGGCATCAACGAGGCGGTCACCGGCGCCGACCTGGTCTGCGTCCTCACCGAGTGGGCCGACTTCCGCAACGCCGACCCGGTCGCGCTCGGCGAGTTGGTGAGCGGTCGCAAGGTCGTCGACGGCCGGAACTGCCTCGACTCGGCCCTCTGGACCCAGGCCGGCTGGGAGTACCGGGGCATGGGCCGCCCCTGATCGGAGCACGCCCGCCGGCCGGTCATCGAGCTTCTCGATGGCCGGCCGGTGTCGTTGTTTGCCCCGGACCCGCCGACAAGAGTCGAAATCCGGGCCAGCTTTGGGCATGCTGCGACAGTGGGAGTCCACAGTGCGGGTGGAGGGGTGTCGTGGCGAACTTTCAATGCTCCTCGTGCGGCCGGGAGATCAAGCCGGCCGTCCACTGCCCACACTGCGGGGCTGACCAACCGCAGTGGGTCGAGCACCTCGCGGACATCGAGCGTTCGATAGCGGAGATGAAGGCGCGCGACGCCGCCATCGCCCGCGAGCAGCGGCAGATCGCCGCGAAGATGCAGGCCGCGCTCTTCCAGCGGGACATCCTCGCCCACGCCGGTGAGGAGCGGATCAAGCAGGCCACCCGGCCCCGCCGGGTGCTCCGCCGCCGCCCCGGCCGGCGGCCGTCGGCCGCCACCGCCTCCGCGCCGCCCCGGGTGCCCCGCCAGGGCACCCCGTCCGCCCCGGAGGAGCCGCCGCCCCCGCCGCAGCCAAGCTGGCTGGACGCGGACGACCCGGCGCACCCCCCGGAGGCCTCCTCGCGGGAGGTGCAGAACATCCCGCTCGGGCTGGGCGCGTTGCTGCTCGCGGTGGCCGCGGTGGTCTTCGCCGCGGTAGCCACCAGCTCGATGGACGCGCTCGCCCGGCTCGGCATCCTGCTCCTGGCCACGGCGCTGATGCTGCTCGCCCCACCGGCGCTGGCCCGGCGCGGGCTCACCTCCACCGCCGAGACCATCGCCGCGGTCGGCCTGCTGCTGGTGCCGCTCGCCGGCAACGCCCTCTGGGCCGTGGACCGGATCGGCGGCGGCGGCACCTCCGGCACGGTCTTCGCCGGGGTGCTCTTCGCGGTCACCGCCGCCGTCGCATTCGGGTACGCGGGCTGGACAGGTCTGCGCGCACCCCGCTTCGCCACAGTGCTCGCCGCGCAGCCGGTGCTGCCGCTGTTGGCCTACGACCAGATCACCGGACCGGGCGGCTGGGCGCTGGTGCTGGCTCTGGTAGCCCTCGTCGACCTCTGGCTGGCCCGCTCCGGCGTCGCCGTGGAACGCCCCGTCCGGCAGGACCTGCCACCGTCGGGCACCACGGCGGCGCCCCACCAACGCAGCGCCGAGACCCGGCCGGAGGGCGACCCGGAGGAGGCCGCCGAGCTGGTCGACGCCGGCGCGGATTCCGCCGACACCCGGCCGGCCCGCCCGGTTCCCGGGCTGGGCGAGCTGACCTGGCTGCTGCACGCGGTGGCGGTCGCGCTCGCCCTGGCGTACGCGGTCACCGCGCTGCTCCGGGCGCAGACCGTGCCGACCGCGACCGGCGCCGGGGTGGTGCTGCTGCTGGCCGCCGCGATCGGGCTGGCCGGCGCGCTGGTGCTGCGTCGCCCGCCGCTGCCCGACGTCGCGGCCGGCATCGTCACGCTGGCCGTGATCGGCGCGCTGAGTCGGATCGCCTCGGTGGCCTTCCCGGGCCGGGCACTGCTGCTGATCGCGGCGGTCATCACGGTGACCGGGCTGGCCGTGCGCGCGGTGCCCGAGGCGGCCCGACGTGGCCCGCAGCTCGCCTCGGCGGTGGCGCTCACCGTCAGCGGGCTGGTGGTCGCCGGAGGCGCGCTGCGCGCCGGTTTGGCGCCGGTCCGGGCGGCACTGCCCGCCTGGGGCGCCGACCTCGACAGGTATCCGGCCGAACTGGCCGCCGCGGTCGGGCCGACCACCTGGCAGCTCGCGGCAGCGGCCTTCCTGCTCACCATCGCGGCGGTGCTGGCCCTGCCCACGGAGATCCGCCGGGAGTTCGCGGTCGCCGGCGCGGCCCTGACCGCGCTCGCCGTACCGGCCTCGCTCGGTCTCGGTTGGGCTGCGGCACCCTGGCCGATGGTGGTCACCGCGATCGGCATCGGGGTCATCGGGCTCTCCGCCCGCACCGACCGGGCGGCGGCGGCGCACGCCATCGGGGCGGCCGTGGTGGGCCTGCTCGGCGCCGGTGCCAGCCTGTCGCGCCCCACACTCACCGCAGCGGTCCTGCTCACCCTGTTCACGGCCGGCACGCTTGTCGCGCTGGCACCCCGGATCCGGATCGCCTCGGCCGCCTCCGACACGGTCACCGCCTGGGCCGCCGGAGGCGCGGCGTTCGCGCTGCCCGGGGCGGTGGCCGCGTTCGTGGCCGCCACCGTGCCCACCGACCCGACCCCCACCCCGGCCAGCCTCCGGGAGGTGACCGTCCCGGTCCTGGCGGCCAGCTTCCTGGCGGTCTGCCTGACCCTCGGCTACGCCGCCGTCGTGCAGGTCTCCCAGCGGCGCATCCCCGCGCCACTGTCGGTCGGCACCGGGCTGGGCGCGCTGCTTGTCACAGCCGCCGCGTTCGGGGCGCCCGGCGCGACCGTCGCCGACGCCTGGGTGGGCGCGTTACTGCTGGTCGCCGCGGTGCTGCTGTTCCTGGCCCCATCGATCGACGCCGGCCGTCGCGCCGACCTCACCCTCGACGGCTCCGACCTGGCCGCCGCGGCGGTCACCACCGCCCTGATCGCCACGCTGGTACGGATCGGGGCGGTGCTCGCCCCGGGCGGGCAGTTGGCGATGGCCGCCGCCCTGGTCCTGGTGGTCGCCGTGGGAGCACGCACCATGCCGGAGGAGTGGCGACGCGGACCGATCCTCGGCCTCGCCGCCGGCGGTCTCCTCATCGGCGTACTCGCTGGCTGGTCGGCGGTGCGCGGCGGGGTGGGCGTGCTGGCCACCCCCGGCCCGATCTGGCAGGGCGACCTGAGCGGCTGGCCGGCCTCGCCCGTCGGCGGGGCCACCTGGCAGGCCCCTGTCGCGCTGGTGCTGTTGGCTCTCGCCGCCGGCATCCTGCTCCCACCGCCCTGGCGGTGGGACGTGTCCGGCGTGGCCGTGGTGCTCGCCACGATCGGTGCGCCAGCCGCGTTCGACCTGGCCTGGTGGTCGCCGGTCCTGGTCGGCGGAATGGTCGCCACCATGTACGGGATGGCCGCGGTGGCCACCGAGGAGGCGCGCGCCGGGCTGTCCCGGGCGACCGTGGCCGGGGTGGTCGCGCTGCACGCCGCCGGAGCCGGCCTGGTCCGGCCCTGGACGACGGCGCTGGCCCTGGGCAGCATCGCGCTGATCGGCGTGGTGGTGGCGGCGCTGGCACGCGTCCTGGCCGGCCCACAGGTGGCCGACATCGACACCGAGGGGATGCCACCGCACCTGGTGCAGATCGGTGGTGCGGCGATCGGTGCGGCGCTGCTGGCCCTCCCCGGTGCCGTGGCGGCACTGGCCGCCGAATTCGAGAACTCCGCACAGGTGGTGCTGACCGCCGCGCTGGCCGCGTCCAGCCTCGGCCTGGCGGCCGTGGCCGCGGTCCGTCGGCAGGTGCCGCAATACCTGCCCTGGGTAAGCGTCGCGGTGGTCGGTGGGGCCAGCATCAGCGCCCTCGCCGCCATCCCCACCGGCCTTCCCGCGGGCGTCTACGCGGCCGCCGCCGCCCTGCTCGGCGTGCTGGCCGAGCTGATCCGAGCGGCCACCGTGCCGCCCGCCGGCTCGGCCCAGCCGGTCCGGCGCTGGGCGGTACGACTCGACGGCGCGCTCCGGCGACTGCCGGACGACCCGGAACGACGCCGGTGGCGGGTCAACCCGGCTGCGGGCGCACTGGCCGCGGCGGCCCTGCCGACCGCCCTGGCCCTCGCCTCGATCGCACCGGCGCTGGTCACGGCACTGGTCGAGCCACACCGCACCCTGACCCGGATCTGGCAGGGTCCGCCGCCGGAGCTGCTCACCCCGCCGCCGGACGTGGTCAATCCGACGCACGTGCTGACGGCGCTGCTGCTCACCGCGACAGCCGCGCTGGCCGCCACCGGGTTCAGCGGCGGGCGGCGGTCCCGGGCCGTGCCGGTGGTGCTGCCCGGGGCAGCCGTCACCCTGCTGATCGCACCCATCGCGTTGGGCCGGGGCTGGCCCGCCAGCACCGTCGCCGCGCTCTCCGTCTTCACCATCGCGATGCTCGGGCTCGCGCTGACCCCACCGCCGCCGCTCGCCGAGCGGGCCCGCTCGCTGCGGCTGGCCCGGGTGCTGGTGTTCGCCATCGGTCTGGCCGGTGGCAGCGCCGGGCTCGCCGGCAGCCTGGCCGACCGGCAGTTGACCCTGTTCACCCTCGGCAGCGGTGTCGGGGTGGGCGCGGTGGGGGCGCTGTTCGGCACCACCCAGCGGGCGCGCATCCTCGGTTGGCTCTTCGCCTCACTGATGGCCCAGCTCTTCGTTCTCACCGCCGGCCTGGTCGCCGGACTGGCCGCGGTCTGGTCCGCGTTCGGGGTGCTAGCGGTCGGGGCGGTCCTCCAGGTGCTCGCCGCGACCCTCCCCCGGCTGCGCCGCCCCGAGGCGCAACGGGAGGCGTCCACCGTGGAGTGGAGCGGCTATGCCGCCGCGCTCATCGCTTTGGCCCTCGCCTTCGACTCGCCGCGACACATTGCCGCTCTGCTGGCCGCCTGGGGTGCGGTCCTCGGCGTGGCGGCGACCCGACCCGGCCGCCGGCCGGTGGAACGCCGGATCCTGTTCTGGGCCGTGGTGGTCTGTGAGATCACCGCCTGGTGGATCCTGATGCGGGTCGCCGACGTGGCGCTGCCCGAGGCGTACACGCTGCCGTTCGCCGCGCTGGCCCTGCTCGTCGGCGTCCTGGAGCTGCGCCACCGACCGGACCTGAGCAGTTGGGTGGCGTACGGGCCGGCGCTTGTCGCCGCGTTCGTGCCGACGCTGGCCATCGTGCTGGCCACCGAGTCGAGCACGGTACGGCAGATGCTGCTGCTCCTCGGCGCGGTGGCGGTGTTGATCTTCGGCTCGTCCAGCCGGCAGCAGGCACCCGTGATCGTCGGCGCGTCGGTCACCGCGATCGCCGCGATCCACGCGTTGGTCAGCCTCGGCCCCTGGCTGGCGCTCATCCCGGTGGGCATCCTGCTACTCGTGCTCGGCGCGAGCAACGAGCGCCGACGCCGGGCCCAGGAACGCCTTCAGACCGCCCTACGCGGCATGAGGTGACTAACCGGAGGGGCCCTGCGGCGTGAGTGAGTGGGCAGGGTGAGTGGGGGCGGCTCGTGGGCCGGCTGCGGCCGGTGAGCCTGGCTGCGGGGCGGCTACGGCCGGTGAGCCGGCTCGCGTGGACTACCGGAGGGTTGCCTGGAGGGCGGCTTCCTTGCTCGCCACCAGCTTCTCCAGGTCCTGCTGGTAGGTCGCCATCCTGGCGCGTAGGCCCTCGTCGTGGGCGCCGAGGATCCGGACGGCGAGCAGGCCGGCGTTGCGGGCGTTGCCGATCGACACGGTGGCGACCGGGATCCCGGCCGGCATCTGCACGATTGACAGCAACGAGTCCATGCCGTCGAGGTGTTTCAACGGCACCGGCACACCGATCACCGGCAGCGGCGTCACCGAGGCGACCATGCCCGGCAGCGCGGCAGCGCCACCAGCCCCGGCGATGATCACCCGCAGGCCCCGGTCGGCGGCGTCGCGGCCGTACTCGATCATCGCGACCGGAGTGCGGTGCGCCGAGATGACCCGCACCTCGTACGTCACGCCGAAGTCGTCAAGCACCTCGGCGGCGGCCCGCATGGTCGGCCAGTCCGAGTCGCTACCCATGATCAACCCGACAGTGCTCACCGGGGTCTCCCTCTCCACCGCGGACGTCACTCGTGCCCCTCGCGCAGCCAGCGGGCGGCCCGCGCGGCACGCGCCCGTACGTCGTCCAGGTCGTCGCCGAGCACCGTGACGTGCCCGACCTTCCGGCCGGGCCGCACCTGCTTGCCGTAGAGGTGCACCTTGGCGCCCGGCTCGGCGGCGAAGAGGTGGTGCAGCCGCTCGTCGATCGACATGCCCCCCGGCTCGCCACCGAGCACGT
Organism: Micromonospora sp. NPDC023888; assembly: GCF_040639415.1. NCBI lineage: Bacteria > Bacillati > Actinomycetota > Actinomycetes > Micromonosporales > Micromonosporaceae > Micromonospora > Micromonospora sp. NPDC023888. The sequence goes on along the minus strand of NZ_JBEZZW010000002.1, from coordinate 92,978 downwards.
TCGCCATCACCACCACCGGCGCGGTGAGCGAGGTGTCGCCCATCGGGTAGTCAAGCACCGCCCGCAGGTGCTGCTCGAACTGCGACGTCCGGGCACCCTCGATGGTCCAGTGCCCGGAGTTGTGCGGGCGCATCGCCAGCTCGTTGACCACGATCGCGGGCCGGCCGGCCTCGTCGCGCACCTCGAACAGCTCCACGGCCAGCAGACCGATCACCCCGAGCGCTGTGGCCAGGTCGATGGCGAGCTGCTGGGCCGAGACCGCCAGTTCCTCGTCCAGGCCCGGCGCCGGGGCCAGCACCTCCACGTTGATGCCGTCCCGCTGCACCGTCTCCACCACCGGGTAGGCGGCCACCTGACCGAACGGCGACCGGGCGACCTGCACGGCCAGCTCCCGGCGCAACGGCACCCGTTCCTCGACGATCAGCCGGGTACCGCCGGCGAGCAGCGTGGCTGCCAGCTCGGTGGCCTGGGCGGCGTCGTCGACCATCCAGACGCCCCGGCCGTCGTAGCCACCACGCGCCGCCTTGAGCACCACCGGCCAGCCGACCTGCTCGCCGAAGCCGACCAGGTCGGCGGGTTCGCCGACCGGTCGCCACACCGGGTTGGGCGCGCCCAGCTCGGTCAGGCGTTCCCGCATGACCTGCTTGTCCTGGGCGTGCAGCAGCGCGTCCGCCGGCGGGTAGAGGGTCACCCCTTCCGCCGCCAGCGTGCGGATGTGCTCCGAGGGCACGTGCTCGTGGTCGAAGGTGACCACGTCGCAGGCCTTGGCGAAGGTGCGCAGGGCGGCCAGGTCGGTGTGATCGCCGTACTGGACGTCGGCGGCGACAAGCGCCGCGCCGTCGTCGGGGGCGGTCGCGAGCACACGCAGTGACTGGCCGAGGGCGATAGCGGCCTGGTGGGTCATCCGGGCCAACTGGCCGCCACCCACCATGCCGACAACAGGCAGACCGGTACGGGAATCCATAGCGCGGCCAGCCTATCCGGGCCGCCGACAGGCCCGCCCGGAGGGCCGGCGAGCACGCCCCCGACGGGCCGGGCCACGCCCGGTGCCCGCTCTACGGGCAGCTACCGGGCGTGGCCGTGCGCTCAGCCCAGCTCGGCGACCAACTCGTCAACGGAGGTCACCGGTCGCTGGCAGACGAAGCCCCGGCAGACGTACGCGGCGGCCCGCCCGTCGACAAGCGGACGGTCGGCGAGCAGCGGCACACCGGGCTGGTCCGGTTGCCCGGCGACGACCACCGCCCCGGGCGGGGCGTGCCGTCGGGCCGCGGCCACCAGGGGATCGCCCGCCGGGTCGTCGGTCACCACGGCGATCTCGTACGGCCCGGAGAGCAACGCCTCACCGACCATGGCCGCGTATCCGGTGAACCGGGGGTGCTGCCCGACGATCGGCGCGACAGTGGCGAGCGCCGCCTCGGCGGCCTTGCGGTAGCGCGTCTCCCCGGTGAGCGCCGAGTACGTCACCAGCCCGGCGATCAACGCCGACCGGCCGGACGGGGTCGCGTTGTCGGTCGGGTCAGCGGGACGGGCGACCAGCCGTTCGGCATCGTCGGCGGTGTCGTAGAAGGCGCCACCGGGCGCGGCGAAGCGTGCCAGCGCGGTGTCCAGCAGCTCGCCGGCAAGCGTGAGCCAGCGACCCTCGCCGGTGAGCTGGTGCAGCGCGCAGAATGCCTCGGCCACAGCGCCGTAGTCCTCCAGGACGCCGGCCGGCTCGCCGACCTTGCCGTCGCGGGAGACCCGGCGCAGCCGGCCGTCGACCAGGTGCACGGTGGCCAGGTGCTCGGCGGCGTCGCGCATCGCACCGTCGGCGACGATCGTCACGCCGTCCATCAGGTTGGCGTCCTCGTCCTGCGGGGACGCGTACAGCGCGGCCACCTGGAGGAACTCGACGATGGCGGTGATCGCCAGGCCGTTCCAGGCGGCCACCACCTTGTCGTCGCGGGCCGGCTGCGGGCGGGTGTCGCGGGCCGTGAGCAGCCGCCCGACCACCTGCTGCCAGCGGGCCCGCACCTCGGGTGCGGCGTCGTCGACGTCCCGGGCGAGCTTGAGCACGCTCATGCCGTGTTCAAAGGTGCCCTCGTCGGTCACCGTGAACAGGTCGGCGGCGAACCGGCCGTCCTCCTCGCCCAGCGCCTCGACGAGCTGCGCGGGTGTCCAGGCGTAGGTGAGCCCCTCGACGCCCTCGGTGTCGGCGTCCAGCGCGGACGCGAAGCCCTCCCCCGGCCGGTGCAGCTCGTCGGCGAGGAAGCGGGCAGTGTCCCGCGCCACCCGCCGGGCCAGCGGGTCACCGGTGAGCCGCCAGAGCTGCGTGTAGAGCCGCAGCAGCAACGCGTTGTCGTAGAGCATCTTCTCGAAGTGCGGCACCGTCCAGTGCGCGTCCACCGAGTAACGGGCGAAGCCGCCGGCGAGCTGGTCGTAGATGCCACCACGGGCCATCGCCTCGGCGGTGTGCCGGGTGATCTCCAGGCTGCGCGGGTCGCCGGTGCGCTGGTGGTGACGCAGCAGGAAGAGCAGGTTCATGTGCGGTGGGAACTTCGGGGCGCCACCGAAGCCGCCGTTCGTGGCGTCGTACTCGCTGGCCAGCCTGCCGGCCGCGGCGTCGAGCAGCGGCGCGTCAAGCGGCGCGGTGGCGCCGCCCACGGCCTGCGCGCCGCCGATCGCCTCGACCACCGCGGCGCCCTGGCGCACCACCGCCTCGCGCTGCTCCCGCCACGCGGTGGTGACCGACTGGAGCAACTGGACGAAGTTCGGCCGCGGGAAGTAGGTGCCGCAGAAGAACGGGGTGCCGTCCGGGGTGGCGAAGACGGTCATCGGCCAGCCGCCCTGGCCGGTCATCGCCTGGGTCGCTGTCATGTAGACCGCGTCCACGTCCGGGCGCTCCTCACGATCCACCTTGATCGACACGAAGTTGTCGTTCAGCAGGGCCGCGACCTGCTCGTTCTCGAACGACTCGTGGGCCATCACGTGACACCAGTGGCAGGCCGCGTAGCCCACCGAGATGAGCACCGGAACGTCCCGCCGTTTCGCCTCGGCGAACGCCTCGTCCGACCAGGGCCACCAGTCGACCGGGTTGTCGGCGTGCTGGAGCAGGTACGGGCTGGTGGCGTCGACGAGTCGGTTCACGCACACGACCATAACCAGCCCCGGCGCGGACCGCGCGGGCTCCACCGGACGGTGGCCCGCGACAGGGGCGGTCAACCCTCTTCGGCCCTACCGTCAGGAGGCGCCGTCGGCGCGCAGCCGGAACACGTTCGACTCGGCGGAGTCGCGAAGCGACCCGAGCACCGCACCGATCTTGTCGGCCGGCATCGGCTTGAAGAAGTGGTAGCCCTGCGCCGAGGTGCAGCCCAGCTCGGCCAGGGCCAGCCGCTGCTCGGCGGTCTCCACCCCTTCGGCGACCACGCGCAACCCCAGCTCGTGGGCGAGCCCCACTGTCGTCCGCACGATCGCGGCGGCCTCCGGCGAGTCCGTCATCCGGATCACGAACGAGCGGTCCACCTTCAACTCGTCCACCGCGATCCGGGTGAGGAAGGTCAGTGACGAGAAGCCGGTGCCGAAATCGTCGACGGCGAGCTGCACGCCCATCGACCGGAGCGTGGCCAGCACCTCGTCGATGATTTCCAGCTCGCTCATCACCACCGTCTCGGTGATCTCCAGGACCAGCCGGCGCGGTGGCACCTGATGGCGGCGCAGCGCCTCGGCGATCTCCGCCGGCAACCGGGGGTCGAGCAGGCTGCGCGCCGACAGGTTGACCGAGATCGGGACGTCGAGTCCTTCCCGGGCCCAACCGGCGGCCACGCCGAGGGCCTTGTCCAGCACGTAGCGGGTGAAGGTGCCGAGCTGCTCGCTGTTTTCCACAGGCCGGATGAAGTCGGCCGGGCTCAGCCACCCGCGCCGGGGATGCTGCCAGCGGATCAGCGCCTCCACCCCGGTGGGCGCACCCGTGGCCAGGTCGACAGCCGGTTGCAACGCCAGCACGAGCTGGTCGTCGACCTTCAGCGCCTCGCGGAGCTCGGCCAGCAGGGCAAGCTGATCGGTGCTGGCCGCGTCGCGGGTGCCGTCGTACGCGGCGACGTTGCCGCCGCCCTCCTTGGCCTGGTACATGGCGATGTCGGCCCGGCGCAGCAGCTCGGTCAGGTCGGCGGTGCCGGCGTCGGCCACCACCACCCCGACGGAAACCTCAATCGACATCCGGACGCCGGCCACCTCGGTCGGCGCGGCCAGTCGTTCGGCGATCTCGCGGGCCTGACGCAGTGCGTGGGCCATCGGGGCGGCCCGGTCACCGAGCACCGGCACCGCGGTGAGCAGCAGAGCGAACTCGTCGCCGCCGAGGCGGCCGAGCAGGTCGCCCGGGCGGGCCAACGCGCTGAGCCGGTTCGCGGTCAGTCGCAGCAACTGGTCGCCGGCGGCGTGCCCGAGGGTGTCGTTGACCTCCTTGAACTGGTTGATGTCAAGCAGCAGCAGCGCCACCGGGTGATCGTGCGCGAGTTGTCGCAGCGACTGATCGCCCTTGCCGAGCATCGCCGCCCGGTTCGCCAGCCCGGTGAGCGGGTCGTGCACCGCCTCGTACGACGAACGGGCGGTGACCAGCCGCAGCTCCCGGTGGGTCGCGGCGTCGTGCAGCGCGGCGGCGAGCGCGTCGCCGAACGCGGCCACCGCGTCGCGTTCCCGGGCGTTGGGTGGGGCGGAGCGGGGGAACCGGACCCGCAGCCGGCCGACCGGGGCGGCACCGACCGACAGTGCCCGGCTCAGCTCGTGCTCGTCCGGCTCGGACCGGTCCGGTGGCTCCGTCTCCCGGTCGACGAACTGGCCGGTGGCGTCTCCCCGGTAGCGGTGCCACCGGCCGTCGGTCCGAGCCACGTCGACGTCCACCAGCTCGGCGTTGAACAGTGTCAGCGCCCCGGTGACAGCGGCACTGGCGACACCTCGTTCGTCGAGCTGGTTGAGGGCCGCGGTAGCTTCGGCGAACGCTCGCCAGGTGCGGTGCTCCTGATCGGAGCGCAGCCGGTAGCGGTAGGTCTGTTGCAGCAGCCACAGCAGCGGCGGGAGCAACAGCAACCACCGTGGGTCGAGTTCCAGCAGGGCGACGACCACGAGGCCGACCGCGACGTTGCCGACGAACATCAGCAGCTTGCCGCGCAGCGCGGCGAGCAGCGGTGGCCCGATCGGCAGCCCGTGCCGCAGGCCCAGCGTCACCCCACCCAGCCAGGCGGTCACCAGGAGGTAGGTCACCGACCCGGCGATCACGGCCAACGCCAGCATCGGGGTGAGCGGGGCGAGCAACGGCCGTCCGAGCGCGGTGGACACGGAGACGGCAAGTGCCGTCGCGGCGGACAGCGACGCGGCGATCCGGACGATCTCCAGCGCCGGACGGCGGTCGGTGTGCAGGGAGAGCATCGTCCAGGCCAGGCCGGTGCCGAGCAGCGTGGCGGACGGCAGCCAGCCGGCCGGCGTCAGGTGGAGGCAGACGATCAACGCCGCCTCGCCCCAGGTGATGCTGACCATGCCCGCGGCCGACCGGAACCGCAGCCGGGCGAGCTGGGCGAGAGCGAGGACGGCGACCGCGATGCCGAATCGGGCCGGGCCGCCGAACGGATCGTCGGCCGGCAGCCGGGCGGGAAGGGTCAACCCGACCGCGGAGGCGACCAGGGCGGTCAGGGTGACGGCTGCGGTGAGCACGAGCAGGCGGCCCGGTGTGCCCCGCACCCCGAGCCGGTCGAACGAGTCGCCGGCCGGACCGGAGGTCATCGACCTCCCCCGTCAGCCGACCGACCGACGATACGGCGGGCGGCCGGTGCTGTGCTGGTCATCGGCGCCCCCTCCCGCACACGGCTCGGAGACTTTTGGTCCCCCGGCGGAAGGCTAAGCCAAACCGGGTGGTCGCAACAGGGGGCGACCACCCGGTTCAGCGTGATTCACGTGCTGGCTACCCGTTCCGGTGCTGCTGGTGCCCATTGGGACTGGCGGTGGATGAATCACGCCCCCCGGTCCCGTCTGTCGGATCGACGACTGAAGCGTCGGCCCTGGTCGGGTCGGCCGGGCTTGCCTGCTGCGGGAACCGGTCCGGCAGGCGGCGCAGCCGAGCGTTCATGTTGCGGATCAGCAGGATGGTCGCGGCGGCCAGCAGCAGGATGAGGAAGAGGCCCATCGGCCCGGCCAGACCACCCGTGCGGGTGTCTCCGAAGTTGTTCTCCGCGAGCACCTGGGCAGCGGTCAGCATGGCGTTCCTCCGATGTGCGGTTGGTAACCAGGGTAGCTCTGCCCGGAATCAGCGTGCGTGCGCCGTCTCCCGCACCCCCGCGAAGAGATCGGACTCGGGCAGCGGGCTGTCGACCATCGATCGGGCCAACTCGAAGTCCTCGGTCGGCCAGGCGCGGCGCTGCAACTCCATCGGCACGTGGAACCAGAAGCCGTCCGGGTCGACCTGGGTGGCGTGGGCGCGCAGCGCGTCGTCGCGGACGGGGAAGAACTCGGAGCACTCCACCCGCGTGGTGATCCGGGGACCCTTGTCCGGCCGGTCCTCCCAGCGCTTGATCCACTCCTCGTAGGGCGACTCCTTGCCCGCGGCCAGCATGCCCTCGTGCAGCGCCATGATCTTGGCCTTGGAGAAGCCGATGTCGTAGTACAGCTTCAGCGGCTGCCAGGGCGCGCCCAGCTCCGGGTAGCGCTCCGGGTCACCGGCGGCCTCGAACGCGGCCACGCTCACCTTGTGGCACATGATGTGGTCCGGGTGCGGGTAGCCGCCCTCCTCGTCGTACGTGGTCACCACGTGCGGACGGAACTCGCGCATCAGCCGCACCAGCGGGCCGGCGGCCACCTCGACGTCCTGCAGGGCGAAACAGCCCTCGGGCAGCGGCGGCAGCGGGTCGCCCTCGGGCAGCCCGGAGTCGACGAAGCCGAGCCAGGCCTGCTCGACGCCGAGGATCGCGCGGGCGGCGTCCATCTCCGCGCGGCGGATCTCGCCGATGTTGGCCCAGACGTCGGGACGGTCGAGCTTGGGGTTGAGCACGCTGCCGCGCTCCCCGCCGGTGCACGTCACGACCAGGACGTCCACGCCCTCGGCGACGTATTTCGCCATGGTCGCCGCACCCTTGCTCGACTCGTCGTCCGGGTGCGCGTGCACGGCCATGAGTCGCAGCTGCTCTGCCAACTTCGGCACTCCTCGTCTGTGCCGGCCGGTGGACCCGACCGGGCTCGACCGGCTGACCTGCCGGGATCATTGCTCACCGCACCCTGTCGCCGGCCAGCACCGCAGGCCATGACCTGCCATTCCTGCCGCTGGACCGGGTGGGAGGATGGACTCTGCCATTCTTGCCGATGCCGCCGACAACAACGCCAGGAGATACCCGCCGGTGACCGAGACGCACGCCACAATTTCACCCGGCGCTCCGGTTTTTCCCGCCGGACGCTACGGCCGTCGCCGGGCACCTGGCGGCGAACGCCGTCGCAACGTGGTCGCCGCGCTTGTGCTGCTGGCGCTCGTGGCGACGCTCACCGTGATCTCGGTGCGGCTCTACCGCCAGTACGGCGACCCGGTCTACGACGCCCAGGTGATCACCTACACCGACATCACGGACACCCAGGTGCTTGTCGACTTTCGGGTGACGGTGCCGGCGGGCGGCTCGGCGGTCTGCGTGCTGCGCGCCCGGGACCGTGCGGGCACCGAGGTGGCCCGGGACCAGATCACCGTCACCGCCCGGCCGGGCGACCGGCACGTCACGACCCGGCACCGCCTGACCACCACCGCGCGACCGTTCATCGGCGAGGTCCTGCGCTGCCGACCCCCGGCCTGAGCTGCGAAGACAGCCTCACCAACCGGCTTCTGAGGGCGCCTACGCGGGGTGTCGGATCCGGACACCGGCGGTAATGGCCGACACGCTGTGTCGTACCGCACTGGTAACTTGGTAGTTCACCTGTCAGCCAGCCACGCACAACTGAGGAGAACGCCTGTGTCCACTGGCAACGAGGCGCCCGCCACCTGGCTGTCCCAGGACGCGCACGACCGCCTCCAGGCCGAGCTCGACGAGCACATCGCCAACCGTCCGGCGATCGCCGCCGAGATCAACGCTCGGCGCGAGGAGGGCGACCTGCGGGAGAACGGCGGTTACCACGCCGCCCGCGAGGAGCAGGGCAAGGCCGAGGGACGCATCCGCTACCTGCAGGAGCTGCTGCGCACCGCGAAGGTCGGCGAGGCGCCAACGGCGGACGCGGTGTCGCCCGGCATGGTCGTGACGATCTACTTCGACGACGACGCCAACGACACCGAGACCTTCCTGCTCGGCTCGCGGGAGATCGCCGCCACCACCGACCTCACCGTCTACAGCCCCGAGTCCGCGCTCGGCAAGGCGATCCTGGGCGGTCGGCCCGGGCAGACCTGCACCTACACGGCACCCAGCGGCGCCGACATCAAGGTGACAGTGGTCAGCTTCGAGCCCTTCTCCGGCTGACGCCGCCGGCGCCACCGCAGGCCCAGACGCACCGCCCCGAGGCGTGGCACCCACCGGTGTCACGCCTCGGCGGCGAAGACCACCTGGTAGCCGCTGGCCCGCAGGGCGCTGATCAGCGTGTCCGAGTGCTCCACGCCGCGGGTCTCCACCGACAGCGCCACCTCCACCTCGCCGAGACTGAGGTGCGGGTTGGCGCGCTGGTGTTCCACGTCCACCACGTTGGCCCGGTGCTCGGCGATCTGACTGAGCAGCGACGCGAGTTGTCCCGGCCGGTCCGAGCAGCGCACCGTCACCCGCAGGTAGCGGCCCGCGGCGGCCAGACCGTGCTCGATCACCCGGAGCATCAGCAGCGGGTCGATGTTGCCGCCGGAGAGCACCGCGACCACAGGCGTCTCCACCTCGACCACGCCGGCCAGCAACGCGGCGACACCGACCGCCCCGGCCGGCTCGACCACCTGCTTCCCCCGCTCCAGCAGCATCAACAGGGCTCGGGAGATGTCCTCCTCGGAGACCGTGACGATCTCGTCCACGAGCTTGCGCACGTGGTTGAAGGTGATCTCCCCGGGCCGACCGACAGCGATGCCGTCGGCGATGGTGAAGAACGCCGGCAGCCGGACCGGCTCCCCGGCCACCAGCGAGGGAGGAAACGCCGCCGCCCCGGCCGCCTGGACGCCGATGATCCGGACGTCCGGCCGCAACGCCTTCGCGGCGACGGCCATGCCCGAGATGAGGCCGCCGCCACCGACCCCCGTGATGATCGTCTTCACGTCCGGGCACTGTTCGAGGATCTCCAGCGCCACAGTGCCCTGGCCGGCGATCACGTCCGGGTGGTCGAACGGGTGGATCAGCACCGCTCCGGTGCGCTCGGCGTAGGTCTGCGCGGCGACAAGTGACTCGTCGACGGTGTTGCCGGCGAACTCGACCTGCGCGCCGTACCCCTTGGTGGCGGCCACCTTCGGCAGCGGCGCGTTGACCGGCATGAAGACGGTGGCGTGCGTGCCGACCAGGCCCGCGGCGAGGGCCACGCCCTGCGCGTGGTTGCCCGCGCTCGCCGCGACCACGCCGCGCTCCCGCTCCGCCGCCGACAGCCGGGAGATCCGCACGTACGCGCCGCGCACCTTGTACGAGCCGGCGCGCTGCACGTTCTCGCACTTGAGCCAGGTCGGCCCGCCCAGTGCCGCGCTGAGCGGACGGGAGGGCTCCAGCGGGGTGGTCCGGATGACACCGGCGAGCAGTTCCCGTGCGGCCCGCACGTCGTCGAGACCGACCAGTTCCGTCATGCCCCGATCGTGCCACCCGCCTTCGGAGCCCTCTGCGGCGACACCGGCGTGGACGACCTTGATCCACTCGACATCTCTGCCACCGGGGTATCAACCGTGCCTCGACAGCGCGTTTCCATGGAACCGGAGTGGATCAGCCCCGGGACTGGACCTCCGGGGCCCCGAGGCCGACCCGGGGGTAACCGGGGGCGTGCCGCGTCCACGGCGCGGCCATCTCGAACTGGCCGGCCACACCGAGCAGCAGCAGCTCCGAGCCCGGCGGCCCGACGATCTGCACGGCGACCGGCAGACCGTCCGGGCGACGGCCGACCGGCACCACGATCGCCGGCAGACCGGCGATGTTCCACGGCGCGGCGTACGGGGCGTACCGGATGTTGGCTGTCATGTTCGACCGCCACGACCGCTCCGACCAGCGGGCCGCCTCCGGTGGCGCACTGGCCAGCGCCGGCGTGAGCAGCAGGTCGACCGAGTGGTCGGTGAAGAAGTCGACAGACCGTTGCCGCCACGCGGCCCGGTCCGCCTCCCGCACGTAGCCGCGACGTTGCGCCCACTCGCCCAGCGCGACGTGCCGCCGGGTACGCCGTTGCAGACCACGGCGGTCCAACCCGGCGGCCCGCACGTCGGCGGCGGCGGCGGCCAGCCAGGTGGCGATGCCCTGCAGGCCCAGCGCGGTGGGGTAGACCGGATCGGCCGGCACCGTGTCGTGGCCGGCGGCGGCGAGGAGCCGACCGGCGGCGGCGACCGCGTCCCGGTTGGGCGCGTCCGGTGCGACACCCCGCACCGGGGAGCGCAGCGAGACCCCCACCCGCAGCCGTTGCGGCGGAACCAGCTTCTCGGGACGCCGGCCGGCGAGCACCGAGAAGCCCACCGCCGCGTCGGCGACCGTGCTGGTCAGCATGCCGTGCTCGGTGAGGCCGAACCAGTCGTCCGCGCCGAGCTGGCAGGGGACCACGCCCCGACCCGGCTTGAGCCCGACCAGCCCGCAACAGGCCGCCGGGATCCGGATCGAGCCGAGACCGTCGTTGGCGTGCGCGATCGGCACCAGCCCGGCCGCCACGGCGGCGGCCGCGCCACCGGAGGACCCGCCGGGGGTACGCGTGCTGTCCCACGGATTGCGGGTCACCGCGTTGTCGTCGTCGGTGACCGCCCACAGCCCCAGCTCCGGCATCCGGGTCACACCGAGGATCACCGCGCCCGCGCCGCGTAACCGGCGCACCACCTCGTGGTCGGCCTCCGCCACGTCGCTGCGTGCCGCCGCCGACCCGTTCCAGGTGGGCAGACCGGCGACCGGGGTGTTCTCCTTGACCGCCACCGGCACCCCGGCCAGTGGCAGGTTGGCCAGGTCCTCCTGCTCGTCGACCTTCTCCGCCTCGGTGATCGCCTCGCCGCCGCGAACGGCGCGGAACGCGGCCAGCTCACGGTCGGCACGGGAGATGTACTCAAGGTGGTCGGCGACGACCTGGGTGGCCGACACGTCACCTCGGCGTACGCCCCGGGCGATCTGCTTGGCGGTCGCCCCGACCCAGGTCGCCATGATGTCCTGCACGGCCATCCTCCCCAGCGGTCAGCCCAGCGCCTGCTCCAGATCGGCGAGTAGGTCGTCGACCGTCTCGATGCCGACAGACAGTCGCACGAGATCGCCGGGAACTTCAAGCGGCGAGCCGGCAGCACTTGCGTGTGTCATCCGACCCGGGTGCTCGATCAGGGATTCCACGCCGCCCAGCGACTCGGCGAGCACGAAGAGCTTGGCCCGGTTGCAGATGTCCACCGCGTGCTCCTCACCACCGGCGGCACGGAACGAGATCATGCCTCCGAAGCGGCGCATCTGCTTGGCGGCGACCTCGTGACCGGGGTGCGACGGCAGCCCGGGGTAGAGCACCTGCGCCACCTTGGCGTGCCCGTCGAGGTACGCGGCGAGCCGCTCGGCGTTGTCGCAGTGCCGGTCCATCCGTACCCCGAGGGTCTTGATGCCACGCAGGGTGAGCCAGGCGTCGAAGGGGCCGTTGATCGCGCCCATCGCGTTCTGGTGGTAGCGCAACTCCTCGCCGAGCCCGGCATCGGCGACGACAAGCGCGCCACCGACCACGTCGGAGTGCCCGCCGATGTACTTGGTGGTCGAGTGCACCACCACGTCCGCGCCGAACGCGATCGGCTGTTGCAGGTACGGCGAGGCGAAGGTGTTGTCCACCACCAGCAGCGCGCCCGCGTCGTGTGCCACGGCGGCCAGGGCGGCGATGTCGGCGATGCCCAGCAGCGGGTTGGTCGGCGTCTCCAGCCAGACGATCTTCGTGCGGCCGGGCTGCACGGCCGCCCGGATCGCCGCCGGGTCGGAGACCTTGGCCGGGGTGAACTCCAGACCCCAGCGCTGGGCGACCCGGGCGAACAGCCGGTACGTGCCGCCGTACGCGTCGTCCGGGATCACCACGTGGTCGCCCGGCTGGCACACGGCCCGCAGCAGGGCGTCCTCCGCCGCCAGACCACTGGCGAAGGCGAGCCCCACCGGCCCGCCCTCCAGCGCCGCCAGGCACTCCTGGAGCGCGTCACGGGTCGGGTTGCCGGAGCGGCTGTACTCGTAGCCGAGCCGGGGCGCGCCGACGGCGTCCTGGGCGTACGTGCTGGTCTGGTAGATCGGTGGAATCACCGCGCCGGTCCGCGCCTCGGGGTCCTGACCGGCGTGGATGGCGAGCGTCTCGAAGCCGTGGTTCATTCTGGTGAGGCTAGTGCCCCGTCGCGGATGGCTGGGACCGAACCCGGGCTCCCGCGCGGGGCCGGGCTGGCCGGCCCGGCCCCGCGCGCGCCGACCGTGCGTCGGCGGGCCGGTCAGCCGGCCGGAACGGGCAGGACGTGCAGGGTGACCGGGTGGGCCCCCGTCCAGTCGTACGAGACCGCGTAGACCCGGGCTCCGTTCGGCGCCCAGGCCAGCGCACCCGGGCTGAGGTCGTCGCCCAGCTCGAAGTGGGCCAGCTCGGTGCCGTCGGCCCGGAAGACGAACACGTCCGGGTCATAGGAGGCGTCTGCCCCGCCGGCGATCCTGGTGCCGTCGCGGGACACCTCGACCGCATTCGGGTACGCACCGGTGGGATAGGTCACGGATGGGGTGCTGATGTCGGCGAACGGGAACGCCTGCACCACGTACGGTGCGCCGGAAGCGGTGAAGACGGTGGTGCCGGTGGGGTCGAGCGCGACGTCCTGCAGGTTGCTGCCGACCGCCATGAACTCGTTCTCCCTGGGCGCGCTCAGTACGCCCCCGCTGCCGATCGTGTACGCGTACACCGACGCCGGGCTCAACCCGGGCTGCCCGGCCAGCAGCACCGAACGGTTCTGGCTGGCGGCGGTCAGCAGCGGGGCGTCGTAGAAGTCCTGACCGGTGGCCACCCCGGTGGTCACCACGGCCGGTTGCCGGCCCAGGTCGATCCGGCCGATGTTGCCGCCCCACTGGTCACAGCCGTAGCCGAACCACAGGTACCGCCCGGTCAGCGCGAGCGACGACGGGCACTCCCCCGCGCCGGTGTCGTAGCGGGCCGATTCGACCAGAGATCCGGTGTTGAAGGCGGCGATGGCGTTGGCGCTGGGCAGCGCCACGTAGAGCGTCTGCCGGTCGGCGCTGAGCAGCAGGTCGGTGGGGCCGGGCAGCCCCGACAGGGTGCCGACAAGCGTGCCCGTGGCGCTCGTCACCGCGACGTCTGTCGAGGAGCGGCCACCGCTGACGAAGACCCGGTCACCTGCCGACACCACGTCGGCGGCTCCCGGTAGCGACAGCGGGGTGGCCGTCTGCGCGGGGGCCGCCTGGGCGGGGCTGGAGATCGCGGCGGTGAGCAGCCCGACGGTCAGGGCGGCCAGCGCCAGGGTCGGGCCTCTTCTGATGAGCAAGGTGCGTCCTTTCGGAGTGTCGACGGACCGGCCGGGCGTCGCTGGCGCGACAACACGTTGCCCCCCGTGTAATTATCCAGACCTGTCTATGAGTATCACAGTCGATGTGCACGTGGGGGGCACCGCGATCCGTCGGTCCCTCGGCATAGCCTGAGCCGATGAGTGGGTGCGTGTTCTGCGGGATCGTGGCGGGTGACGTGCCGGCGTTCCGGGTCGCCGACACCCCGGACGGGGTGGCGTTCCTGGACACCCGGCCGGTGTTCAAGGGGCACGTGCTGGTGGTGCCGCGGGTCCACCTGGTGACCCTTGCCGAGTTGCCGGCGGACCTGCTGCCCGGCTACTTCGCGCTGGTCCAGCGCCTGGCGGTGGCCGTGGAGACCGGTCTGGGCTCCGGTGGGACGTTCGTGGCGATGAACAACAAGGTGTCCCAGTCCGTCCCGCACCTGCACACCCACGTGGTTCCGCGGACCAGGGGCGATGGGCTGCGCGGCTTCTTCTGGCCCCGCACCCGCTACGAGGACGACGCCGACGCCCGGGCCTACGCGGACCGGGTCGCCGCCGCGCTCCCGGGCGGGGCCTGACTCACAGCGGCGCGGGTAAGAAAGGTGTACCTACCGGTGTTACACGCTGGGAGAGGTACGAGAGGAGATCCCCACGTGTTTTTGCGCCGTATGAACGCTGAGATGGTTTCGCCCGATCAGGCCCTGCCGGGCCGTCAGATCGCCATGCCGGTCGCCGACCGCCACGAGGTGCTGGGCACCCCGTTGAAGGGCCCGTTCCCGGAGGGCCTGCAGGTCGCGGTCTTCGGCATGGGCTGTTTCTGGGGAGCCGAGCGACTGTTCTGGACGCTGCCGGGGGTCTACACCACCTCCGCCGGTTACGCGGGTGGCATCACCAGGAATCCGACGTACGAGGAGACGTGTTCCGGCCGGACCGGGCACGCCGAGGTCGTCCAGGTGGTGTACGACCCCAGCAAGATCAACTATGAGGACCTGCTGAAGGTCTTCTGGGAGAACCACGACCCGACCCAGGGCATGCGCCAGGGCAACGACGTGGGCACCCAGTACCGGTCGGCGATCTACACGACCACCGACGAGCAGCGGACCATCGCGGAGTCGTCCCGGGACGCGTTCCAGCCGATCGTGAAGCGGGCCGGCAAGGGTGAGATCACGACCGAGATCGCTCCGCTCGGCAGCTACTACTTCGCCGAGGACTATCACCAGCAGTACCTCGCTCCGACCAAGAACCCGAACGGTTATTGCAACCACGGCCCGAACGGGCTGAGCTGCCCGGTCGGCGTGGCCCGGGTCGGCGGCTGACCACCGCCACCCGCACCCGCGTGATGCCCGGCCACCTCTGAGGTGGCCGGGCATTCCCATCTGACCGTGTGATCGAAATCCGTTGCCGACCCCGCCGGGAACTCGATAACGTGGCCGTACACGTGAAAGGAGGTGGTCCAGACTTGTATAGCAATCGGACTCGTGAGGTGGCTGTCAGCTAGCCGCTGTCCTCGACAGTGATCGGTCCGCCGCGAGGCGGGCACCAGTACCATCGTCGAGACCGTGTGGCAGCGGTGCGGCGAATCCACGACAGCCACCCGACCCCCGGGGTGCCGGCCAAGTCCAGCCGGCCCGCGCACCAGCGCGGAGCGCCCCGGGGGTCGCTCCATATCCGGGGGAGCGGCGATGTCCATGCGCGAGCTGGTGATCCTCGGAACGGCCAGCCAGGCGCCGACCCGTCAGCGCAACCACAACGGGTACGTGCTGCGCTGGGACGACGAGGTGATCCTCTTCGACCCGGGCGAGGGCAGCCAGCGCCAGTTCCTCTACACCACTGTCACGGCCACCGACCTGACGCGCATCTGCATCACCCACTTCCACGGTGACCACTGCCTCGGCCTGCCCGGCACCATCCAGCGGCTCTCCCTGGACCGGGTGCCGCACCCGGTCGCCGTGCACTTCCCGGCCGGCGGTGCCGAGTATTTCGCCCGGCTACGGCACGCCACCTCCTTCCACGAGACCGCCGAGTTGCAGGTCACCCCGATCGAGGAGGACGGGCAGCGGATCACCCTGGCCTGCGGCACCCTGGAGGCACGCCGGCTGCGGCATCCCATCGAGACGTACGGCTATCGCCTGGTCGAGCCGGACGGTCACCGAATGCTGCCGGAGCGCCTGGCCGCGTACGGCATCAGTGGGCCGGCCGTCGGCGAGCTGATCCGCGTCGGGCACCTGGACCTCGACGGGCGTCGCGTCACCCGTGACGAGGTGAGCGTGCCCCGGCCGGGGCAGCGGTTCGCCTTCGTGATGGACACCGGCCTCTGCGACGGGGTGTACGCCCTCGCCGAGCACGCCGACCTGCTGGTCATCGAGTCGACGTTCCTGGAGTCGGAGGCCGCGCTCGCCGCCGAGGTCGGCCACCTGACCGCGGCGCAGGCCGCCCGGGTGGCGACCGAGTCCGGGGTACGCCGGCTCGTGCTCACCCACTTCTCCCAGCGCTACTCCGACCCGCGCCGGTTCCACGACGAGGCCCGCGCGCACTTCGACGGCGACCTGATCATCGCCGAGGACCTGACCACGGTGCAGCTCCCACCCCGCCGGGTAGCCTCGGCCGGATGACCGTCACGCTCCGCCCCGCGACCGCTCGCGACATGATGGCGGTGGGGGCCCTGCACCAGCGCTCCCGGGTCGCCGCGTACTCCGCCTTCCTGCCGGCCGAGGCGTTGGCCGACCCGACGCCGGAGGCGATGGGGCGGTACTGGGCGGAACGGTGGCACTGGGAGCGGGACAACCACCGGATGACCGTGGCCGAGCGGGCCGGGACGCTTGTCGGGTTCAGCTACCTGGGTCCGGACGACGAGGACGACCCGGGGACCGGGCTGCTCAACGCGATCCATCTCGACCCGGCCGAGCAGGGCCGGGGCACCGGCCGCACGCTCATGGTGGACACGTTGGAGGCCATGCGGGCCCGTGGCTGGCGGCGCGCCGTGCTCTGGGTGCTGCGGGACAACGCACACGCCCGCGCCTTCTACGAGCGCGGCGGCTGGACATCGACGGGCGTGGAGCGCGAGGAGCACATCGGCACGGCCCTCACACTCCAACTGCGGTACGCCCGCCCTCTCTGAGCAGTTCTCTCCCGCGCGCCTTTGCTCTGCTTACCAATAAGCACCAGCGGTGGCGGTGGCCGTGACGGTGGCCGTGGCCGTGGGTGGTGCGTATGCGTATGCAGAGCAAAGGGGGCGGCAGGGTCACCCGGTACCCCGCCCGCAGGCGGGGCACCGGGACGGGGACTCAGTGGGCGCCGAGGTGGGCCAGGAGGTCCTGCCGGGTGAGGACGCCCTTGGGCTTTCCGTCGACCAGGACCAGGGCGGCGTCGGACTTCTCCAGCAGGCCGACCGCCTCGCTCACCGGCTGACCGCCACCGATCATCGGCAGCGGGTCGCCCATGTGCCGCTCGATGGTGTCGTGCAGGTGCGCCTGACCGGTGAAGAGCGCGTCGAGCAGATCCCGCTCGGCGATCGAGCCGGCCACCTCACCTGTCACCACCGGCGGCTCGGCCTTGAGCACCGGCAACTGCGAGACGCCGTACTCGCGCATGTAGTCGATGGCGTCGCGAACCGTCTCGGTCGGGTGCACGTGCACCAGCTCGGGCAGCCCGCCCGGCTTGCTGGCCAGCGCGTCGGCCACCGTCGGCTCGGCGCCGGAGTTGTCGAGGAAGCCGTACCGGGCCATCCACGAGTCGTTGAAGATCTTGGAGAGGTAGCCGCGGCCGCCGTCCGGCAGCAGCACCACCACCACGTCGTCCGGGCCGGCCCGGCGGGCGACCTCCAGCGCGGCGACCACCGCCATCCCGCAGGAGCCGCCGACCAGCAGCCCCTCCTCGCGGGCCAACCGCCGGGTCATCTCGAAGGACGCCTTGTCGGAGACCTCGACGATCTCGTCGGCGACACCCTGGTCGTACGTCTCCGGCCAGAAGTCCTCGCCGACGCCCTCCACCAGGTAGGGGCGGCCGGTGCCACCGGAGTAGACCGAGCCCTCCGGGTCGGCTCCGATGATGCGCACCCGACCCTCGGAGGCCTCCTTGAGGTACCGGCCGATGCCGGAGATGGTGCCGCCGGTGCCGACGCCGGCCACGAAGTGGGTGAGCCCGCCCTCGGTCTGCTTCCACAGCTCCGGGCCGGTGGTCTCGTAGTGCGAGCGCGGGTTGGCCGGGTTGCTGTACTGGTTGGGCTTCCAGGCGCCGGGAATCTCCCGGGTCAGCCGGTCGGAGACGTTGTAGTACGAGCGCGGGTCCTCCGGGGCGACCGCCGTCGGGCAGACCACCACCTCGGCGCCGTACGCCCGGAGCACGTCCTGCTTGTCCTGGCTGACCTTGTCCGGGCAGACGAACACGCACTTGTAGCCCTTGAGCTGCGCCACAAGGGCCAGCCCGACACCGGTGTTGCCGCTTGTCGGCTCGACGATGGTGCCGCCGGGCCGGAGCAGGCCGGCGGCCTCCGCGTCCTCCACCATCCGCAGCGCGATCCGGTCCTTGACCGAGCCACCCGGGTTGACGTACTCCACCTTGGCCAGCACGGTGGCCTGGATGCCCGCGGTGACGTTACGCAGACGCACCAGCGGGGTGTTGCCGATCATGTCGACGACGTTGTCGTAGAACTGCACGGTGTGCCCTTCGTTGCGGCGCCGGCGACGGCGGCCGGGCAGACGTTTCCTCGCCGCCCAGCGTACGTGTCGTCAGGGCACCAGCCCCCCGGGGATGACGGAGCTGCGTGCGGCCTCCCACGTGAGGAAGCGCTCCGTTTCGGCGAGCACGCTGCCGGCCAACCACGTGACCATGACCGCGTCGTCGGCCAGCCCGAAGATCGCCAGCGGGATCTCCGGGAGCAGGTCGATAGGCGAGACGATGTACGCCGTCGCCGCCGTCATCAGGGCCAGCCGAAGGCCGCCGTCGTACTCCCCCCTGGTGGTGGCCCGGATCATCCGGGGCAGGGCGGCCAGCCGGGTGCCCAGCGACGGCCCCCCGCGTGCCCCGGACGTCAGTGCCCGCGCCAGGGCCGCGAACGCCGCGCTGCGCTTCAGTGTCTTCCCCATCGTCGCGCTCCTCTCCGCCGGATCAGCGTGGCGGGTCGGCGCAAGTCGACCGGCCTCTGCCGTACCGATACCCCGTCGGGTCGGTTTCCAGGCACTCGGGTGCCGGCACGACGACAGCGGCATGTCGGGGCAGCGCGATAATGTCGTGGTATGGGGGTGGCTGATTCCGTCGTACCCGGTGAGCGCTGGCGGCAGACCCGGCGGTTCGCCCGCCTGGCGGCGATCGGGACGGGCGCCACCGCGGCAGCCGCGGTGGCGACCGGCGGGGTGCTGCTCGGCCAGGCCCGGCAGGCGCGACGCACCATCCCGATGGCCGAGGCACCACCACCACGCTGCGACGGGATCTACGGCGCGAAGTTCCCCGGCCCGGCACTCACCATGGTCGTGCTCGGTGACTCGTCGGCTGCCGGCTACGGGGTGCACCGCCGTCGGGAGACACCCGGCGCGCTGCTCGCCACCGGCCTGTCCCGTCGCCTGCACCGGCCGGTGCGACTGCACCGCTTCGCGGTGGTGGGCGCCATCTCCGCGGCGCTGCGCCACCAGGTGGAGGCGGCACTTGACTGCCGCCCCGACATCGCGGTGATCCTCATCGGCGGCAATGACATCACCAACCGCACCCCGCGTGGGCTGGCGGTGCGCTACCTCGTCGAGGCGGTGCACACACTGCGTGACGCCGGCTGCGAGGTGGTTGTCGGCACCTGCCCCGACCTGGGTGCGATCCGCCCGATCCAGCCCCCGCTGCGATGGCTGGCGCACCGGTGGAGCCGCCAACTCGCCGCAGCCCAGACGGTCGCGGTGGTGGAGGCGGGCGGCTGGACGGTCTCCCTCGGTGATCTCCTCGGCCCCCGCTTCGCGGCGGAGCCGACCCGGATGTTCGCGTGGGACCGGTTCCACCCCTCCGCCGAGGGGTACGCGATGGCCGCCGCCGCGCTCCTGCCGACGATGCTGTCCGCGCTCGGCGCGGGGCAGGAACGACGGGCCACACCGACGTGGGGAGAGGGCGTACGGTCGCTGCCGGAGGCCGCGCAGGAGGCGGCCCGGCACGCCGGCACCGAGGTCAGCGGCACCCAGGTCCGGGGCCGCGACCGGGGGCCGGCCGGCAGGTGGGCGCAGTTGCGTCGCCGGGCGTTCTTCGGTGTCGGCGCGGTGCCGCAGCACGGATCCGCCCCGGACGCCTCGACAGTGGAGGGACTGGCATGAACGAACGCAGCGAGCGGGGCGTGACCGCCGGCCTCGCCGGCCGACTGGGTCGGGCGGCGGCGTTCTCGCTGTTCGCCGGCACCGTGGGCGGCGCTGCCGTCCTGGCCGGTGAGGCGTTCGTCGCCCGGCACCGGCGCTACGCCCAACCGGAGCTGGGGCTGGCCCTTCGGGCCACGATCGGTCGGGCGGGCGCTCCGCCGCTGCGGCTGGTGCTGCTCGGCGACTCGTCGGCACTGGGCGTGGGGGTCGACCGTCTCGACGACACCATCGGCGGGCAGTTGGCCAACCTGCTCGCCGAGGGCCCGACCGGCCGCCGCGTGCACCTGTCCAGCGTCGGCGTCTCGGGTTCCCGCTCGACGGACCTGTCCACCCAGGTGGCTCGGGCCCTGCTCGGTGAACGGCCCGACGTGGCGCTAATCCTGATCGGCGCGAACGACGCCACCGGGCTGCGCCGCCCCTCCGACGCGGCGGCCTATCTCGCCGCCGCGGTGCACCGGTTGCGGGAGGCGCGGGTCGAGGTGGTGGTGGGCACCTGCCCCGATCTCGGCGCGGTGCGTGCCATCGCGCCGCCGCTGCGCCAGGTGGTCGGCTGGTCGGGGCGTCGGATGGCCCGCGCGCAGACCGCCGCCGTGCTGGACGCGGGCGGCTCGGTGGTCGACCTCGCCACCGAGACCGGGCCGGTGTTCCGGGCTGACGCGGGGACGCTCTGCCACGACGGCTTCCACCCCTCCGCGGACGGCTACCGGGTGTGGGCGCACGCGCTGCTGCCCGCCATCGTCGCCGCGGCGACGGTCGCGACCCGGCGCTAGATCGTCCCGGCCAGGGTGACATTTCCCGCCGGGCCGGCTCCTTCCGCGCCATGTTACCGGCGGGTTAACGTTGGCTCATGCCGATTGAGTCGTCCCGCGACGCCGTCATCGTCGCCACCGCCCGCTCCCCCATCGGCCGGGCGCACAAGGGGTCCCTGCGCGACGTCCGCTCCGACGACCTCGCCGCGACAATCGTCCAGGCGGCCCTGGACAAGATCCCCCAACTCGACCCGACCACCATCGACGACATCTACCTCGGGTGCGGCCTGCCCGGGGGCGAGCAGGGCTTCAACATGGCCCGGGTGGTGTCCACCCTGCTCGGTCTGGACACCGTGCCCGGTGCCACGCTGACCCGCTACTGCGCCTCGTCGTTGCAGACCACCCGGATGGCGATGCACGCGATCCGGGCCGGCGAGGGTGACGTGTTCGTCTCCGCCGGCGTGGAGATGGTTTCCCGCTACGCCCGGGGCAGCTCCGACGGGCTGCCTCCGGAGGCGCAGGCGCTTGTCGGCGGCGGTTGGGAGAACCCCCGCTTCGGGGCGGCCGGCGAGCGCTCGAAGCGCCGCGCGCAGGGCGGCGCCGAGGTGTGGACCGACCCACGTGAGGCAGGTGAGCTGCCCGACATCTACCTGACCATGGGGCAGACCGCGGAAAACCTGGCCCAGGTGTACGACGTGACCCGCGCCGACATGGACGAGTTCGGCGTACGCAGCCAGAACCTCGCCGAGAAGGCCATCGCCGACGGCTTCTGGGCCCGGGAGATCACCCCGGTCACCACGCCGAACGGCACAGTGGTGAGCACCGACGACGGTCCCCGGGCCGGCGTCACCCTGGACGCGGTCGCCGGCCTGAAGCCGGTGTTCCGTCCGGATGGTCGGATCACCGCGGGCAACTGCTGCCCGCTCAACGACGGCGCGGCCGCCGTGGTGGTGATGAGCGCCCAGCGGGCCGAGGAGCTGGGGCTGACCCCGTTGGCCCGGATCGTCTCCACAGGTGTGACAGCCCTGTCACCGGAGATCATGGGCCTCGGGCCGGTCGAGGCGTCCCGGCAGGCGCTGCGGCGGGCCGGCATGACCATCGACGACGTCGACCTCGTCGAGATCAACGAGGCGTTCGCGGCGCAGGTCATTCCCTCCTACCGGGAGCTGGGCATCCCGGAGGAGAAGCTGAACGTGATGGGCGGCGCGATCGCGGTCGGTCACCCGTTCGGTATGACCGGTGCCCGGATCACCGGCACCCTGCTCAACGCGCTGGAGTGGCACGACAAGACCATCGGTCTGGAGACCATGTGCGTGGGCGGCGGCCAGGGCATGGCCATGGTGCTCGAACGGCTGAGCTGAGCGGGTCGCGCTCAGAGCGCGCTGCGGGTCGCCGTCACCTCGGCGGCGGCCCGCGCCAGCACCTCGTCGCCGGCTCCGGCGGCCCGCAGGTCGGCCGCCACCACCCGTAACTGGTCGGGCAGGGCCAGGTCGTTGTCGAGCCGGGGCACGACCCGACGCGGCTCCCCCTCGGCGTCGGCGGCCAGGTTGGCGATCTCCTGCACCAACCGGTGCACCAGGTCGGCGCGGGGCACGTTGCCGGTGGTCGCGACCGCCGCCCAGCGCGGCTGCTGCCAGTGCCCGACCTGACGGACCAGCAACTGCACGGCCTGATCCAACTCCGCTGCGTTCATCGCCGCCGAGTCTACGGCCGGCCGGCGCGGCGCCCGAGATCGACTCGATTTCCCGGAAACCGGGGCATCACCGCGACCCGGACACCCCGACGTCAAGAAACCTGAGTCGATCATGCTGGTGGGCCGGGGGACGACCGGCCGGCGCGCCGGTCACCGACGCAGGTAGCTGAGCAGCCGCAGCAACTGCCAGTAGAGGAAGACCAGACCGGTGAGCAGGCCGAACGCGCTCAGCCACGCGTACCGGCGGGGTCGACCGTCGCGCACCGAACGCTCGACGAGGTCGAAGTCCAGGATGAAACTGAACGCCCCGGCGATGATCGCCACCACCGAGAAGGCGTACGGCAGCCAGCCGACCTGCCCGCTGACGCTGTAGACCGCCAGACCCGGCCGGCCGGAGATCAGGTACGACACCAGGTTGACCACGCTGAGCACGGCGATCCCGAGCAACGTCCCGATCACCAGACGGGCCAGCCGGGGCGTCGCCCGGATCACCCGGGCCCGGTACAGCGCCGCCATGCCGAGGAAGACGCCGAAGGTGCCCGCCACCGCCTGCACCACGATGCCCGGGTAGACCTGTTCGAAGGTGCGGCTCGCCACCCCGAGCAGCAGGCCCTGGAGCAGGGCGTAGCCGACGATCGGCACCGGATTGGTGATGCCCCGCAACGAGATGACCAGGACCAGCGCGATCGAGGCGAGCGCGCTGCCGGCCAACGCGGCGCCGAGCCAGGCCGCGTCCGGGACCACCGCCCACGACACCGCCGCCGCCACACCGGTGACCAGCAACAATCCGACGGTACGGATCACCACGTCGTCGACGGTCATCGGCTCGACGTCGCGGGCGCCGAGCACCCGGGCCTCCACCCGGCCGGTCTCGTCCAGCCGGTTGAGCACCGGGTTGTTGCTGCGCACCGCCGCCTCCTTCGCCCGCGTACCCCCAGAGCGTGTGCCCTCGCAGTCACTCTGCCCCGGACGGACCGGCGGCGGCGGGGAAACGGCGCTGACGACGGCGCCCGCCCCCGCCGAAGCGGGAGCGGGCGCCGGTCGGCAGTGCGGACGAGGTCAGTCGTCGCCCTGGAAGTAGCTCAGCAGGCGCAGGATCTCGATGTAGAGCCAGACCAGGCTGACCAGGATGCCGAACGCGGCCACCCAGGAGTAGCGCTGGGGCAGACCCATCCGGACGCCGTCCTCGATCTCCTTGAAGCTGAGCACGAAGCTCAGCGAGGCGACCACGATGCAGACCAGGCTGAAGCCGATGGCCAGCGGGCTGCCGTCGCGCAGGCCGGTGTTGACGCCGAACAGCGCCAGCACCAGGTTGATCAGCATGACCGCGAAGAGGCCGGCCATCACCGCGATCATGCCCTTGACGAACGCTGGGGTGGCCCGGATGACCTTGGCCCGGTAGAGCATCGCCATCAGGAAGAAGATGCCGAAACTGGCCGCTGCGGCCTGGAGCACGATGCCGTCGTACGCCGTCTCGAACGCCTTGCTGACCATGCCGACGAAGACACCCTCGACGACCGCGTACGCGATGACGAGCGCCGGGTTCGCCATCCGGGAGAACGAGATGATCATGCCGAGGACCAGGCCGACCACCGCCGCGCCGATCCAGGCCGTACCGACGAGCGCGTCCGGCACGAGCACCCAGGCTGCCGCGGCGGTGATGCCGAGGATGCCGAGCAGAGCGACGGTCTTGACGACGACGTCGTCGACCGTCATCGGCGCCACGGTCGGCGGCGCGGCGGGGTAACCGGCCTGGGACGGGTACTGCTGGGGAATGCCGGGCTGTCCGTACGGCCCGGCCGGGGCGTACCCGGCGGAACGCTCCCGCTCGGCCGCCTGGCCGAGCCGGGCGAGCACCGGGTTCGAGGTCTTCACTGTCTGGCCTCCCTCAGGGGGTCGTTGCACGTGAACGTGCCCTTCAAGAGTAAACGGCGCAGCCAAGTCCTGGTGATCACGAATGAGAATGTGTCGAGCTGGTGGGTGCCCGGGGCGGGGGTCGAACCCGCACGCCTTGCGGCAGCCGCTTTTAAGGCGGCCGTGTCTGCCGTTCCACCACCCGGGCGGGTGGCACCGGCGCGTCGACACGCGCGGTGCAGTGTCACCGTAACCGGTTAGCGGCGACCCGACGTACCCAGCAGGGCCCGCCACATTAGGGTCGGTCCCGTGAGCAGCGCAGCCCCCACGGCCCCCGACGCCGCCCCTGAGCAGGCCTTCCGCCTCGCCGGTCGGGTCGACCGCCGGCCTCGGGTCGCCCGCCTGCTGGCCGCCGTGCGCCGACACCGGGCGGATCTGCTCGTCACTCTGGTCTTCGTGGTGCTCGCCGGCTGGCTCACCCACGGGCTGTGGCCCGATCCGGCCGGCCGCACCCTGGCGCTCAACCCGGAGGACCAGACCCTCTACGAATGGTTCCTGGCGGTCGACGCCCGCGCGCTGCTCGGGGATTTCGACCTGCTCACCGACCGGCTCAACGCCCCCGACGGCGTCAACCTGATGGCCAACACCACGGTCATCGCGCTCGGCATCGTCTTCGCGCCGGTCACCCTGCTGCTGGGCGCACCGGTCAGCTTCGCGCTGCTCGCCGCCGCCAACCTCGCCGGCACCGCCGCGGCCTGGTACCTGCTGTTGCACCGGACGCTGCGCGCCCGCCGGCTCGCTGCCGCGCTCGGCGCCGGGCTGTGCGGCTTCGGCCCCGGCATGGTCTCCCAGACCAACAGCCACCTGCACATGACCGCCCAGTGGCTGGTGCCGGTGATCGTCTGGCTGGTGGTCCGGCTGCTGCGGGCGGCCGATCCCGGGCCGGCAACGCCCGACGAGACCGGACGGGCCCGACCCGGCGGGCCGGACCGCCGGCGGATGACCACCTCGGCGGCCGGGCTGGCCGGCGCGGTGAGCGCGCAGGTCTTCATCGGCGAGGAGGTGCTCTTCCTCGCCGCCGTCACGCTGCTGGTGATGGCGATCAGCTACGCCGTGGCGGACCGGGACCTGGCGCGGCGGGCGCTGCCCGGCTTCGCCGGTGGGCTGGCGATCGCCGCCGGGCTCTCCCTGCTGGTGCTCGGCTACCCGCTGTGGTTCCAGTTCGCCGGCCCGCAGGGGGTGGCCGACGGCATGTTCACCCCTGCCTACTTCTCCGCCGACCTGAGCAGTTGGTGGGCGGTGTCCCCGCTGTCGGTGGCCGGCAGCGACCAGGCGGCCCGGCTGACCACCGGTCCGGCCGAGTACAACACCTTCCTCGGCTGGCCCCTCCTGCTTGTCACAGTGGCCTGCGCGATCTGGGTCGGGCGACGTCGACTGGTCTTCGCCTGCGTCGTGGCGGGCCTCGTGATGGGTGCGCTCTCGCTCGGCCCCGAGGTGGTGCTCGGTGGCACCAGGACCGCGCTTCCCGGCCCGTACGCGCTGATCGGCGGCCTACCGGTGGTGGACGGCGCGTTGCCGATGCGGTTCGCGCTGGCGTTGCTGCCGATCGTCGCGACACTGCTCGTGCTGGCGGTCGACAGGGCTCTGCGCGACACCGGTCGGGCCCGGCGGCTGGTGCCACTGGCCGTCGGCGCGGCGCTGCTGCCGATCTTCCCGACCCCCCTGCCGACCACCGGGCGGCCCGCCGTGCCGGAGTTCGTCACCGGCGGCCACTGGCGGCAGTGCGTACAACCCGGTGGGGTGTTGGTTCCGGTGCCGCTGCCCACGCCCAAGGAACCCGGGCCGATGCGCTGGGCCACCGCCGCCAACGCCGCCTTCAGCCTGCCCGAAGGATTCTTCATCGGCCCGTACGGGCGGGGCGGCACCGCGGCGATGGGCACCTTCAAGCAGCCCACCTCCGCTCTGCTGGCGGACGTCGCCCGGCGCGGTGACCAACCGGCCATCGGCGACGAGCAGCGCCGGCAGGCCGCCCGGGACGCGGACTTCTGGGGCGCCTCGTGCGTGGCGCTGGCCGACGACGCGCCGCACGCGGAAAGCCTGCGCAACGCCCTGGAACAGCTCTACGGGCCGGCAACCCGGGTGGCCGACGCCTGGATCTGGCGCGTCTGACCCCCACCGCCGCACCCGAGCCGAGCTCCGAAAAGGCCCCTCCCTACCGAAACGGTAAGCAGGGGCCCTTTCCGGCGACTCTGGGTCAGACGCGGGGCGCGCCCACCGGCTGGGACGCCTCGACGAACTCCTCGCGCGGGTCGTGCAACTGCCCCAGGGCGACCACCTCACGCTTGAGGAAGAACGCCAACGACCAGTCCACCACGACCCGGACCTTCCGGTTGAACGACGGGATCCGGCTCATGTGGTACGTCCGGTGCATGACCCACGCCGGCCAGCCGGTCATCTTGATCCCGTACACCTGGGCGACGCCCTTGTGCAGACCGAGGCTCGCGACGCTACCGACGTGCTTGTGCTTGTAGTTGACCGGCTCGCGGCCCCGGATCACGGCCACGATGTTGTCGGCCATCCGGGCGGCCTGGCGCACCGCGTGCTGCGCGCTCGGCGAGCAGAAGTTGCCCGGCTCCTTGGTGAGGTCCGGCACGGCGGCGCAGTCGCCGGCGCTCCACGCACCCTCGACCACCTGGTCGCCGTCGACCACCTGGAGCGTCGGCAGGCAGGTGATCCGCCGACGGTCGTCCCGCGGGAAGTCGGTCGCGTCGAGCATCGGAGACGGCTTGACGCCGGCCGTCCACACGATCGTGTCGGAGCGGAAGCTGTCACCGTCGGAGAGCTTGACCACCCCGTCGACGCAGGACTCGAGCCGGGTGTCCAGCCGGATGTCCATGTTGCGCTTCATCAACTGCTGGACGGTGTAGGCGCCCATGTCCCGGTCGACCTCGGGCAGCACCCGCTGGGTCGCCTCGACGAGCACCCAGCGAACCTCGTCCTGGTTCAGTTCCGGGTAGTAGCGCAGGGCGTCGCGAGCCATGTCCTCCATCTCGGCGAGCGCCTCAATGCCGGCGTACCCACCGCCGACGAAGGTGAAGGTCAGCGCCGAACGGCGGACGTCCGCGTCGGCCGTGGCGGCCGCCACGTCGAGCCGGTCCAGCACGTGGTTGCGCAGGTAGATCGCCTCGCCGATGGTCTTGAAACCGATGCCCTGCTCGTGCAGGCCGGGGATCGGCAGGGTGCGGGAAACCGACCCCGGGGCCACGACCACGTGGTCGTACGTGATCTCCCGGGCCGGGCCGCTGATCGGCTGAACGGTGGCGACCTTGCGGTCGTGCTCGATGCGCGTGACCGTGCCAGCCACCATCTTGCACCGCCGCAACTCCCGACGCAGCGGCACCACGGAGTGCCGCGGGGAGATGTTGCCCGCCGCGGCCTCGGGCAGGAACGGCTGATAGGTCATGTGCGGTTGGGGGTCCACCACCATGACCTCAGCCTCACGGGGGCTGAGCTTCTTCGACAGGCGCAGCGCCGCGTACAGACCGACGTGCCCGGCACCCACCACAAGGATCCGCTTCGGATTCACGTTGTCTATCTTTCCCCGGCCTGCTCAGGTAATGCCGCTCGCGGCCCCCATCTGTGACGGAGCACAACCCATGTGACCTGCGTAACCCTCCGGTCGCACCGGTCACCGCCGTCGCAGCAGCCAGCCCAGCAACGCCGCCGTCCCCACCGCCAACAGGAGCCCCAGCAGCGTCACCCACTGGTATCCGGCGTCGCCACCCAGGCCCGCGGCCTGCAACAACAGCACCCCCAGCACCGCGGTGCCCAGCAGGACCCCGCCCGCCCGCAGCAACCACCGGCTGATCAGCGCGGGGTCCACCACCGCGTCGTAGGGCAGCAGCGCGGCAAGCGCGCAGAGGGTGTGCGCCAGATAGAGCAGGGCGGCGACGGCGAGCAGCCGCCACAGGGCCACCGGGCGGCCGTACCCGTCGGTGGCGAGCAGCCAACCGCCGACCGTGACCAACGCCGTGAAGACCGCCCAGACCCGGCGCGGACCGAACGCGGGAAACAGCGCGGCGACCCCCAGGAAGAGGAGCGGCCGACCGGAAAGCACCTCGGCGGGAAAGGCCAGGGCGAACCCGGCGAACACGACGACGAAGATTCCCGCCCGAACCAGCAGCGGGGCGAGGCTGATGCGGGCCACCGCGTGCTGGGCGGCCCGAACCCGCCCGGTCACCGCGTCGATCATCTGCCACCAACCCTCGGAGCCGTCGCCAACCGGGCCACGTCCCGCAACACCTGGTCCAGACTGCCGGCACCGGCCCAGCGCACCACCGGTACGCCGTGCTCCCGGAGCTGCCCGATCATGACGTCCCGATCCAGGCGCCACAGCCGGTACGCCACCTCGGCCCAGCCCTGGTTCTTCGGGGCCGTCAGGTTGGTCGGCAGTGTGTCCACGGCCACCACGAACCGGCCGGCGCGGGCCAACCGGGCGAGCATCTGCGCCGACCGTTCGTCAAGCAGCGGAGTCAACACCACCACAAGCGCGTCCGAGGAGAGCAGTTGCGGGCCGAAGACCTGGTCGTACGGCTCGTGCGAGGACGGGTGCACGTGCACGTCGAGCAGCCACTCCAGAACGGTCAGGTACTGCCGACGCCCGGCGGCCGGACGCAGCCGGCGAGCTGCCGGCCCGTACTCCAGCAGGGAGACCCGGTCGCCGCGGTGCAGGTAGTGCTCGGCGATCGCGGCCGTGGCCCGGACGGTGGTGTCCAGCACCGAGGCGGCGCCGCCCACCCCGCCGGAGCGGCCAGCCTCGGCGAGCACGTCGAGGAGCACCACCACCTCCGCGTCACGGTCGGAGAGCGTGGCTGCCACGTGCAACTGCCGGGCGCGCAACGACACCCGCCAGTCGATGCGGCGCAGCCGGTCCCCCGGGGCGAAGATCCGTACCCCGGCCAGCTCGCCGCCCTCACCGGGCCGGCGGGAGTGGTGCGCCCCGACCAGCCCGGCGGCGCGGGGCATGGCCTCGACGGCCTCGAACGGCTCGGTACGCGGGTACACCCGCACCCGGACCGGCTCGGTGAGCACCGCCCGGGAGACCAGCAGGCCGCCCGCCGTGGCGACCCGGGCCCCGGCCGGTCCCACCGGATGCCGGCCCCAGCGCATGGCGTGGCCGGCCAGCTCCAGGTCCGCCACCGTCCCGGTGGGCACCGCCGTCACGAACGGCCGGTCGGCGATGGAACGGCCCCTGCCGCCGGCCGGAGCCGCACCGCCGGTCGGCGTCGTGCCGGTCGGCGTCGTGCCGGCCGGCGGCATGTCGGTCACGGCCCCGTCCAGGGCGAAACCGGCCCGGTCGATGCGCAGCCACGGCGACACGCGGGAACGCACCACCACCAGGTCGTAGTCCACTGTGTCCGGATTGCCGACGCTCACCGCCGCCGTCACGTCGCCGCCCTCGACAAGCGGCCCGTCCTCACCTTCGCTGATCCACACCTGCGGCAGCGCCGTGGGCCGCCGGCGCAGCGCGTACGCGGTGCCCAGCGCGAACGGGGCGGCCAGCACGATCAGGTCGACCCGCCCCAGCAGCACCCCCGCCACCAGCAGCAGGCCGGCGAGCAGCACCGCCCGGCCGAGCGCCCGGGTGGGTGCCCAGCCGGCAGCCGGTTCCGGCTCGGTGGCCATCGGCACTGTCGGTCCGGTCATCAGCGCCGAGGCCCGCCCGCGGCGTAGCTGGGCAGCGCGCCACTCGCCGGGGCGGGGGTGGCCTCCAGCACCTCGCCGACCACGAACGCCGGGTCGACCCGGCGCAACCACATCTCCGGGCGCAGGGTGATCCGGTGGGCCAGGGCGGGAGCGGCCACGTCCTTGACGTCCTCCGGCACCACGTAGTCCCGTCCGCCGAACACCGCACGGACCCGGGCCAGCAGCAGCAGCGCCAACGAACCACGAGGGGAGGCGCCGACCAGCACCGACGGGTGCTCCCGGGTGGCAGCGGTGAGCGAGACGATGTAGCGGCCGATGGAGTCCTCCACCACCACGTCCTCCAGGGCGGCCTGCATGGCCCGCAGCGTTGCCGCGTCGACGACCGCCTTGATGTCCGCCTCCTCGCGGCGGCGGCTCATCCGGCGGCGCAGCACCTCCCACTCCTCCTCGTGCTGCGGGTAACCGAAGGAGACCCGCAGCAGGAACCGGTCCAACTGGGCCTCGGGCAGCGGGTACGTGCCCTCGTACTCGATCGGGTTGGCGGTGGCCAGCACGTGGAACGGCTCGTCCAGCTTGTAGGTCACCCCCTCCACCGAAACCTGCTTCTCCTGCATCGCCTCGAGCAGCGCCGACTGCGTCTTCGGCGGCGTCCGGTTGATCTCGTCGGCGAGCAGCAGGTTGGTGAAGACCGGCCCGGCGCGGAAGGTGAAGTCGCCGTTGCGCTGGTCGTAGAGGAACGAGCCGGTGACGTCGGCGGGGAGCAGGTCCGGGGTGAACTGCAACCGGCGGAAGTCCAGACCCAGCGCCTGGGCGAACGAGCGGGCGGTGAGCGTCTTGCCCAGCCCCGGCAGGTCTTCGAGCAGCACGTGACCGCCCGCCAGGATGCCGGCGAGGACCAGCTCCAACGCGTCCCGCTTGCCGACCACGACGGTGCCGACCGCGTCCAGGACCGCCCGAGCCAGGTGGCCGACCTCGGCGGGGGCAATGCTCCGGTCCACGTCGTTCATCAGATCTTCTCCAGTTCGGCGACGATCACCGCGAGGTCGCGTGGCGACGGGGTGCGGCGAGGCGGGGTCTCCAGGAACGTCCACAGCCGGTCACCCAGCAGGACACGGGCGCGGGCCGGATCCGACTCGCGGGTGACGCCGTGCTTCAGGCGCATCCGCTCGTCGGCCAGTTCACCGATCCGGGGCAGGACGACCCCGGTGAAACGTTCGGGTCGGGTCGTGGACCAGTCCAGCGGCCATTCCCAGCGATTGATCGCGGTGCGCAACGCGTCCCGGGCACCCCAGTTGTAGCTGCCGTCCTCCTCGCCCGTCCCGCCCCGGCCACCCGCCGGCAGCGGGGGTGGCGGCGCGAGCAGGGCGGTGACCCGGCGGACCGCCAGCACGGCGAGCACCCCGGCGATGAGTACGGGCAGCGAGACCTGGAGGCCAACCGCGCGGAGGCCGACGAGCAGCACCGCGACGACCGCGGCGGCCCAGGCGAGGGCGCGCACCACCGGGCCGGTGCGGGAGCGGGGCGCCTCTGGGCCTCTGGGCGCCGCCTCCTCCTCGAACGCGAGCAGGTC
Source organism: Micromonospora sp. NPDC023888 (assembly GCF_040639415.1). NCBI lineage: Bacteria > Bacillati > Actinomycetota > Actinomycetes > Micromonosporales > Micromonosporaceae > Micromonospora > Micromonospora sp. NPDC023888. Next base: position 61,483 of record NZ_JBEZZW010000002.1, on the reverse strand, counting down.
GTCGATGCTGGTGCTGCTCATGAGGTCACCGCCGTGAGTTCTCCACGCAGTCGACGAAGTGCGGCGCGGGCCTGGTCGCGGGTGCGTTCGTCGACCGGGCGCGTGGCGTAGCGGGCCTCCCGGTAGACGTGCGCGAACTCGGCAAGCACGTCGGTGCTGACGATCGCCGGCACGCCGGCCGCCGGGTCACCCTGGAGCAGCCGGCTGACCAGGTCGGTGGGGGTGTCTCCGGTGAGCCGTGGCACGCCGGCCGCGGCGGCGGCCTCCTCCAGGCGCACCCAGCAGGCGATCACCGCCACCCGGGGGTCGGTGTCCCGGTCGTCCAGCTCCACCAGGCCGGCGTCGAGGGCGGCGACCACGTCCCGGGCGGTGCCCTCGGCGGTACGCCGGGACCGCTGCGCCGGCAGTGCCCGGGAGGTGCGGCGCAGTGCGCCCCGGATCAGGATCCAGGACAGGTAACCGAGGGCGGCGAGGATGGCCAACCCGAGTAGAACCATTGCCACGGTGGCGATCCACTGCGGTATGTGCGCCTGGGTGGCCTCACCGGCGGTGCGCGGCTCGACCGGAATGGACGGCGACGGCTCGGCGGTCGGGTACTCGGGCACCCACGGGACGTTCTCCGCGGCCGGCGGGATCCGGCTGGCCCCGATCGACGAGTGCGCGGACGTCAGCGCGGCACCGGCGAGCAGTGCGGCGACCGCGGCGACCGGCCACCACCGGCGAAGCAGGCCGAGCGCCGGGCGCAACACCCCCGGCTCGGCGGCCTGCGACGGAGTGGGTGGGCGTGTTCCGTCTGTCATCGCCACCACCCCACGCGTGTCTCAGTCCACCCCGGCCAGCCGCTTGGCCTGGCCGAAGACGTCGTCCAGCATCTCTGGTGTCAGCCGCCCGGTGAAGGTGTTCTGCTGGCTGACGTGGTAGCAGCCGAGCACGTCCGGAGCGCCTGTGCCGGACCAGTGTGCCCCATGACCGAACGCCGGTCGCGGGCTGGGCGGGCGCTGCCCGTACACCTGGCGCAGCACCGGCCACCACGAGGCCCAGGCGAAAGCGCCGAGCGCGACGACGACACGCAGCGTGGGCTGGATCAGCGTGACCTCGCGGTGCAGCCAGGGCGCGCAGGTGTCCCGTTCCTGCGGGGTCGGCTTGTTGTCCGGAGGCGCACACCTGACGGCCGAGAAGATCCGCAGATCCCGCAGGGCGAGCCCGTCGTCGGCGGCGACGCTTGTCGGCTGGTTGGCAAGCCCGGCCCGGTGCAGCGCGGCGAACAACACGTCACCGGACCGGTCACCGGTGAAGATCCGGCCCGTGCGGTTGCCGCCGTGCGCGGCGGGCGCCAGCCCGAGAATGGCGATCCGGGCGTCGCCGGTGCCGAAGCCCGGCACCGGCCGGCCCCAGTACTCCTGGTCCCGGAAGGCAGCCCGGCGGGTGCGAGCGACCTCTTCTCGCCACCGGACCAGCCGGGGGCAGGCGAAACAGTCGCTCACCGCCGCGTCCAGGTCGGCCAGGTCGGTCGCCCGCGCCGCGCGGGCGACCACCTGCTCCGGGGTACGGGACTCAGCCAAGCTTGGCCCGGAAGAGTTCCAGGGTGCGGGCCCAGGCGCTGGCGGCGGCGCGCTGGTCGAACGCCTCCGGCCGGTCGTCGTTGAAGAAGGCGTGCGAGGTGCCCGGGTAGTCGTAGAGGTGGCAGTCGCCGCCGGCCTCCTCGATGGCCCGGCGGGCGGTCTGTACGCCCTCGGCGGCCGAGGTGCCGACCTCTTCGGAGCAGTGGATGACCGCGGCCTTGCCGGCGTAGTCGGCCCAGTCGGGGCGCATCGACTCCCACGGCAGCACCGGATAGAAACCGGCGGTCGCGACGATCCGCTCGGAGACGGTGGCCGACCAGAGTGCGAGGCTGCCACCGGCGCAGAAGCCCACGGCACCGACCTTACCGGTGACCTCAGGCCGCCCGGCGAGATAGTCGGCAGCGCCGGCGATGTCCTTCGCCGCCTCGTCCATCCGCATCGCCATCAGCAGCCGCTGCGCCTCGTCCGGCTCGCTTGTCGTCTCACCGTGGTAGAAGTCCGGGGCGAGAGCGACGAAGCCGGCCTCGGCGAACCGTTCCGTGACCGACCGGATGTGCGGGACCAGGCCCCACCACTCCTGGATGACGATGACGGCGGGGCTGGCCATGCCACTGGCGGGTATCGCGAGATACCCCTCGCTCGTACCCCCGTTGCTGCGGTAGGTCACCATTTCGCCCATGGGCCGTCCTCCTAGCGGTCAGTCATCGTTGGCTGGTCGCCCAGTGGTCCTAGTGCGGAAAGCCTGCCATGCCGCGCCGCTGCCGGGAAGACGCCGGAACAGTGGCATTCACCTCCCGTTCGCCCGACGGTGATGTCGGGTACGCCGACGGCGGCGGGGTAAGCTCCCGCCGCCGTCGACGCTGGTCTACCGCTGTGGTCAGGCCTTCTTGGTCAGGCAGAGCACATAACCCGTCTTGCCGGGCATGATGCTTGAGTAGATGTACCCCTCCTGGTCCGGCTTGAAGTACTGCTCGCAGGCGGTGCTGGCCTGGGCCTGGGCCTCGGTCTGGCCGTCGACCCGACCAACCACGTTGTACGCCGCCTCGGTCGAGGTGCACTCGACGATCTTGGCGTCCGTGACCTTCTCCTGCTTGGTGCCGCTGACCTCGGGCAGCTTGGCGATGCAGTCGCCGGCCTTGGCGGCAGCCGTCTCGTCCTTGTTGACGACGTTGCCGATCGCCGAGACGACACCGAACTTCAGGCCAGCGACGACGACGACCGCGAGGATCGCGCCGACGATGCCGAGGACCTTCGTCGCACCGGACTTCTTCACCTCCGGCTCGGCCGACTCCGGGTCTGCCGGACGCGACTCGGCCGACTCCGACTCCGGCTCGCCCGACTCCGACTCCGACTTCGGCGCGGCCGACTCCGGCTCGCCCGACTCCGACTTCGGCGCGGCCGACTGCGACTCGGCCGACTGCGACCCCGCCGACTGCGGCTCGGCCGGACGCGACTCGACTGACTGCGGCTCGGTCGACTCCGGCCCGGCCGGACGTGACACCGCCGCCTGCGGCTCGGTCGGCTGCGGCGTCTCGACGGCCGGCTCAGCGGGTGCGGCGTCGGACGCGGGGGGCGATGCGACCTGCTCTGGCACGGGGGTTCCTTCCGAGGGGTTGATGAGCAGACGACACCGTAACGATCATTGATTTCCGGTGTCGTCCCGCTCGCCTCGTCCGTTCAGTTATTTCCCAGGCTCGTCCACATGATCCAATTCACAGCGTGCCTCAGCTCGTCGGGGTGGGGTTCGGTGTCACGGTCGGCTTCGCCGAGGGCTCGCCGGTCGTCGTTCCGCTCGACGTCGGCGTGCTGGTCGGCCCGGCCGTCGCCGTGCTGGTCGGCTCCGCTGGCGGCGTGCTCGGCGCGGCCGGCGTACCGGTCGGGTCGTACCCGGCCGGACCTCGAGGGCCGAAGGGCGCCCGGCCCACGCAGTACGGGTACGGCCGCAGCAGTGGGTTGCCGTACTCGTCGACTCGGCCTTCGCAGTCCGGGTAGCCCAGGCGGATCGGGTTGCCGTCCTGGTCGAAGAGCCGGGCGTTCTCCACCAGCCGGCCCTCACTGTCGTAGACGAAGACGTCCCGGACCTGGCTGTACTGGCTGTCGACAGCGGTCTGGTCGTAGTAGTAGCCGCGGTCGAGCCGGCCCTCGAGATTGACCAGGGCGGAGAGCGCGAAGACCACAAGCACCGCGCTGCCGACCTGGAGCACCGAACGCGGCCAGCGGGTCAGCTGGGCGGAACGGCGACCGAGCCAGATCGAGGCGAGCACGAGACCGACAAGCATGACCATGCCGGCGAGCATCTCGCCACCAAATCGGGGCAACAGGCCGTAGGAGTCACCGCCGGTGCTGATCGCGGTGAGCAGCATCGCCGCCAGATAGCCGCGCAGCACCCACCAGGCCGGGCGCAGCAGGCGGAGGAAGTCGCTGGCGTTCGCGTACCCCAGGGGTGGGCCGAGCCGGGTGTCGACCGCGCTCAGCCGGCCGCGCAGCCGGACCATCGCGGTCGCGACCCGCTGGTCGAGGTTGCGCCCGCTGCCCGGGGCGGCGCCGGCCGCGGCGCGCAGCTCGGCCGCGTACGTCTCGGGCTCGCCCAGCCGCTCGACGAGGGTGCCCTCGGCCTCGGCGGCCACCTCGGTGAGGTGGTCGGCGAGATCCTCGATCAGCTCGTCGCGTTGCGTGGACGGCAGGTCGGCCAGAGCGGCCCGGACCCGCGCCACATAGTCGGTGATCTCCTGCTCCGCGACGGTCATGCCGCCACCCCCCGATCGTCGAGCAGACTGTCCATGGTGGTGGCGAACGAGCGCCAGAGCTTGCCGGAGCGGGTCAACTGATCACGCCCCGCGGCGTTGAGTGAGTAGTACTTGCGGTGCGGCCCGGATTCGCTCGGCACGACGTACGTGGTGAGCAGACCGGCGGCGAAGAGGCGGCGCAGCGTCCCGTAGACCGAGGCGTCGCCGACCTCCTCCAGGCCGGCCTCGCGTAACCGGCGCAGGATGTCGTAACCGTAGCCGTCCTCCTCCCGGAGGACGGCCAGGACGGCCATGTCGAGCACGCCCTTCAGCAACTGTGTGGTGTCCACGCAATGCACACTACTGCGCAATGCGAAGTAGCGTCAACGCTTTCGCCCCGACACGCCGACGCCGACGCCGACGCCGACGCCGACGCCGACGAGGAGCATGCGCGCCCGTGATCCACTCGGGTTCCTGAACAACGGGCTGTCACCACGACCCGGACACCCCGCCTACACGAATAACGAGTCGATCAACCGCCCGGCGCGAATACGGCGGCACCGGCCTGACCTGACGACGGACTGACGCGGAACCCGGTCGGACCGGGACGGACGAGATCGACTCGGTCTTCAGGAAGCCGGGCCATCCGCGCTGCCCGGACACCCCGACTTCACGGAAGCCCAGTCGATCAACGCCTAGCCGGGCCATCCGCGCTGCCCGGACACCCCGACTTCACGGAAACCGAGTCGATCAACCGGTCAGCGGGTTGCGGGCTGGAGACTCCAGGCGATGCCGTCGAGAATGTCGTGCTCCGAGGCGACCACCGACGGCATCCCGGCCCGTTCCATGATCACGCGGAGCACCAGCGCACCAGCGCCGATCACATCGGCCCGGCCCGGGTGCATCACCGGGATCGCCAACCGCTGCTCACGGGTCTGGCCCAGCAGGTCCGCCGTCACCTGGGCGACCGCCTCGTACGACACCCGGGCGTGGTGGATGCGCTCCGGGTCGTACTCCCGCAGGCCCTGCGCGATGGCGACCACTGTGGTGACCGACCCGGCGAGGCCGACCAGGGTGGCCGCCTCGCGGCCGGGCACCACGGCGAGCGCCCGATCCACGGCGGCCGCGATGTCGGACTCCGCCGCCGCGACCTGCTCGGGCGTCGGCGGGTCGCCGGGCAGGTGCCGCTCGGTCATCCGGACACAGCCGATGTCCACCGAGATCGCCGCACGCACCCCCGCGGCCCGGTCACCGACCACGAACTCGGTGGAACCACCGCCGATGTCGACGACCAGGAACGGCTCCTTCGCGTCGGTCGGCAGGCCGCGCACCGCGCCGGTGAACGACAGCCGGGCCTCCTCGTCGCCGGTGACGACCTCCGGTGCGACACCCAGGGTGCCCCGCACCATCTCGGTGAAGTCGTCGGCGTTCGCGGCATCCCGGGAGGCCGAGGTGGCGCACATGCGCACCCGCTCCGCGCCCAACTTCTCGATGTCCGCCGCGTACGACGCCAGCGCCACCCGGGTTCGTTCGATCGCCTCCGGCGACAACCGGCCGGTGCGGTCGACACCCTCACCCAGCCGGACGATCTCCATCCGCCGGGTCAGGTCGACAAGCGGCGCCGGCGACCCGGTGGACTCCTCGGGCAGGTCGGCGACCAGCAGTCGGATCGAGTTGGTCCCGCAGTCGATGGCCGCCACACGCGTCGTCACGGCAGCAACCTTACGGCAGGACGGGCGGGCGCCCCGTGGCTTGGTGGGGCGGCAACCCCTCGGCCGAGTCGCCGGTCGAGCCTCTCGACAACTCCGCGCCGAGCGCGGTCAGGTGATGCCGAACCGCCCCGCCCTCCCGCTCGCTGACCACCAGACCGGCAGACCGCAGCGCGGTGGCGTGCTCCGAGGCCGAGGAGAGACTGATCCCGACGGCCCGGGACAGCACTGTCGTGGTCAGCGCGCCGTCGGCCGCCAACCGGCGCAGCACCAGCGCCCGGGTGACGCCGAGCAGCCGGCCGAGGGAGTCACCCCCGGCGGTGGCCCCGAGCGTGGGCAGCACCGTCGGATAGACGAGCAGGATCGGGTGACCGGGCTGAACCAGCACCCGGGGGCGGGGTCCGGCCAACGGGGAGGGCAGCAGGATCAGCCCGTGACCGGTGCCGGGCAGATTTCCGCTCCACCACGTCCGCACCTCCAGCACCGGCTCCCGCCACCGGATCGTCGGGTGCAACCCCGCGAGGAGGCCGTCCAGGCCATGTTGCGCCAGCCGTTGGCTGGCACAGGTCACCTGCTGGCGGTACGCGCAGGTCAGGTCGGGCCAGAGCGGTGCCAGGACCGCGTCGAACCAGGTCCGGACGGCCCCGCCGAACAGGTCCAACACCTCCGGGTCAGCGGCCGCGAACCGCCGTCGCAGCGGGGTGACGGCGGTCCGCGCGTACGCCGCGGTGGCCTCGGCACGGATCCGCCGTGCCGGAGTGGCCCGGATCGCCTCCAGCCCAGCCTCGACCGAGTCCCGGCCGGACAGCGGGGTGACGAAATCCGGCAGGCGGCCCCGGGCCGGCAGCAGGTGCCGCAGCAGCGCGGTGGCGGCCTGCGCGGTGCCCGTGCTCTCGATTGCCGCCGCCCGCTCGGCAAGTGCCGGCGCCAACGCCGCAACCGTCGGGTCCCGGAGCCACTGACCGGCCAGCAGTGCGGTGCCGACCGGATGCAACCGGTCGGCGAACCGCACCCGGCAGAGGTCCGCCGGCCCGAGGTGGAGACGAAGCATGAGGGACAGCCTGCCCTCCTTCGCCCAGGGCCGAAAGGGTTGACCCACCAGCGGGCCGTATCCAGAGTGGACCGCGGGTCTACGGGGGGTGGCCGACGTGCGGCGGATGGTAGCGGTGTTGACGGGGCTCTGCCTCATTGTCGTGGCTCCGGCCTGCGGTGAGCGGGGGCGGCCCTCGCCGGCCCCGCCCTCCGCGTCAAGCGAATCCCCGACCGCGGGCGACCACGACCTCACCCTGACCCACAACGGCCTCGACCGCACCTACCTGCTGCACGCGCCACCCGGGTACGACCCGAGCCGGTCGCCCGCGCTGGTCATCGCGCTGCACTTCTATCCCGGAAGCGCCACCGGCATCCGGGAGCTGGCCGGCCTGGAAGCCAGGGCCGACAAGGACAACGTGCTGGTCGCCTACCCCGACGGGGTGGCCGGCGGCTTCAACGCGCTGGTCTGCTGCGGCAGCGCTGACGATGTCGGTTTCCTCACCGCCCTCACCGACCACCTGGTGCAGACCTGGCACGCGGACCCGAACCGGGTCTTCCTCACCGGCATCTCCAACGGCGGCGACATGAGTTTCCGGGCGGCGGTGGAGAGCACCGGCAGGTTCGCCGCGATCGGAGTGGTGAGCGGTGGGTACAGCGGAAAACTGACCACCGCCGCTAGTTACGTGCCGAAGAGCCCCGTCTCCGTGATCACCTTCATCGGCGGTCAGGACCGGTACGCCTCGACGTTCCGAACCGGCATCCAGACCTGGCAGCAGCGGCTCACCTGCCGGCCGAGCCCGAAGGCGTCCGGGGTGCCGGGCGTGACGCACACGGTGGCCGGCTGCGCGGACGGCAGCGAGGTGAGCGTCTACACGATCGCCGACATGGGCCACAGCTGGCCGGGGGCGACGACCGGTTCGCTCGCCGCCTCCTCCGCGGGCCTGTCGGCCACCGACCTGATGTGGGACTTCTTCGCGGCACATCCCCGCAGGGCCTGACTACAGGCGCAGCAGCATCCGGGTGTTGCCAAGCGTGTTCGGCTTGACCCGCTCCAGGTCCAGGAACTCCGCGACACCCTCGTCGTACGAGCGCAGCAGTTGCTCGTACACCGGTTGGGGCACCGGCGCGCCGTCGATCTCCTGGAAACCGAACGCGCCGAAGAACCGCGTCTCGAAGGTCAGCACGAAGATCCGTGCCACCCCCAACTCCCGGGCCGCGTCGATCAGCTCGCCCACCAGCCGGTGCCCGATCCGCCGACCCCGACACACCGGATCCACCGCGACCGTACGAATCTCGGCCAGGTCCTCCCACATGACGTGCAGCGCACCGCAACCCACCACCGCGCCGTCGTCGGGGCGGACCGCCACCCGGAACTCCTGCACCTGCTCGTAGAGGGTGACTGTCGCCTTGCTCAACAGCCGCCGGTCGTTCGTGTAGGTGTCGACCAGCCGCCGGATGCCGCGCACGTCCCCGGTGCGGGCCCGCCGCACCAGGATCTGACTCTCGGGTGCCGACGACTCGGCCTGAACGTTCATTCGCCCGCCGGGACGTCCACGCACGGGCCGGCCGCCCACCAGCGCTCGACCAGCTCCAACGTCTCGTCGCCGAACGGGTTCACCCCGGGGCCGGCGCCAAGCGCGTGCCCCAGGTGCACGTGCAGGCACTTCACCCGGCCCGGCATCCCACCCGCCGAGATACCGGCGATCTCCGGCACCTCACCGATCGCCTCCCGGCGGGTCAGGTAGTCCTCGTGCGCGGCACGGTAGTGGGCGGCCAACTCGGGATCCGTCGTCAGCCGGTCCGCCATGTCCTTCATCAGCCCCGCCGACTCCAGCCGGCTGCACGCCGCGGTGGCACGGGGGCAGGTCAGGTAGTAGAGCGTGGGGAACGGCGTGCCGTCGGCCAGGCGGGGAGTCGTCTCCACCACGTCCGGGAGCCCGCACGGGCAGCGGTGGGCCACCGCCCGGGTGCCCCGGGGCGTCCGGCCGAGCTGCGCCGCCACCGCGGCCAGGTCCGCCTCGGTGGCCGGCTCACGCTGCGGCAGGGGTACGGAATCCGCCGCCGGCTCCGATGGTGGTACGACAGTCACGGTGCCCATCTCTCCTGGTGTGCTGGTCGGTGGATCATTTGCCCGGCTGCTGGCTGTCCGCCGCCTGCACGCTCGACCAGAGCGTGTCGTACCAGGTCGACGGCCCGGCCGGGGCGGCCGAACCGGCCGACTTCCCGGCGTCCCGGGCGGCGCCCTCCGGGTCGTGCAGCACCACCATCATCTTCTCGCCCGGCGGGCCCATGAAGAACCGCTCCCGCGCCTGCGTCTTGATGTACGCCGGGTCCTTCCAGTTGGCGGCCTCGGCGGCGAGCTTGGCGATCTCCGCCTCCTGCACCGCCTGGGCCGCCTCCATCCGCTCGATGTCGGCCTGCTGGTCCAGGTAGACCCGGACCGGGTAGGTGTAGGCCAGCGCGAGCGCGATCAGGACCGCGAACAGCACGGTGGCCCGACCGGTGAAGCGACGGGGGTGGGGTGCGGTGAGCCGCTTGACGGCGCCACCGGCGGCGGTACGCCGAGCGGCGGCCGGACGATTCGCGGAGCGGACGCCCTCGGCGCCCCGGGCCGCGCCCGGAGCCCGACCAGCGGTGCCGCGCGGCTCGGCGCGTACGCCCGCCTCACGGACCGATCCCCGCGTGGCGCGGCCACCACCTGGCCGACCGGACTGACCCGGCCGGCGGGCGGGACGCTGACCACCCGGTGTGCGGCGCTGCTGCATCGTCACACCCCTCCCCCGAGGCTTCGTGCGCTCAGGCCGAACGGTAGCGCGGGAACGCGCCAGCGCCGGCGTAGCGCGCCGCGTCGGCCAGCTCCTCCTCGATCCGGAGCAACTGGTTGTACTTCGCGACGCGGTCCGAGCGGGCCGGCGCGCCGGTCTTGATCTGGCCGCAGCCGGTGGCCACCGCCAGGTCGGCGATGGTGGTGTCCTCGGTCTCGCCGGAACGGTGGCTCATCATGCACTTGAAACCGGCCCGGTGGGCCAGGTCCACCGCGTCCAGGGTCTCGGTCAGCGAACCGATCTGGTTGACCTTGACCAGGACCGCGTTCGCGGACTTCTCCGCGATACCGCGGGCGATGCGCTGCGGGTTGGTCACGAACAGGTCGTCACCGACGATCTGCACCCGGTCACCGATCGAGGCGGTCAGCGTCTGCCAGCCGCTCCAGTCGTCCTCGGCCAGCGGGTCCTCGATCGACACGATCGGGTAGTCACCGGCCAGCTTCGTGTAGTAGTTGCTCATCTCCTCGGCGGACTTCGCGGCACCCTCGAAGGTGTAGGTGCCGTTGTCGAAGAACTCGGTGGCCGCCACGTCGAGCGCGAACACGATGTCGGTGCCGAGCCGGTAACCGGCCTTCTCGACCGCCTCGGCGATCAGGTCCAGGGCTGCCGCGTTGGTCGGCAGGTTCGGCGCGAAGCCACCCTCGTCGCCGAGCCCGGTCGACAGGCCCTTCTTCTTCAGCACCGACTTCAGCGCGTGGTAGACCTCCGCGCCCGAGCGCAGCGCCTCACGGAAGGTCGGGGCGCCGATCGGCGCGACCATGAACTCCTGGATGTCGACGTTCGAGTCGGCGTGCGCGCCACCGTTGAGGATGTTCATCATCGGCACCGGCAGGAGGTGCGCGTTCGGGCCGCCCAGGTAACGGAAGAGGCTCAGCTCGGCGCTGCCGGCAGCGGCCTTCGCCACCGCCAGGGAGACCCCGAGGATGGCGTTCGCGCCCAGCTCCGACTTGCTGTCGGTGCCGTCGATGTCGAGCATCTTCTGGTCGATCAGCCGCTGCTCGCTGGCCTCGTACCCGATGATCTGGTCGACGATCTTGTCTTCGACGTTGGAGACCGCCTTCTCCACGCCCTTGCCCTGGTAGCGGTCGGCGTCACCGTCGCGCAGCTCGATCGCCTCGAAGGCGCCGGTGGAGGCGCCGGAGGGCACGGCGGCGCGGGCGACCGTGCCGTCGTCCAGGCCGACCTCGACCTCGACCGTCGGGTTGCCCCGCGAGTCGAGAATCTCCCGGGCGACGATTCCCTCGATGGTTGCCACTAAGTCGCTCCTCGTTGTTGTGATCCGGTCCGTGGGTGGGCCGCGACGGTGCGGCTGAGGCAGGTGTTGAACGCAGCGTATCGGGCCGCGCGAACGGGCACGGCGTCGCCCGCGCACCCGAGTCGCCCCGCGTTGACGGACATTCCCGGATTTCCGGGCGTCAACCGGCAACGGGTTTGCGCTGCGCGGACCAGATCCACCAGGCTGGTCGTCATGCCCGCCGCCTCGACCACCCTCCGCATGCTCGCCGTGTCGGTCATCGCGTCGCTCACGGTCACCGGCTGTCAGACATTCGAGGACGCCGGAGTCGCCATGGGTCGCTCGGAACTCGTCAACGACCTCGCCGCCCGGCTCGACCGGGCGCTGGAGCTGACCTACTCGGCCGACTACCAGCTCCCGGGCGGCCAGAGCGCCGCGATCGTGCAGGCGCAGGATCCGGCCCGGTCCGCGTACACCTACCCGGGTGGGCGACTCACCGTCACCCCGGAGGCCGTCACCCGGTGTACGACCACCGGCGCCCGCCCCCAGTGCACGCTTGTCGCCCCGCCCACCCCGGGCAGCAAGCCCACCGTGACGCTCTTCGGCGAGGCCAACAAGCAGGGCCTGGTCACGCCACCCGTGGTGGTCGGCCTGCTGACCGCCGCCGCGCTCGACCCGCAGGCGGTGATCAAGCAGAGCGACACCACGGTCGCCGGGCACCACGCCGCCTGTGTCGAGGTGCAGGATTCGTCGTCCGGCGACTTCACCGCCTGCGTGACCACCGAGGGCGTGCTCGGCAGTTTCACCGGCCCGGTCGACGGCAGACCTGTGGACCTGGCGCTGAGCCGATACTCCGCGACCGTCGACACGAGCGCGTTCGACCCGCCGGCCGGCGCCGGTGTCGTGGACCGTCGCCCCGGCGGCTCGTGACCGATCCGGCAGCCGGGCCCTCATCCACCGCGCCGCCCGGCGGGTTCCGGCCGGGGGCCGACCGGAGCCGGCCGCCCGCCCCCGGCGACCTGGCCCTGCCGGTGACCGGCGCGAAGCTTGTGACAAGCGCCGACGGCCGACCACTCCGGGTGGGCGACCTGCCCGCTGACACCGACTGGGTGCCGCTGGGCACCCTCGACGGAACACCCGCGTGGGCCACCGAGTTGTCCACCGCCGACGATCCGCCCGGCCGGGCGCGCGGCTGGGCCTCACTCGCCGCCGAGGTGCCAGAGCCACACGCCACGCTCGCCGGGCGGGCGCTCGCGGTGATGACGTGGCGGCGTACCCACCGGTGGTGCGGCGCCTGCCGCGCCGAGCTGACCGACCTGCCCGACGAGACCGCCCGGCGATGCCCCGACTGCGGCCTGTACGTGCCGATGCAGCTTTCCGCCGCCGTGCTGGTGGCGATCACCCGGCCCGGTCCGGCCGGTCGCGCCGACGAGCTGCTGCTGGTCCGGCACGCGACCGGGCCGACCGGGCTGTGGGCGCTGGTCGCCGGCTTCGTCGAGGCCGGCGAGACGCTGGAGGCGGCGGTGCACCGCGAGGTTGGCGAGGAGGTCCGGCTGACCGTGGACCGCCCGGCCTACTTCGGCAGCCAGCCGTGGGCCATCTCCGGCCCCGGTGTGCTGCTCGCCGGGTTCACCGCCACCGCCGCCGACCCGCACGCCGAGCCGGTGATCGACGGGCGGGAGCTGACCGAGGCCCGCTGGTTCGGCCTGGATGCGCTGCCGGCGGAGCTACCGCCCGCGTACTCCATCTCGCGCTGGCTGATCGACGCGACGGTGACCGCCGCGCGGCGCTGACCGCGGCGGCGCGGCCCGGCGATCCGCGCGGCCACGCCGGTCCATCGTGGAGGGGTTACGGCTGAACCGAACCCGGTCGGGGCCCGTGTGGATGCCGAACCGCTTCCGGACGTCCTGGAACCGGGTAGACACCGTGGAGACCCCGACATGATGCGCAAGCACCTCGCGCCCTTCGTCGCCCTGTTGGCCGTCGGCCTGGCCGCGCTCACCGCGTGCGGCTCGACCCCGCAGGCGCCACAGCCCGCACGCGCCGCGGCGACCAACAGCCCGACCACGCCAGCCGCAGCCGACGACCTGTCGCTGCTTCCCGGCACCGCGAAGTCCAACAACTCGCAGGCCGGCACCGGTGACTGGGCCCTGCCGGACGGCGGCGTCGCGCCCGAAGCCGTACGCCAGACCACGCAGAAGTGGGTTCAGCTGACCGCGAGCCGGGCCGGCGACCTCGACCCCGTGGTGGTCAACGGGGCCGGGCTGACGCTCTACCGCTTCGACAAGGACAGCAACAACCCGCCCACCTCGAACTGCTCCGGTGACTGCGCGGCGACCTGGCCGCCGGTGACCGTCACCCCGGGCGGCAAGATCTTCATCGCGGGCGTCAAGAAGGCGGCCGTCGGCACCGTCCGGCGCGCCGACGGCACCCGTCAGGTCACCATCAACGGCTGGCCCGTCTACCGCTTCGCCAAGGACACCAAGCGCGGCGACACCCTCGGGCAGGGCGTTGGCGGCACCTGGTTCGGCGTGACACCCACCGGCGGCAAGGCCGGCGCACCGACCGACGACCAGACCACGCCGGACGCCGGCGGGTCGACGGCTCCCCCCGCCACCAGCGCCGTCCTCTTCGACGACGCCAACTTCAGCGACAACGGCGCCTCCCAGGGTGCCGCCGGCAGCGGTTGCCAAAACCTGAGCCGTCCCGGCGTCGCCTCGTCCGTCGCGGCGCCCGGGTCACTGAAGCTCTGGACGGGACCGAACTGCACCGGTCGCTCGATGGTGATCAACGGTGACGTCGCCGATCTGGCCACGATCGGCTTCGACGACGCCGTGGCCTCCGTGCGCTTCAACTGACCGGCCCCACCACGGGTGTGCTGTCCGGCTTCGCGCCGGCCGGCACACCCGTCGTCGTACGCGCCGCGCCGATGGCCCGGCCCGCGGTCACCAGGAGCGGAAGGTACGTGAGCTTGATGATTCACCGGAGGCGGGCGGCGAGCCTCGTCGGGTCGGCCCTGGTCGCGGCCGCCCTGCTGGCCGGCTGCGCGCGGTCCGTGAGCGGTACCGGTGACGCCGAGCGGTGGAACGCCACCACGGTCGCCGGCCTGGAGATCACCAACGGCGCGAGCGGGCCCCGCCCCGGGGTGCCGGACTCTCCCCTGGCGGTCGTCGGTGGTGACGGCGGCGAACTGGACCGGCTCGCCCGCAACGCCGTCGACGACGTGCAGCGGTACTGGAGAGACGAGTTGCCGGCGACCTTCGGACGACGGTTCGAGCCCGTCGTCCGGCTGATCTCGTACGACTCCACGGGCCCCGACACGACGGTCTGTGGCACCGGCACCGCGGGCGTGGTCAACGCCTTCTACTGCCGCGCCGACGACTCGGTGGCCTGGGACCGGGGGCAACTGCTGCCCCTCCTCGATGACTCCTTCGGGCCGATGGCGGTGGTGGCCGTGCTGGCCCACGAGGTGGGGCACGCCGTGCAGTCCCGGCTCGGCACGACCGACGGTCGGACCAGCTCGATCGTCCGCGAGCAGCAGGCCGACTGCTACGCGGGCAGCGTCTTCCGCTGGGTCGCCGAGGGCAACGCCCCCCACTTCCAGCTCGCCATCGGGCCCGGGCTCAACCAGGTCCTCGCCACCCTCTTCTTCATCCGCGACGCGGTCGGCACCGGCTTCGACGCAGAGGGCGCCCACGGCAACGCGTTCGACCGTGTCTCGGCGTTCCAGTTCGGCTTCGGCGAGGGGCCGGCCCGGTGCCTCCGGATGGACGAGGCGGAGGTCCGACGGCGGATCACCCAACCCGCCAGCGGCCAGGCGTCGACGCTGGATGCGGGCGGCGGGAACCTGCGGGTCGACGACCGGAACGCCCTGCGGGCGCTTGAGCAGACGCTCCGTGCCGCCTTCGACCGACACGGCGTCGCAACGCCGACGGTCGACCCGAGCGCGCCGCCGTGCGCCGAGGTGCGGGGCACCGCCCCCGCCTCGTACTGCCCACTGACGAAAACGGTGGGACTCGACCTGGCCGAGCTGGCACGCATCGGCACCCCGCCCGACCAGGGGACGGGCGGCGGGCTCGGGGACTTCGCGGCTTTCGCCGAGGTCGCCTCCCGGTACGCGCTGGCCGTCCAGCACGCGGCCGGCTATCCCCTCACCGGTCTGTCCACGGCACAGCGTACGGCGTGTCTGACCGGGGTCTGGGCGGCGACGATCACGGCGGGCCGGGGGGCACTCCTGCAACTGTCGCCCGGTGATCTGGACGAGGCGGTGGCGGAGATGCTCCGGCCGCGGAGCCTGATCGCCGCGGACGTCAACGGCGCCGGCATTCCCTCCGGCTTCGCCCGGGTGGAGGCGTTCCGGGACGGCTTCACCGGCGGCGGGGCCACGCCGTGCCTTCAGAAGTACCGGTAGGACCGCAGCGGACCCGTCCCCGAAGGGCCCGCGGCGCCTACAGCTTCGCGGTGGCGTACTCCTTGCCGTCCGTGGTCTCGACCCGCACGGCGTCGACCTGGGCGGTGTCGATCAGGGCGCTGCCGTCGAGCGTGATGCCGTCGGTCGCTGCCTTCGGGGACACGAGCCAGCTACCCGCCTGCACGGTGCTGCCGTCCCTGCCGATCACCATGAGTCGACAGCGTTCCCCGGCGGGCACGCCGGAGACGGCGGCATTGACACGTACCCAGCCGGCGGCGGGCGTGACGGCGACGGTGAGCCGGGTGCCGGTGGTCGGGTCGGTGACGCTGGCGTACCGGGTCGCCGGGTCGGCGGAGGTCGTGCTCGCCGACGGGGCGGGCTGGGCGGTGCTGTCGGGGGACGCGCCGGTCGTGCGGCCCAGCAGGACGCCGCCCGAGATGGCGGCCGCGACGACCACGGCAGCCGCGCTGCTCAGCAGCAGCCCTCGGCGCTGGCGCCGACCGGCCGATTCGCTGCGGATCTGACGCAGGGTCCGCTGCAACATCAGGTCGCCACCCTCGGGTGGGCCGTCGAGCAGCATGGCCTCCGGTACCGCCCCGAGTGCCGTCTTCCACCCCTGCAGCGACTCGACCTCGGCCCGGCACTCCGCGCAGCTCGCCAGGTGCTCCTCTGCCTGCCGGACCTGCTCCTGATCGAGCTCGCCCAGCAGGTAGCCGCCGATGTCCATGTGGTCGCTGGCCGGCATAGCGCCGTCGGGTTTCATGAGACAGACCGTTCCACCCCGGCTGGGCCACCCGCCATGTCGCGGAGCGCCCGGAGTGCGTAGTAGGAGCGTGACTTGACCGTGCCCGGCGGGATGCCCAACGCCTTCGCGGCTTCGGCGACTGTACTCCCCAGTAGGTATACCTGTTCCAGCACCTCACGGTGCTCACGGGACAGGCGGTTGAGCGCGTCCACCACCACCACCGAGGCCACCACCTGCTCGGCGTGGTCCCGTTCGACGGCGACGTCCGTGGGGCTCTCCGGCACCTCCGGGGGCCGTGCCCGGCGGGCGCGGACCGTGTCGGTGACGATGTTGCGTACCACGGTGAGCAGCCATCCCCGGACCGAACCCTTGCCGTTGACCAGACTGTCCGGGTGGCGCCAGGCCCGCACGAGCGCTTCCTGGACGACGTCCTCCGCCGCCGCGCGGTCCCGGGTCAACTGCGTCGCGTACGCGAGCATCGCGCGACCGTGCTCCTCGTACAGGGATCGGACCAAGGCTTCATCCGCGACCTCTTGCCGCCGAACGGGCTGTGAACCCGCCATACGTACCACCCTCTGCTGCCCCACGATGCCGATCTTGATCGGTGCACAGACAGGATGCGGGTGTGCTCTTCGTATGCGGAAGATCACGGATGAATGTGTATCTTCCGTCACTTGTTTGCGACGTCAACTATCTTGGTCCGTCGGTGCGGCCGCCTTGCTGCCGTCCGGGGCCACCACGAACCAGGCCCCGTCGACACCCTGCCCGGAGACCTGGCCGGGCACCCGGTCCTCGGCGAAGCGGTACACCGGCCAGCCACCCACGGTCACCTGCTGGGTGCCGTCCGGCCGGGCCACCGCCCCGAGCTTCGCAGGGTCCAGGTTGTCGAACTTGATCTTCTCGCTGACCAGCACCGGCAGCCACCGCATGAGACAGCCCTCGGTGCAGGTCGACCGCGACGGCGCGGAGCTGTCGCTGTCGAACCGGTAGAGGGTGAAGCCCTGCCCGTCGAGCACCACCGGCCCCAGCTCCGGGTTGTCGCCGAGCTGCAGCGACGCCGGCCAGTAGCCGCCGTCGGAGCTGCGCCGCCCGAGGTCGTTCTGCGCCGCTTCCGGGCTCGCCACCGCGCCGGGGGTGCTACTCGGCTGGACCGTGCCGCTGTCCGGCCGGGGCACGGCCACCGGGTCGGTCACCGTGGTCGTGCATCCGCTCACGAACAGCGCCACGGCGAGCGCCACAGTGCCGACCAGCGGACGAGGGATGAGGGTCTTCATCGCCACACCGTTCCTTGGACAGTTGGAGACAGGAGACACGGCCTCAGCCCCGAGCGACCGAGGTGACGCCGCCGCGTGGGCCGGGACGGTCGAGGTCGAGCCCGAGCACCCCGACGTCGAGCGAGCCGTCGGAGCCAGCCTCGAAGCGCCAGGCCGCGTTCGGCGCCTCGCCGACGACAAGCACGGCCGCCGAGTTGCCCGAAACCGCCGCCAGCGCACCCAGCCGTTCCACCTCGGCCGGTGAGATCGAGGCGGTGACCAGTACGAGGTGGTCGCGCAGCCCGCCGGACAACGAGGCGTCCACCGTGCCACCCGCCGGCGGCACCGCGACCCGTACGTCGGCGGCGACGTGGATCTGCCCGGGACTGGACCACAGCTGAGGTGGCGGGCCGACGAGGGTGATCGTCGTGGCCGGATCGCGGCTGATCTCGTCGAGGAAGGCGCCCGCGATACGCATGGCGGTCGCCTCGTCCCCGGTGAGCGCCACGATCCCCGGCGCACGCCCCAGGTTGACGACGGCCAGCTCCCCGCCGACCGTGCCCACGGTGACGAGCAGCGGCAGCCCGGACCGGGCTTCGCCGCCCTGGTCGAGCTGCCAGCTCGGCGCCTCCCAGATGGCGCCTCGCTGCCGGGCCTGCCACGGTGGCGGAGCCTCCGGCAGTGCGGGCGCCAGCCGCAACGAGACCCGGTCGGGACCGATCAGTGCCGCGTACACCTGAGCGTGGCTGGCCTGGGTGGCCAACTGCCGCAACGCGCGGTCCAGGACCGCCCGGGAGCCGGGCGGCGCCGATGGCGGCGCCACGGTGGCCGGACGACGCCGGCGCAGCAGGAGCGGCACGAGCACGGCGGCGGCCAGCACCAGCAGTACGCCCACGCCGAGCAGCACCGCCACCACCGGGTGCAGGCCGAGGACCCGGGTCCCGGTCGGCTGGGCCGCCAACGTCGCCGCCGGCCGCGGCTGACCGGCCACCGGGGCGCTCGCCGGCTGACCGGCCGACGGCGGGGCGGGCTGCTGGTCACCGGGCGGCGGATCCGGCCGCTGGTTGGCCGGCGGTACGGCGGTCGGCGGCGCGCCGATCCGGATCTCACCGGAGGCCGCGCCCTCGGGGAGGACGAAGACCCAGCCCGCCCGGATCTCCTGCCCGGGCTCGGTCAGCACCAGCCCGTCCGGCTGCACCCGACCCTTGTTGAGCTTGTACAGCTCGGGCCAGCGGCGGCTGTCGCCGAGGACACGGTCGGCCACACCGGGCAGGGTCAGCTCACTGGCAGCGCCCGGCTCGCCGGGGACCACCCAGTAGGGCACCGCGGGCTCCACGGCTCCGGCCGTGCCCGGCGTCAGCGGCAGCAGCAGGACCACGAGTACGGCGGCGGCGAGCATCCGGCCCGGCCGGGACGAGCGCCGTAAGGCGGCACGGAGCAGCCTGCGCATTCCCACCACCTCACTCACGGCGTCGCCGACTCGTCGGTGGTCTGGCCGGCGGCGTCACGCAGGGCGCTGGCGAGCAGTCGCATCGCGCGCGGCCCGGCGGGGTTGAGCAGCACGTCGAGGCCGCTCGGCAGCAGGCGCAGCAGCTCGTACACGTCGACCTGCCGCCATTGCGGTACGTCGTCGATCCGGACCTGGTCGGCGGCGCTGGTCACGACCAGTACGCAGGTGACGCCGTCCGGGGCGGACGCCACGAGCACGTCACCTGCCTCGTCCAACGCCAAGTCGACCAGGCTGTCGCGCAGCGCCAGCAGGACCAGGTCGGCGTCAGCCCGGCCCGCCGCGACCAGCTTGACCGCCGCGTCCACCGGGCTCGTGGGCGAATCCGCGTTCCGCGGACGGTAGAGCGGGTTGGATTCGAACTCCCCGACGGTGCCGTCGTCGTCGACCAGCCAGCCGCCGACGATCGCCTCCACCGGGGGCACGTCCGCCGCGTCCGGATCGTCGTCGCCGGGCCCGTCCCAGTCGCTGTCCAGTAGCAGCATCCAGTTGCGCTGGTCGGCGGGCTCGTTGCGCTCGTTCATCGGCCCCTCGTCAGTTCGGCTTGATGTGGATGAACTTGCCGTCGTTCTCGACGGCCAGTGAGGCGATACTGCGGCCGGGGTCGGTGAACACTCCCTCGGAGTCCTTGCCTCGAATGGCCTGCACCGTGTCGGTCGCCGCAAAGACCGGCCGCTTGCTGCCCAGCTCACGCATCGTGTCGGCGAAGTCCTGGCCGGCCGAGCCCGAGGCGTTGCCGAAGTTGCAGGAGAGCATCGCGATCGAACCCTTCGGGTTCGCGTCCGCGGCCGCCTTGAAGACGTCGTCGTTGTGCAGGACCTTGGCGAACTGAGCGCCAGTCACCCGGATGACCTTGCCGTTGTTCAAGGTCACGGCGGCGTCCTCCGGGCTGCCGTGGGCGACGACGGAGATCGGGTCGTTCTTCAGTTTGCTCCACGGCGCGGCCTTGAGATTGCTGTTGGCGAAGGTAGCGTCCTCCTGCCCCGGCACACCCCGGATGATCTTGCGGCCGGAGATGTCCAACTGTCCGCCCAGATTCTTGCCGAAGGCGAGGTTGGACTCCGTCTTGGCCCAGTCCGTGAAGACCTGGTTGTCATTCGGCTTGCTCGGAAAGAGGACGCCGATCTGCTTGCCGTTGTTGTCGTGCAGTGGGACGGATTTGACGTCCGAGGCATGGAAGGTCTTGAGGCGGCCCTTGCCGGTCTGGCCGAAGATGAGGCTCGGGTCCTTCTCGCGCTTCTCCAAGGCTTTGTCGAGGTCGCGCTCGAACTGCTTGTCCGCGCGCTTGTCCTTGAAGTCGGCGACCTTTTTCTTGAAGTCGGCGAACTTCCCCTTGATGAGGTTGCCGGGGCCGAGCCGGGTGACCACGGTGTCGGTTCCGGCCCCGGGCTTGCCGGCGTTGTCGACGCTGCGGGTGCCGGTTCCGCCGCCGAGCCCCTTCGTGCTGTTCCTGACCCCGTCGGCGACGGTGCCGGGGAGCGCCTTACCTCCCTTGAGGGCGAACTTCATGAGCCGCGCGGCGATGCGGCCGCCGGGAATGAGGCCGAGGGCCATGCCGCCGGCGGCCATCCCGATCTCGGCGGGATCTCCGCCGAGCACCGCTCCGGCGAGGTCGATCGCACCGGAGAGCAAACCGATGGCCTCACCGAGCGGCGGGAAGATGAACGAGGCGATCACCGAGAGCGCGTCCAGCACCAAGGTGATCCACTCGATCACCGTGCTCCGTAAGAACTCGATGAACGCGTGGAACGCCTCGGCGATCTTCTCCCAGAGCGACCGCTGGGGAGCGTCCTTCGCGAGCTGCCGCAGCGTCTCGGCGGCGGATCGGGCCGCCTGGTCGCGCAGCGCGGTCGCCTGCCCGAGCAGTGCCCTGGCCTGGTCGAGCGCCTGCCGGGCATCGTCGGCCCGGCGCTGGGCGGCGGTGACGTCGTCGTCGGCTCTGTCCTTGGCGTCCTTGGCGGCTTCCGCGTTGCCGGTGAGCGCTGTGAGCGCCGCCTGCGCCGACGACAGCGCCGCCTGCGCCGACCCCTGGTCGCCGGAGGCCTGCCGGGCCTGGTCCAGAGCACGCATCGACATGGTCTGCGCCTCCTCCAGCGACGGGAGGTAGCGCAGGTACGCGTCGGCCGCCGCGGCGTACGAGTGGGCCATCCGGTCCAGCCGGGGCGGCAGCTTGCCGATCAGGTCCCGGAAGGCCTCCATCGCCTTGCCCTGCCCCACGTCGAGCTGACCGCCGGTGGCGAGCAGGTCGTGCGCCTCCTGGGTGGTCCTCGCCAACTCCTGGTAGGCCCGGGTGATCTCCTCGAAGGACTCCGGATCACCTGGCACCGGGTCGGAGTCCAGTTGCAACACCGACCACTCGGCGTCCCCCGGACGCGCCATGACCAACCTCCCCTATCGCGCCGTCTGGTCCCCCCGCAACCGCACCGGGTGCCGGGAGCCGACTCGCACACGTAGGCGACCGAGAATCGGTTCAGCGCTGAACCACAACGGCACGCCGTCCGTGTACGGCGCAGAGTTGCTGTG
The DNA here is from genome assembly GCF_040639415.1 of Micromonospora sp. NPDC023888. Lineage (NCBI taxonomy): Bacteria > Bacillati > Actinomycetota > Actinomycetes > Micromonosporales > Micromonosporaceae > Micromonospora > Micromonospora sp. NPDC023888. The sequence continues at coordinate 39,956 of NZ_JBEZZW010000002.1, read as the reverse complement.
ACGGCCCCGGAGGGAGTCGGAGATGAGCGAGCGAACCGGCAGGCTCGGCGCGGCGGTGCCGGCATGAGCGTGATCGACGTACCGGGTGCGGAGCTGGAGCGGGTGCACGACCTGCTGCAGCGCACCAAGGATCTGATGGACAGTGCCCCGATCAAGTCCATGGGGCACGTGGTCGACACGCTCGGCCAGCGTGACCTGCAGAAGGCCGCCCACGACTTCGAGAAGCGGTGGGGTGACGGTCGCCACGTCGTGGCCAAGGACCTGGAAGGGGTACGCGACGCCGCGAAGGCGGTCGCCGACGCGTTCCGGGAGACGGACGAGCAGACCGTCAACGCCCTCACCAACCCGGACGACGGGGGGAGCAAGTGACCAGCGCGACGGCCTCGACCCCGGCCCCGACCGGCTTCGAGCTGCGCACGCCGGAGGACTGGGTGGACTACTCGGTCGCCGACGAGGCGAGCGAGAACCGGATGGCACAGGAGGTGTGGACCCGCGCCCGCGAGGGCGGCCTTGCGGAGGAGCAGGCCGGTCAGTACGCCGAGCAACTGCGTCGCTCGGTACGCGAGGCCCGCCGCGCCGGTGCGGTGCACGCCGCCGGCGTCTTCCAGCTGTACGAGGATGGTCCGCTCACCGCGACGGTGCTGATTGCGGTGGTCACCCCGCCGGCGACGGGCGACATCATCGGGGCGCTCACCGCGGTCGGGCAACCCGGCCGGGCGGACGGCACCTGGCGTCGGGTGGGCACGGCGCAGATCCCCGGGATCGGCACGGTCGGCCGGGTGCACGGCATCCAGAACGTGACCCAGGACGGCGCGACGATGCGCTGCGCCGTCATGCACACTGTCGTACCGCTGCCGGGCTCCTCGAACGTCCTGGTGGTCACCGGTTCGAGCCCGAACCTCGCCGAGGCGGAGGAACTGTTCGAGCTGTTCGCCACGATCACCGGGACCCTGACGTTCACCTGGGGGGACGAAGCCCCGGCGCTCGCGACGCCGCAGACTTTCCTGGGGGAGTCGGCGACCCAGGGGTGAGTCGCCGACGCGCGTCAGGGGGGCACCTTTCCCGGTGCCCCCCTGACGTGTATTCGACGCCGCTCAGCGGGCCGAAGGTCGTACCGGGCCCGTCACGATCCCGTCGACAGGGCGCCCGCGGGAGGCTCATGGCCGAGCACCGCCCGCACTGCGGCGACATCGGCGCGGGGCACCTGCACGAGGTGCAGCCGGCCGTCGCCGAAGTGGGCCAGCGCCCGGCCGGGCCGGCCGCCGGCCAGTTGCCCCCGGGAGAGCTTGGCGCCGATCAGCTCCCCGTCGCCGAGGCCCTGGGGGCTGAGCAGCGCGCCCTGCCGGTTGCGTCGGGCGTCGACGTGCCAGCCGCCGAAGCCCCCGGAGAGGCCGTCGATGGTGCCCGCCATGACCAGGCCACGACCGGTCTCCGCCCCGGTCCGCGCGATCTCGCCGAAGTCGCTGCCGGCGTCGCACTTGAGCAGCTGCTCCGCGTCGTCCAGGACGACCACGACCGGGCCGTCGCGCCCGTCGAGGGCCGCGGCGAGCCGCGCCGACGTGAAGTCCTCGCCCGCCACGACGTCGAGCACGCCGGGCACGCCGGCCAGGTCCCGCAGCGGCGACCGGCGCGGGGCGCCGATCACCACCGGCGTCCCCTGCGCGAGCAGACCCGCCACCATCGCCAGCAGCGCCGTGCTCCGGCCGGAACGCGGCGGCCCGCCGAGGACGAAGGTAGGAATCTCCGCCAGGTCGGGCCCGATGCCGGTGAGCTCGTCGCCACCGACTCCGAGCAGCGTCCACAGCGGGCCCGACGGCCGGGCCAGGGCTTGCGAGTCCGCCAGCGTCAATTCGTCCGGCAGGACGTCGATCCGGAACGGGCGGGCGACGCGGGGCAGGGCCTCGTCCCGCGACCGGGCCGCCGCGCCAATCTCGGCGAGCGCCCGGGCCTGCCCCTGACCGGAGCTGTCCTCGGCGAGGAGCGCGATCTGCGCCTCCGCGCTGTCGGCCGCTCGGATGGCCCGGCCCGAATCGATCTCCTCGGGCAGCTGCCGGTAGTTGATCCCGACCATGCTGTAGTCGCTGCGCTCGGTGAGCCGCAGCACCAGCTTGTCGTCGGTCGTCGAGGAGATCCGGGTGGAGAACATGCTCCGGTCGCCGGCCAGCACCACGTGGATCCCGGCCCCGGCACCCTCGCGCAGCAGCGTGAGCAGCGCGGCCATCACCGTGCCGTTGTCGTAGTCGGCGAAGGTCTTGTCGAAGACCTCGAACCGGTCCAGCAGCACGAGGATGTGCGGTGGGCGGTCGCCCTCGACCGCGTCTGAGCGGTACTCCACGAGGCTGGCCGAGCCGCTCGACGCGAGCAGCTGCTGCCGCCGTCCCAGTTCAGCGAGGAGACGGCCGAACAGCCGCCCGAGCCGTTCGGCCTCCGTCCGCTGCACCACCGCACCGCAGTGCGGCAGGTCGTTGAGTGCCAGCAGGGCACCGTTGCCGCAGTCGACGCCGTAGAGGTGGACGTCGGCCGTGGAGTGGGCGCGGGCCAGCGTGCCGGCGATCGTCCGCAGTGTCTGCGACCGGCCGCTGCGCGAGGACCCGATGACGTGCAGATGCCCCAGCGTCGCCAGGTCCAGCTCCAGCGGCGTCTGCTCCTGCTGTGCCGGCAGGTCGACCAGCCCGTACGCGACGGCCGGCAGGTAACCGTTGCCCCGGGCGGCGGGGAGCGCGTCGACACTGAGGGTGGTCGGCAGTGCCGGGAGCCACGGGCTGTGCTGGGGCGCGAGGGCGAGCTGCTCGTTGGCGCCCCGGATCGCCTCCACCAGCACGGCGAGGTCGGTCAGCTCCGCAGAGGGCTCCGCACTGCCGCCACCGGGACGGGTCGGCGCCGGCCGGCCGAAGTCGGGCCAGGAGAGCGGCGCCAGCCAAGGGGCCCGCCGGGTGGTGGTCCGGACGCCCGGGCGGAACCCGCCCACCCGGCCCGCCTGGAACGGCACCAGCGACGACTGGGCGAGGCGCACGTACGCCCGCCCGGGCGTGGACTTGGAGATCGAGGCGGCGTCCGGCGCGTTCAACACGTCCTGGCTCTCGCTGCTGTCGGTCACCCGCAGGGCGATCCGCAGGTTGGTGTTGGCGCGGATCTCCGGCGAGACCACACCGCCCGGGCGCTGGGTCGCGAGCACCAGGTGGATGCCGAGGGACCGGCCGCGCTGCGCGATGTTGACCAGACCGGCCACGAAGTCGGGCAGATCACGGATCATCGAGGCGAACTCGTCGATCACGATGAGCAGCCGGGGCATCGGCGTCCGGGTCGGCTCGCGGCGCAGCAGGTCGACGTAGTCGTCGATGTCCTTCGCCCCCGCCTCGGCGAGGATGTGCTCCCGACGCCGCAGCTCGGCCGAGAGCGAGGTCAGGGCCCGGCTCACCAGGTGGGTGTCCAGGTCGGTCACCATGCCGACGGTGTGCGGCAGCAGGACGCAGTCCTTGAACGCGCTGCCGCCCTTGTAGTCGACGAGCACGAACGTCATGGCGTCCGGCCGGTTGGCCACGGCGAGCGAGGCGACCAGGGTCTGCAACAACTCCGACTTGCCCGAGCCGGTGGTGCCGGCCACCAGGGCGTGGGGCCCGTCCCGCTTGAGGTCCAGGGCGAACGGCCCGTCCAGGGAGACGCCGAGCACCGCCTCGGTGGTGCGACCCCCGGTGGTCCAGCGCGCCGCCACGGCGTCCGACTCCGGCGGCTCCATGCCGAGTACGTCGAGCAGCCGGCTCGCGTCGGGCAGCGCACCACCCTCGTCCGTACCGCCGGTGTCCCGCAGCGGCGCCAGCGCCCGGGCCACCGTCCGCAGCCAGTCCGACGGGACCAGGTCTGCGTGGACGCCAGCGATCGGCTCGGCCAGCGTCCTGGTGACCAGCAGCGTTCCGTCGGTCTGCTGCGCGACAACCGCCTGGCACTCCTCCGGCAGCAGCCTCTCCTCGGCGTCCACGCAGAGCGCGTAGACGCCGACCGACGGCCCCTCCCGCAGGATCTGCGTCACCCCCGGCAGGGACCGCAGCCGGCGCGCCCCGTCGAGCACGACGAGGATGTCGCGGAACGCGCCGTCCTGCCGCTGCGCGGAGCGGGCCGAGATGACGGCGACCAGTTCGGCCACGCGCCGGCCCAGCGTCTGGGTGTCGGTGCCGACGGTGGCGAAGGTGTCCTGGCCGTCGCGCGGTGCCGCGTGCGGCAGCCAGCGGGTCCACGACCAGTCCCCCTCGTCGCCCGCGCCGGCGAGCAGGTAGATCTGCAGGTCCTCGGGGCTGTGCAGGGTGGCCGCCTGCGCCACCATCCACCGGGCGGTGGTACGGGCCACGGGGCCACCGGCGACACCGACGACACCGTGCTTGCGTACCGGCACGACGGCCGGCACGTCGAGCGCGCTCCACCGGATCTCCCGCCGGTGCTCGTCCTGACTCGGGTCGGTGAGCACCACCTCCGAGGGGAGGTCCGCGGTGCCGGCGCGCAGTTCCAGGAAGTCGGGGTCGGTGCGGCGCCGCTCCCAGAGCCGCCGCTGCGGTCCGACCGCCATCAACCGCACCGCCGCCGCATCGGGATGGGTGTCCCGGCGGGCCAGCCGTTCCGCGGTCAGCGCCTCCTGCGCCTCGGCGGCGATCCGCTCCTTCTTCGCCTCGTACTCCGCCATCCGCACCCGGTGGCTGGCCCGTCCCTGCCGCCGGGCGGCGATCTGGTTCACGATCAGCGCCACCGGCGACAGGACGGCGAAGAGCAGGGTCAGCGGGTTCCGGGTGGCGAGGTACATGCCCCCGGAGACCAGCAGCGGCGCCAGCACGGTGATCAGCGTGATCGGCCGCCGTTCGGGTGGCGACGGCTGTGCGGGGAGCGCGAACCGGGTGGCCCGGGCCGCGGGGAGCAGCCGCGGCGGGCGGTTGTAGTCCAGACCGGTCCGGTCCTCGGAGACCTGCAGCGCCGCCTCCGCCCGGACCGGGTGGCGCAGCTCCAGCAGGGAGGATCCGACGGCGAGTTGCCCGCCGGGCGGCCACACCTGCTCAGCGGAGACCTCGGTGCGGTCGAGCAGCAGCCCCGGCTGGAGCGGGCGCAGCCGGCACTCGCCGTCCGGGGTGACCCGCACCCGTGCCATCACGGCGGCGAGCGACGGGTCGGAGAGGCGGACGCGACTGGTGCTGGCGGCACCGATCGTGTGCTCGCCGATGTCGAGCTGGTGAACGTCGCCGGCGTCCGTGCCGCCGACCACCCGTACCTCGAGCAGGCCCGGCGGTGGTGCGGGCGCCTCGGGCGCCGGGCGGTCCAGGCCGAGAACCGTGCCCTGGTGTACCGGGGCCTCGGCAAGGGTCAGCCGCGCATCCAGGGGCGCGCCGGCGACGAAGACCGTCGGCGACGTGTCCGCCGCGGACGGACGGCGGGCGGCCAGCGCCGCGGCGAGTTCCCCGACTGTGGTGTCGGGGTCCGTCTCCACCTGGTAGTCGGTGACGGCGGTGCCGGGATCCGCAACGGTGAGCAGCAGGCGCACGGGTTTCTCCTGGTCGGACGGTCCGTCGGAAGGAAACGGTCAGGGCCGCGTGGTGATCTGCTCACCACGCGGCCCCGGGCCGTTCGTTCGTCAGCGGCCGAGGCTGCTGGCGGTCTGGCTGTCGGTCTCCGAGAAGGCGTCGCTGACCTGCTTGAGGTACTGGCTGATGCCCTCCATGCCCTCCAGGGTCTGGTCCACGCTGCCCTTGTACTCCTCGAAGTACGGGCCGAACTGCTGCTGAGCGCCCGGGGTGTTGTAGCCCCCCTGGATCAGCGTGTCGATCTTGCTCTTGGCCTGGGTCATCCCGTCCAGCAGCGTCTGCATGTTCTGCTGCAGCCAGCTCGCCGACTCCTGGATGTCCTCGCTGACGATGTGGTACGTGGCCACGTTCCCGCTCCCTCGTTTCGTGGGTCTTCCCGGCGGGCTCGGCGGTCGTCGTGCGGACCGCCTTCCGCCGTTGCCGCCACCCACACGGATTGCGCTCGGGAACGGTTCAGCGGGATTTTCGGGTTCGTGACGGCGGCTCTTCCCGTCCTCGCGGTGAACCACATCGCGCGCCCGGCCGTGTGGGTGCCGACCGGGCGTACGGGCACGGTCGCACCGAGCACGAGGTGGAGCACTGATGTTGTTGTCCAGCCGGATCGCGCGTACCGCGATCGCACTGACCAGCGTGGCGGCCCTGGCCGCGTGCGGCACCAAGGCGCCCGGGGCCGCGGCGCCCCCCGCTCCCACGGCCGCAGCGCCCAGCCCTGCCGTCTCCGTGGCCGCGAGCCCGGACCAGGTGCCCGAGGTGATCGAGGCGCCGGCGTCGCCGGTGGCGACGCCCACTGTGGCCAAGACCCAGCGCCGCGTGCAGATCTACAGTGGTCCCGCCGCCGGCCCGCTCTCGCCCCCACCCGACCGGGGGCGCGGCAGCACCATCGTGCAGCTCAACGGCACCGCCTCCGCCGACATTGGCACGTACGTCGCCGACGGGCAGGGCCGGACGCTCTACCGGTTCGACAAGGACAGCGCCAAGCCGCCGAAGTCGACCTGCAACGGCGACTGCGCGAAGACCTGGCCGCCGCTGCTGATCCACTCGCCCGGCCAGATCTACCCGAGCGGGATCAACCCGCAGCTCGTCGGCTACGTGGAGCGCGCCGACGGCACCTGTCAGGTGACCATCGGCGGCTGGCCGGTCTACCGGTTCGCCGGGGACAAGGCGCCGGGTGACATCGCCGGCCAGGGGGTCGGCGGCACCTGGTTCGCGGTCAACCCGACCGGGGGCAGGACGAAGCCGCTGCCCGAGGTGGTCGCCGTGCCGACCGCCTCGGCTCGCTGAGGACCGGGGGAACGACGATGACCGACCCGTACGGGCGCCTCGACGGCTCCACCCCTCCCCCGGCGGCGGCGCCCCCGGCGCCCCGCTGGGCCCCGGCGCCGCCGCCGCAGTTCGGCCCGGCCGCCACGGGCCCGCAGACCGGCCGCGCCCCGAGGCGCGGCGTCTCCCCGAAGCTCGTGGCGGCGATCGGCGGGCCGGTCGTGCTCGCGGTCGCGGTCGTGCTGGTACTCGGCCTGCTCTGGCCCGGGTTCCTCAACCGCAAGGTCTTCGACACGGCGGCGCTCCAGCGCGGGGTGCTGACCGTGCTGCGCGAGAACTACCAGCTCGACGCGGACGAGGTCGCCTGTCCGGTCGCACCGCCGGTCACGGTGAACAACCGGTTCTCCTGCTCGGCGCGGATCGCCGGTGAGCCGAGGACGGTCACGGTGACGGTCGTGTCGTCCGCCGGCCGATTCGAGGTCGGCCGACCGGACTGACCCCGGTCGCGGCTGTGCCCTGCGGTTCGTCGCGGCCCTCAGCCGTCGTGGCAGGTCCGGCCGGCGTTGAGGCAGTCCACCACAGTGGCTGTCACCGTCTCCGACATCAGGTTGAGGAAGAACGCGTGATCGGTGAGCGAACTGTTGTGCTGGCCGTCGAACGCGTCGATCTGGAACCGGACGCCCGGCGGAAGGTCGTACGCGAGCGTCATCCGCAGCCGCGGCACCGGGAACGTGTTGTGGGGGCAGGCGCCGTCCTCGTTGGGAGCGAGGAGGTGCGCGCGGTGGGTCGGGCTGTCGAGCCGCCGTCCGTCCCAGCAGCTGGGGAAGTCGAAGATCCGCAGTACCCGGTCACCGACGGGGCAGACGGGGTAGGCGGTGGTCCGGCGCTCCGGTGTGCTGGAGCAGGTCCACGTCGCCGCCGCACTGGCACCGCCGCTGGTGACGGCCACCGCGTCCCCCACGGTCCCCGCCAGCCGTGCCGGCATGGGCACCACGTGCCCGAGCGGGTTGCCGAGGAACGTGAGGGTGACGGTGGCCGGCACCTGGATCTCGCCGTCGTGCCCCGGCTGCCCGCCGTTCCCGGCCGGTACGGTCCGCAGCACCGGCCAGAAGTAGGTGGAGCGGTCGCCGTTGCGGCAGGTGGTGCGGGCCGTGGCGAGACTGCGCGGGGTCGACCCCACAGCGGTGGAGACGTTGCCCACGTAGTCGTGCACGTGGTGCGCCTGTCCCGGGTAGCCGGGCGCCGTCACGATGTTGGCGGTGTTGCGGTGGCCGATCTCGTTGCGGCCGCAGTCCCAGGTGTAACTTCCGGCGCCCGCCGGAGGTGGCGCCGCGGACTGCGCGGCGTCGGAGCGTACGGAACTGATGCCCACGATGTCGGGACTCAGCAGGCTGGCGAGCGGCCTTCGCGAGGAGTGTCCCGCGTCGGCGCCGCCGATCGCCTGTACCGCGCCGACGCCGAGGCCGATCAGCAGCAGCTCCAACACCAGCATGACGGCGATGCCCCGCCGTCGAGCCATCGCCGACTCGCTCATGGCTCGAAGGTTATGCGGCACGCCATCGCACCCGACTCGGTGGGCTGCCCCTGCTGAGCCTGGGACCAGCAGTAACAGCCGGGCCGTCCGACGACGGTGTGACGCGAATCAACGACTCGTCGGCCCGTTACACCCGCGCCACGACTCCCGGGTCGGAGCGGCCCATGAGGTCGCGTGCGACGGGACGAGATCCCGGTCACTTGACGACGGACGGTCGAACCGGCAGCCGTTCGCCTCACGTGGCTGCGGTGACCACGCTGTAAGCCCTGTAAACCGGAGGACGGCTGACATGCCCACCCAGATCCTGAGGACCCTCGCCACCATTCTGTCCGGTCGAGGAGCGCGCACCGCCGCGGGCGCAGCGCTCGTCGCGGACGGGCTGGTCGGAATCGATGTCCCCTTCGGACGCAAGCGCACCGGCATCCTCGGATCCCTCGTGGTGCTGGCCGTCGGCCTGCTGTTCGTCGGTCTCGGCTGGTGGTGGCACGGTCAGCACCAGCCCTACCCGGCGGGAACGTCGACGACCGCCACCGTCACCAGGATCACGAGTTCCCGCGACAGCGACGGCCGCACGATGTACTCGCGGGTCCTGACCTTCACCACGCCGGACAACCGGCGGGTGGAGTTCACCGAGCCGGAGCAGAGCAGCAAGCGCCCGGCGCTGCGTTCCACCGCCACCGTCTCCTACCTGCCGCAAGACCCCGGGTCCGCGCGCGTCGTTCCGGAGACCGACTGGCTCCCGTACGGCGTCATCGCCATGGGCGCGCTGGCCGCGGCCATCGGAGGGGTCATCTTCCTGGTCCGTCTGGTCACCCTCGTCGCTGGCATCGGTTTGCTGGTCAGCGCGGCGCGGCGCACTTAGAGGCCGAGGAGCGTGCGCAGGTGGCGCGGCGGCGGGCAGTCGTGGGCCAGCATCGCGTCGTGCCAGTCGCGGACCGACACCCCGGCCGGGCGGGCCGCGGCGATCTCGGCCACCTCGCTGTAGCCGACGAAGTAGGTGGAGAGCTGGGTGGAGGTGAGCAGCGCCCGGCGCCACTTGCCGGCCGCCTCGCCCTCCTCCTGGAAGCCCCGCTCGGTCATCAACGCCATCGCCTCGGCCTCGGACAGACCCTCGGCGTGCACCAACTGGTCGAGCAGCGCGTTGATCGTCATCCGGAGCTGCATCTTGAGCTGCTGCAACCGCACCGGCAGGCCGCCGAAGCCAAGCCCCACCATCAACTCCTCCGCGTACACCGCCCAGCCCTCGATGAACGGCCCGGACTCCGCCAGAGCCCGGACCCGGGTGCCACCGACGTAGCGCCGGGCGTGGGCGAGTTGGAGGAAGTGCCCCGGCATCGCCTCGTGCACCGTCAGGTTGCGGATCATGTGGTCGTTGTACTCGCGGTAGAACGACTCCACCCGGTGCGCCGGCCACTCCGACGGGGTGGGCGCGATGCAGTAGAAGGTGGGCACGGGCGCGGTCTCCAGCGGACCGGGCGCGTCGCAGTAGGCCACCGCGACGCCCCGGGCGAACTCCGGCATCTCCTGGATCACGCACCGGTCGTCGACAAGGGTGACCAGGTCGTGCACGCGGACGAAGTCGGTGGCCTCGTCCAGCGTGACGCCGGCCAGGTCGACGATGGTCCCGTCGTCCGGGTGCTCGGCGGCCAGCAGGTCCAGTGCCCGGCGGACGGCCGCGTCGTCGGTGGGGCCGCCGACCAGCTCGACGGCTGCCTCGCGGATCTCGGCGGTGACCCGGTCCAGGTTGGCCCAGGCGCGGCGCTGGATCTCGGCGGCGCTCAGCTCGGTGTCGAGGGTGTGCCAGAGGCGGGCCTCCCAGCGGCGTCGGCCCAGTCGCGGGTCACGGCCGGGGCCGGCGTCGTCGGCCAGGCCGACACGCAGCCAGGCGACGAACTCCTCAAGCGCGGCGATCGCCGCCGTGGCCGCCGGCTCGACCCGGTCGAGGGTGCTCGGCGCCTGGGCGAGCAACGCCGGCAGCTCGTCGCGGATCAGCGCGGCCGTACCGGTGAACTGCCTGACCGCCGTCTCGGCGTGGATCCGCGGCATGTCCCGCAGCGTCGCGCGGGCGGTGGCGAGAGCGTCCGGTACGGCGGCGAGCCGGCCGGCGAGGCTGGTCAGCCGGACGTCCGCGGGAGCGAACGGACGGGCGAGAAGGGCGTGCAGCAGCGGACCGGGATTGTGGGTCAGCGGATCCCATTCGTGGGCCCGCATCTCGGTCGACTCGAACAACCCCCTGTCGACAAGTGAGCTGAGCAGCGCGTGGTCGACCTGTTCCGCGAGGTCCAGAGCGTCAGGATCGATGTCGGAGAGCGCGTCGGCGGCCTCCTTGAGCATCGCCCGGTCGGCGGCGACCGCGTCGGCGGAGAGGTCCGGCAGTCGGTCGTCGTAGCGGTGGTCCCCCACCGAGGTGGCGAGGCCGGGCCGGCTCTCCAACACCGCGTCGACGATCCGCTCAGCCAATGGCACGAAGGGCTCCATGCCCCGACCCTAGACGGCACCCCTGACCCGATCCGCCGTACCGACCCCCGGCACACCAGTCGAGCTGCCGGCCACCGGCACGGGGCGGAACGCTCTGCGGGCTGAGCCCGGCCCAGGGCGGCCCTGCGGTCAGTCGGACTCGGCGGCGCGGACCGCCTCGGCGTAGGCGAGGGTGGCACGGCGAAGGGCCGCCTCCGGGTCGATGCCCGCCTCGCGGGCTGCCGCGACAGTCGCCAGGAGGCTGGCGCCCAACCGTGCCTCCGGGTCCACCTGGGTGTCGGCAAGTGGTGGCGGGACCGCTCGGCCGCCGCGGGCGGCGCGGCCCAGGATCTGCGCGGCCAGGGCCAGGGCGGGCTGACTCAGGGCCACCCCGTCCAGCACCGAACTCCGTGCCTTCTCCGCCCGCTTGATCCGCTCCCAGTTCTCGGTGATCTCCTCAAGCGTGCCCGCCTCCGCCCCGGCGAAGACATGCGGGTTGCGCCTGATCATCTTGTCGACGAGGCCACCCGCCACGTCGTCGATGGTCCACCGCTCGTCCTCGGGCAGCTCCTCGGCGAGCCGCGCGTGCAGGACCACCTGCAACAGGACGTCACCCAACTCCTCGCGCAGCGCGTCGGTGTCGTCGGCGCTTATCGCGTCGTACGCCTCGTAGCTCTCCTCAAGCAGATAACCCGCGAGGCTGCGGTGCGTCTGCGCCCTCTTCCACGGGTCGCCACCGGGCGAGGCGAGTCGGTCCAGCACGGCCACCGCGTCGAGCAGCCGGGCACCCGGCGGGTCCCACGAGCCGTACATCAGCTCCATCTCGGCCAACCCCGGCTGCCGGGCCAGCCGCAGACCCAACTCCCGGGCCAGCGCCTCGTCGCCCGCGGGGCCGGCAAGCCACACCACCGTGCCGTGGGTCGCCACCGCATCCAGCAACAGCTGCGTCGCCGGACCGTCCACCACTGTCACCTCGGCGCCCGCCTGGCGCGCGGCCGTGACCAACTCGCTCTCCGCGCCGGTCAACACCGGGTGCTGGCGTACGACGTCCCAGGCCGCGGAGGTCAACAGGCCGGCCGGCAGCCGGGGTGAGGTGACCAGGAGGACGATCCGTGCCGTCATGCTCAGCTGGCCGTGCCCTGGTCCGGCGCTGGGCCCTCGGCACTCGGGGAGCCGGTCGACGGCACCGGCTCCGGGGTGGAGATGTCGGTGACCGGGCCGTCCTCGTTGATGTACGGCAGCGAGTAGAACACCACCGACTGGCCGGTACTCACCAGCGACGGCACCCCGACCGCCCGGAAGCGCGGGTTGACCGACACGTCGACCCGGCCCGCCTCCTCACCCAGTGCGGCGCCCAGGGCGGTGGCGGTGCGGACGAAACCGCCGTCGCCGAACGCCCGGCGGACGTCGGCCACCGACATTCCGGCGTCGATCGCCCCGGCCTTCGTGAGGGCGCCGTAGACGGCCATCAGCGACTCGTCGCTCAGGTCGGCCGGCGGGAGCTGCTGGTTGAGCACCTGGAGCAGGTCGACCCACTCGCCCCAGAGCTTGGCGTACTCGGTGGTGGCCGGCACCCGCAGGTTCTGTTCGAGCTGCTGCGGGGTGATCTCGTCGGGCACCTGCAGGTTCTTCGCCGCCACCACCCGCTTGCCCAGGTCCAGGCTGACGAGCAGATCGACCACGTCCTGACGGGTGACAGTGGAACGCAACTGCTCCGGCGACGGCGTCGCCCCCGCCTGGGACGCCTGCTGCCGGACCACGTCGCCGTACTGCGCCTGCACATCGGCGTAGATCTCGTCGACCCGGTCCACCGAATAGGTGGTGTCACCGACATACGCGGCGACGTCCGGCGCGGACCTGCCGCAGGCAGCGAGGGAAAGGACACCCAGGGCCGCGACGCTGGCGGCGGCGATCACACGGCGAGCACGCATGCCCGTCACTCTCTCATGCCCTCGTCCGCGCTGTGACGGCCCCCACCTCACCCCGGCCCCCACCTCACCCCGCCGCGACGGCGAGCGGGGCGGGGGCACCAAGCACATCGGAGAGCAACTGCGCGCACCACTGGAGCAGCGCCTGATCCCGCAACGGCTCGCCACCGACCCGACGGGTGGTCGGACGAGGCACGCTCACCTGGTCGGTGGCCAGCTTGTAGACGGCGTCCGGGTGGTAGCGCTTGAGCCGCAACTGCTTCGAATCCGGCAGGGGCAGCGGACCGAACCGTACGTGCTTGCCCTGCATGGACACGTCGGTGAGGCCGTACCGGCGGGCCAGCAGGCGGAACCGGGCCACCTCCACCAGGTTCTGCACCGGGGCCGGCGGCTCGCCGTACCGGTCGGTCATCTCGGCGACCACCTCGCGCAGCCGCTCCTCGTCGCGTGCCTCGGCGAGCTTGCGGTACATCTCCAGGCGCAGCCGTTCCACACTCACGTAGTCGTGCGGCAGGTGCGCGTCGACCGGCAGGTCGATCTTGACGTCGGTCTCCTCCTCGGGCCGCTCACCCTTGAACGCGGAGACCGCCTCGCCGACCATCCGCACGTACAGGTCGAAGCCGACACCCTCGATGTGCCCGGACTGCTCACCGCCGAGCAGGTTGCCGGCGCCCCGGATCTCCAGGTCCTTCATCGCCACGTACATGCCGGCGCCCAGCTCGGTGTGCTGGGCGATGGTCGCCAGCCGCTCGTGGGCGTGCTCGGTGAGCGGCTTCTCCGGCGGGTAGAGGAAGTACGCGTACGCCCGCTCGCGGCCCCGGCCGACCCGGCCCCGGATCTGGTGCAACTGGGCCAGGCCGAGCAGGTCGGCCCGCTCCACGATCAGCGTGTTGGCGTTCGGGATGTCGATGCCCGACTCCACGATCGTGGTGCAGACCAGGACGTCGAACTCCTTCTCCCAGAAGCCGACCATGACCTTCTCCAGGGCGTCCTCGCCCATCTGACCGTGCGCCACCGCGACCCGCGCCTCGGGCACCAGCTCCCGCAGTCGCCGTGCCGCCCGGTCGATCGACTCGACCCGGTTGTGCAGGTAGAACACCTGCCCGTCGCGGAGCAACTCGCGGTGGATGGACGCCGCCACCTGCCGGTCGTCCTGCGCGCCGACGAAGGTGAGCACCGGGTGCCGCTCCTCGGGCGGGGTGGCGATGGTGGACATCTCCCGGATGCCGGTGATCGCCATCTCCAGGGTCCGTGGGATCGGGGTGGCCGACATGCTCAGCACGTCGACCGAGGCGCGCAGCGTCTTCAGGTGCTCCTTGTGCTCGACACCGAAGCGCTGCTCCTCGTCGACGATCACCAGGCCGAGCTGCTTGAACCGGGTGGCCGTCTGCAACAGCCGGTGGGTGCCGATGACGATGTCGACGGTGCCGTCGGCGACCATCTCCAACGTCCGCTCGGTCTCCTTCGGGGTCTGGAACCTCGACAACTGCCGGATCTCGACCGGGAACTGGCTCATCCGCTCGGCGAACGTGTTGTAGTGCTGCTGCACCAGCAGCGTCGTCGGCACCAGCACCGCCACCTGCTTGCCGTCCTGCACCGCCTTGAAGGCCGCCCGTACCGCGATCTCGGTCTTGCCGTAGCCGACGTCGCCGCAGATCAGCCGGTCCATCGGGACGGTCTGCTCCATGTCCCGCTTGACCTCGTCGATCGCGGCGAGCTGGTCCGGCGTCTCCTGCCAGGGGAAGGCGTCCTCCAGCTCGCGCTGCCACGGGGTGTCCGGGCCGAACGAGTGGCCCTTGGACGCCTTGCGGGCGGCGTAGAGCTGGATGAGCTGCGCGGCGATCTCCCGGACCGCCTTGCGGGCCCGGGCCTTGGACTTCTGCCAGTCCGAGCCGCCCATCTTGTGCAGGGTCGGCTGCTCGCCGCCCACGTAGCGGGAGAGCTGGTCGAGTTGGTCGGTGGGCACGAACAGGCGGTCGCCGGGCTGGCCCCGCTTGCTGGCCGCGTACTCGATCACCAGGTACTCGCGGCTGGCGCCGTTGACGGTGCGCTGCACCAGCTCGACGTAGCGGCCGATGCCGTGCTGCTCGTGCACCACGTGGTCGCCGGCCTTCAGCTCCAGCGGGTCGATGGTGTTGCGCCGCCGGCTCGGCATCTTGCGCATGTCCCGCGTCGAGCTGCCCCGACCACCTGTCACGTCATTGCCGGTGAGCAGCACGAAGCGGGACGCCTCGTCCACGAACCCGCTGCTCAGCGCGCCACAGGTGACCACCAGCTCGCCGGGGACGGGCGCGGTCGGCACCTCCTCGGTCAACCGCGCGCCCAGACCGGCGTCGCGCAGCACCTCCACCGCCCGCTGGGCGGGGCCGTGCCCCTCGAAGACAAGCGCGATCGACCAGCCCTCGCCAGCCCAGCGCTTGAGGTCCTCGACCACCCGCGTGGTCTCGCCGTGGTACAGCGGCGCCGGCTGGGCGGCGAGGGTCACCGCGATGGCGTCGTCCGGGGTGACGGCGGCCTGCTCGGGCGCGTCCTCCCAGGGCTGTCGCGTCTCGGCGGCCTCGGCCTCCACCAAGCCGAACGGGGACAGCGTCCACCACGGCTGGCCGAGCTGGCCGGCGGTGGCGCGCACCTCACCGAGGGTCCGGAAGGCGGCGGCGCCGACGTCCACCGGGGCCTGGCCGCCGACCGCGGCGGCAGCCCAGCTGGCCTGCAAGAACTCCTCCGAGGTACGCACCAGATCGTGCGCCCTCGTGCGGATCCGCTCCGGGTCGCAGAGCAGCACGTGGGTGCCGGCCGGCATGGCGTCCAGCAGCAACTCCAGCGAGTCGGGGCCGACAAGCACCGGCGCCAGCGACTCCATCCCCTCCACCGGGATGCCCTCGGCGAGCTTGTCCAGGATCTCCGCCAGCTCGGGGTGCTGCTCGGCGAGCGCGGCGGCCCGCTCGCGGACCGCCGGGGTGAGCAGCAGCTCACGGCAGGGCGGCGCCCAGAGCAGCGGAACCTGCTCGATGGTCCGCTGGTCGGCGACGGCGAAGGTGCGAATCTCCTCCACCTCGTCGCCCCAGAACTCGACCCGGGACGGGTGCTCGTCGGTCGGCGGGAAGACGTCCAGGATGCCGCCGCGTACGGCGAACTCGCCGCGCTTGGTGACCAGGTCGACCCGCGCGTACGCCATGTCGACCAGACGGTGGGCGACCTCCTCCAGGTCTGCCTCCTCGCCCGCGGCGAGCTGCACCGGCTCCAGGTCACCGAGACCCTTGAGCTGCGGTTGGAGCAGCGAACGGACCGGAGCCACGACCACCCGCAGCGGCCCGGTGCCGCCGTGCGCGTCGGTCGACTCCGGGTGCGCCAACCGGCGCAGCACGGCCAGCCGCCGACCCACAGTGTCCGAGCGTGGGGAGAGCCGCTCGTGCGGCAGCGTCTCCCAGGAGGGGAAGACCACCACCTGGTCCGCCGGCAGCAACCCACCCAACGCGGCGGCCAGGTCGTCGGCCTCCCGGGTGGTGGCGGTCACCGCCAGCACCGGTCGACCGGCCCCTTGATCGTCGGCGGCGACCGCCGCGACGGCGAACGGGCGCAGTGCCGACGGGGCGGTCAGATCGAGGCCGTCGACCTGCGCCGCACCGGAACGCGCCAGGTCACGGACCCGGGCGAGGGCCGGGTCGGCGAGGGCTGCGGAGAACAGGCCGGTGAGCATGTGTCATCACTTCCAGGGCGCTCGGCACACGACAGATGCCCCTCGTCCGGCCGGGACGGGGGGTGTTCGCCCGCCAGCCTATCTCTCGCCGGGGCCTCCGTGTCCCGCGCTCGCTACGCGCCCGGAGGCCGACTCACCGCGCCGGCCGCCCCGGCAGGTGGCCCTCCGGCGCTGGTGGGACCTGCCCCGGCGCCGGCGGTCCGGGCGGCGTCGGCGCCCAACCGGGCGGCGTCGGCGCCCAACCGGGCGGCGTCGGCGCCCAACCGGGCGGCGTCGACTGGCCCGCCGGGGGGTGACCGCCCACCGCCGGCTGGTGCGGCGGTGCCCAGCCGGGCGGGGGCCCGGCTGCCCCGGGGACGGGGCGTCGCCGGCGCGACCGGGTTAGGAGGACCACCAGGAGCACGATGCCCAGCAGGACGGCGACGAGCACGCCGACGACGATCGCCAGCCTGTCGTAGCGCACGTTCGAACCGGTGGACGTCGACTTCCAGGGGTCCTTCGGCACCCCCAGCGGGTTGGCGGTGACCGGCGACACGTCGGCGGTCAGGGCCGCCACCGGATCGATGAGTCCGAAGCCGTACTGCGGGTCCCGGCCGGGCGCGCCGCGATCGTCGGCGGTCCGGATCAAGCGGTTGATCACGCCGTTGGCGTCCAGGTCCGGGTAGCGGGCACGGATCAGGGCGACCACCCCGCTGACGATGGCGGCGGCGGAACTGGTGCCACCGTCAGCGAGCATCCCGTAGCCGTCCTCCCGGAGCGGATTGGCCAGCATGATGTCCTGCTGCGGCGCGGCGATCACCATCTCCGGCCCCTGGACCGAACCGGTGAAGAACTCACCGCGCCGGCTCGTGCCGCCGACCGCGACGGCACCCGTCACGCTGGCTGGCGCCTGCACCTTGACCCGACCGTCGAGGGTGTTTCCCGCCGAGGACACCACCACCACGTCATGGTCGAGCGCGTACTTGACGGCGCTGTAGTGTTCCCAGCTCATCTCTTCGCCGCCGGCCGAGATGTTGACCACCTTCGCGCCGTTGTCGACGGCCCACCGGACGGCGAACTGCATCGCCCCGTCGGTGAGGTCGCTACCCAGTGCGGCCGGATAGATCTTCGCCCCCGGTGCGATGCCGAGATAGCCCCCGGGCGCCTTACCGTTGCCCACGATCAGGCCCGCCATGGCGGTGCCGTGGGCCTTCTTCCGGTCGGGGTCGGTCCGGCCGTCGGCGGGGGCGTCATTGCCGACACCGTGACCAGGCAGGATCTGCCCGCGCAGGGCGGGATGGGTGGCGTCGACGCCGGTGTCGACCAGACCGACGATGACCCCCTGCCCGGTGGTGATCCGATGGGCCTGCGGGATCCGCAGGGTGTCCAGGTACCACTGTTGTTTGCGCGTCTGCGGTGCGGCGGCAGCCGGCGCCGGCACCGCGACCGTCCCGATTGCCAGCAGCAGGCAGGCGCAGAGCAGCCGCTCCAGGCGGCGCGCAGCAGACGGCAGACGGTTGCCACGTTCCATGTGGTTCTCCCCCGTTCGATGCGTGACGGGCAGGATGTTCCCACATCGCCACCGCTCTCGTAGGCCCCCACAAAGCGCCGGTTATCCCGTCGGGCGATGGTCAGTAGCGAACCGCTATGCGGCGGTCGACGGCGTCGACCACCATCTCGCCGCCGTACGGGATGATCAACTGCGGGTCGGTGTGACCGAGGTCGACATCGAAGACCAGCACCGCGTCCGGGTTGTACGGGGTGAGGGCGCGGATGATCGCCTCCCGCTGGGCCTCGCCCCACGCCGAGCGCTCCGGCACCGACAGCGGTTTGTCGAAATCCCACGCTTTCGGTCGGCCGACGACGATCGCCGGGAAGGCGGCGAGCAGCCCTCGCTCCCCCATGTTCCGCACGATCCGGAACACCTCCTGCGCGCCGGGCATCTCCTGCGAGGTCTCGACGACAAGCACGGACCCGGCCAGCTCGGCGACGGCGGGCACCCGGTCGGTGGCCATCAGCCAGTGCAGGATCTCCAGGTTGCCACCCCAGGTACGTCCCCGCACCACACGTTCCGGTCCCCGCCAGCGCCAGCCCTCGCCGGGCAGCATCTCCGGCTCGTACGCCAGCGTTTCGGGCTCGGTCCACGGGTTCGGTCGGTCACCCCAGGTGGTCGCGGGCGTCAGCGGGTACCAGTCGGAGCTGAACAGGGCGGCGCGCAGCGAGTCGAAGGTCAGCGGGTGTGCGGCGCCCGGCCGGCCGAGGTGCACCAGGACCGATCCGCCGTGGTAGGCGACGATGCCCAGCCGATAGAGGTGGTTGAGCACGTTGGTGTTGTCGGAGTAGCCGAAGTAGGGCTTCGGATTGGCCCGCACCACGTCGTCGTCGAGGTGCGGGGTGACCGTGATCAGATCGTTGCCGCCGACCGTGGCGAGCACGGCGGTGATGCTCGGGTCGGCGAAGGCGGCGGTCAGGTCCCGGGCCCGGTCACGCGGGTCCGCCCCCATGACCCGGGTGGTCGGATACTCCACCGGCTCCAGTTCGAACTCCTCACGCAGCCGACGCAGCCCCAACTCGTACACGTGGGGGAAGATCGCCGGCAGGCCGGCGGACGGCGAGACGACCGCGACCCGGTCGCCCCGCCGCGGTTTGGGCGGGTAGCGCAGCGTCACCATGATCAGAAGCTATCCGACCAGCCAAGGGGTTTCCGCCCGGCGGACGGCGAACCGGACCATACGCTGACAACATGGACGAAAACCCGCAGGGGCGAGCCCGGGACTGGGCACCGCGCAGCATCGGGCTGCTCCTCGGCACCCTCGCGCTGGCCACCGCGTTCATCGCCGCCTACGTCGGCGCGCTGCACCAGCCCACCCCGCGGGACCTGCCGGTCGGCGTCGCCGTCGGCGACGAGCGCGCCCGGGCGACGCTCGACGCCATCCGAGGCCAGACCACGATCATCAAACCGATCGGGTACGACGACGCGGGCGCCGCCGAGGACGGCCTGCTCAGCCGGGCGGTGTACGCGGTGCTCAGCACCGGAGCCGACAACGGCCTGCTCCTCACCGTGTCCAGCGCCTCCGGCCCGTCCGCCACGAGCGCGATCCGGGAGGTGCTCACCACCGCCGCCACCCGCAGCGGCACCCCGCTCCAGATCGTCGACAAGGTGCCTGTCACCTCCGCCGACCCGCGCGGGGTGGTGCCCTTCTACCTGAACGTCGGGTACGTGCTCGGCGGCTACCTCGCCTCGACAGTGCTCGGGCTGTCCGTCGGCACCACCCCGCGTACGGCACGGCGGGCCGGTCTGCGCATCGCCGCCCTGGCCGTCTACAGCGTGCTGCTCGGCATCGCCGGCGCGGTGGTGGTCGGACCGGTGCTGGACATCTGGCACCACGACGTACCGACGATCGCCGCCATCGGCGCGCTCGCCGTCTTCGCCGCCGCGATGTTCGCCAGCGCCATCCAGGGCTGGCTCGGTGTCGCCGGCACCGCGCTTGTCATCCTGCTCCTGGTGGTGCTCGGCAACCCCGGGTCCGGCGGCATCTACGCGCCCGAGTTCCTGCCCGGCCTGCTGCGCGGCATGCACCGGTGGAACATCCCCGGGCTCGCCAACGACCTGACCAAGGCCGCCGTCTACTTCGACTGGCGATCGGCAGGCTGGCCGGCGATCGCCCTCACCCTCTGGGCGGTGCTCGGCGCGTTCGGCCTGGTCAGCGCCAGCCTGGTTCGGGGCCGCCGGGCCGCCACCGCCGGTCCCGGGTCAGTCCGCCCCGGTCCCGGGTCGGCCTCCGGTGGCCCCGGAGCAGCCCGCGACGGTGGCTGAGATCACGCCCGAAAACACCACCTCGGAGACAGTGGATCACCAGGGGGCCCTCCAGACACCCGGTGCGCGCGGATACCATCCAGTAAGTCGGACAGCGCTGTCCTTCGTAACCACGTGAGGGAGCGCACCGTGACCGACCAGCACGACCACGACGGCCCCGACGCCGCGCTGCGTGCCGACATCCGCCGGCTCGGCACCCTGCTCGGGCAGACGCTGGCCCGCCAGGAGGGTCGGCCGCTGCTCGACCTCGTCGAGGAGATCCGCGCCCAGGTCCGCACCGACGCCCCGGCAGCCGCCCAACGCCTCGGTGGGCTCGACGTGACCACCGGCACCAAGCTGGCCCGCGCCTTCTCCACCTACTTCCACCTCGCCAACATCACCGAGCAGGTGCACCGCGCCCGGGATCTGCGCCGCCGTCGCGCGGTGCAGGGCGGCTGGCTGGACCAGGCCGCCAAGATGATCGCCGAGCGCGGGGTGCCCGCCGAGGAGATCGCCAACGCGGCCCGCCGGCTGGCGGTGCGCCCGGTCTTCACCGCCCACCCGACCGAGGCGGCCCGCCGCTCGATCCTGTCCAAGCTGCGGGCGATCGCCGACGAGTTGGACACCGAGACCGCCAACGCGATCCTCTACGGCGCCAGCGACGAGGGCCCGGCCAACCGTCGGTTGGCCGAGCTGCTCGACCTGATGTGGCAGACCGACGAGCTGCGCCTCGACCGGCCGGACCCGACCGACGAGGCCCGCAACGCCATCTACTACCTGCGTGACCTCTACGCCGAGGCCGCCCCGCAGGTGCTCGACGACCTGGCCGACACGCTGCGCACCCTCGGCGTGGAGACCTCGCCGACGGCCCGGCCGCTGAGCTTCGGCACCTGGATCGGCGGCGACCGCGACGGCAACCCGTTCGTCACCCCGGCGGTCACCCGCGAGGTGCTGACCATCCAGCACGAGCACGGCATCGCGGCCACCGAGAAGGCGATGGATCACCTGATCAACGAGGTCTCGGTCTCCCGCCGGCTGCGCGGGGTGTCGCTTGACCTCTCCGCCAGCCTCGCCGCCGACCTGGACGCGCTGCCCGAGGTGGCGACGCGGTTCCGCCGGGTCAACGCCGAGGAGCCGTACCGGCTCAAGGCGCGCTGCGTGAAGGCGAAGCTCGCCAACACCCGGCAGCGGTTGCGCCAGGGCACCGCGCACGTGCCCGGCCGGGACTACCAGGGCTCCGCCGAGCTGATCGCCGACCTGGATCTGCTGCGCGCCTCGCTGGCCCGCAACTCCGGGCAGCTCACCGCCGTCGGCCGGTTGGCCTCCACCATCCGTACGGTCTCCGCGTTCGGCCTGCACCTGGCGACCATGGACGTCCGGGAGCACGCCGAGGCGCACCACGCGGTGCTCGCCCAGCTCTACGAGGCCGTCGGCGAGGTCTCCGACTATCCGGCGCTGACCCGGCTGGAACGCACCAAGCTGCTGGCCGACGAGCTGACCGGCCGCCGGCCGCTGTCCACCCTCGACACCCCGCTCACCGAGCCCACCCGCAAGACGTTCGACGTGTTCAGCACGATCCGGGAGGCCCAGGACCGGTTCGGCACCGAGGTGATCGAGTCGTACATCATCTCGATGACCATGGGCGTCGACGACGTGCTGGCCGCTGTGGTGCTGGCCCGCGAGGCCGGCCTCGTGGACGTGCACAGCGGGCGGGCCCGGATCGGGTTCGTGCCGCTGCTGGAGACCCCGGCCGAGCTGAACGCCGGTGGCGAACTCCTCGACGACCTGCTGTCGCTGCCCGCGTACCGGGCGCTGGTGAGCGCCCGGGGCGACGTGCAGGAGGTCATGCTCGGCTACTCCGACTCCAACAAGGAGGCCGGGATCACCACCAGCCAGTGGTCGATCCACCGGGCGCAGCGCGCGCTGCGCGACGTGGCCGCCCGGCACGGCGTACACCTGCGGCTGTTCCACGGCCGGGGCGGCACGGTCGGGCGCGGCGGCGGGCCGACGCACGAGGCGATCCTGGCGCAGCCGTACGGCACCCTGGACGGCGCGATCAAGGTGACCGAGCAGGGCGAGGTGATCTCCGACAAGTACACCCTGCCGTCCCTGGCCCGGGAGAACCTGGAACTCACCCTCGCCGCGGTGCTCCAGGCGACCCTGCTGCACACCGCGCCACGGCAGCCGGCCGAGATGTTGGAACGCTGGGACGCCACCATGGACGTGGTCTCCGAGTCGGCGTACCGGTCCTACCGCTCGCTCGTCGAGGACCCGGACCTGCCGGCGTACTTCTGGGCGTCCACCCCCACCGAGCTGCTCGGCGCGCTCAACATCGGCTCCCGGCCGGCGAAGCGCCCGAACACCGGCGCGGGCCTGTCCGGTCTGCGGGCCATCCCGTGGGTGTTCGGGTGGACGCAGACCCGGCAGATCGTGCCGGGTTGGTTCGGCGTGGGCTCCGGGCTGGCCGCCGCCCGCGAGGCCGGCCTGGCGGACGTGCTCGCCGAGATGCACCGCAACTGGCACTTCTTCCGCACGTTCCTGTCGAACGTCGAGATGATGGTGACCAAGACCGACCTGAGCATCGCCCGCCGGTACGTCGAGACCCTGGTCCCGAAGAAGCTGCACCCGATCTTCGAACAGATCGAGCAGGAGTACGAGCTGACCAAGCGGGAGGTGCTGGCGGTGACCGCCTCGCCCGCCCTGCTGGAAAACTCGCCGGTGCTCCAGCGCACCCTCGCCGTACGCGACACCTACCTGGAGCCGCTGCACCATCTCCAGGTGGCGCTGCTGCGGCAGTACCGGGAGTCCGGTGCCGCCGGCCGGGCGGTGGCCACCGCGCCGGGCGGCCGACGCGCGCCGAGCGACGGCACCGCCCTGGAGCGGGCCCTGCTCACCACGGTGAACGGCATCGCCGCCGGAATGCGCAACACCGGCTGATCAGCCAGAACGCGGAACAGGCCCCGGTCGCTGCGACCGGGGCCTGTTCTGTCAGATCACGCAACGACGGTCAGAAGTCGCCACCGCCGAAATCGCCACCGCCGAAGTCCCCGCCACCGAAGCCGCCGCCGCCGAAATCGCCGCCGCCAAAGTCACCACCGGCGTAGTCCCCGCCGCCGAAGTCACCACCCTGGTCACCGCCGAAGTCGCCACCCTGGTCACCGCCGAAGTCCTGGTCGCCGCCGTCACCGCCCTGATCGACACCGTCACCGAAGCCCTCCTGGTAGCCGGCGTCATAGCCGTACCCGGGGTCGGCGAAGGCCGGCGAGAACAGCGCGTCGGCGATCAGGATGCCGCCGAGCACACCGGCGCCGGCGCCCAGCGCCGTCTTCCACCACGGCGTCGAATACCAACCGGCCGGCACCGGCCGACCCTGATAACGCCCACCGGGGTAGTAGTACGGCGTTTCCCGACCGGGCTGCGGGCCGGCCCGGAAGGTCTGCCCCTGCACGTCGACCTCGCGCTCCTTGGTGAGCTGCCCGACGCCGCGTGCGGCGGCAAGCGTCGGCACCTCCGGGCCCGGGTCGATGCCCAGCGCGGTACGCGCCGCCCGGATGTACGCCAGCCCCTCAAGCGCGGTCTCCCGGGCCAGCCCGAACTGGTGCGGGGTGCGCGCCTGCTCCAACTGGGAGCCGGCCGCGTTGTACCGCTCGCCGGCATCGGCAAGCGCCTGACGTACCGCTGGTTCGTCGCCGTGCAGGTTCAGCAACTGGCCGCCGAGGCGCTCGTACCACCGCTGCGCCTCCGCGCGGGCGTCGCCGAGCGCGGTGCGTTGGCGGGCTCCAGCTTGGGCGCGGACGAGCGCCGCGGCGCCCAACGCGCCGACCACCACCACGGCGAGGCAGAGCACAAGTTCCATGTCAACGAACGTACCCCCGCCTCGCACGTCGTACCGGTCTGGCAAGCTCCGGTGATGGACGTCTCGACGCTGCTTGTGGTGATCGTCTGCCTCGGCGCCGGCGGGGCGGTGGGCTGGCTCGCGGCCCGGTCCCGATCGGCGGCCGACATCGCCCGCCTCGATGCCACCCTGGCCGCCACCCGGGAGGGCGAGGGCCGGCTGGAGCAGTCGATGCGGGCGTTGAGTTACGAGGCGACCGCGCAGTCGCAGGAGGCGGTGGCCCGAGCTGTCGCGCCGCTGCACGACACCCTGCGCCGCTACGAGCAGCGGGTGGCCGAGCTGGAGCACGACCGGGTCGACGCGTACGCCGAGCTGCGTGAGCAGGTCCGCTCCATGAACGCGGTCTCCGGTGAGTTGCGCACCGAGACCAAGCAACTGGTGGCGGCGCTGCGCGCACCGCAGGTGCGGGGCCGCTGGGGCGAGCACCAGTTGCGCCGGATCGTCGAGGCGGCCGGGATGTTGGAGCACTGCGACTTCTCCGAGCAGGTCACCGCCGACAACGACGGGCAGGTCGTCCGCCCGGATCTGGTGGTCCGGCTGCACGGCGGCCGATCGGTGGTGGTGGACGCCAAGGCGCCGTTCGACGCGTACCTGACGGCCATGGAGTCCCGCGACGAGCGTGGCCGGGACACCCACCTCGACGCGCACGCCCGCCACCTGCGGGGGCACGTCGACGCCCTCGCCGCCAAGTCGTACTGGTCGGCGTTCGACAACTCACCCGAGTTCGTGGTGCTGTTCGTCCCCGCCGACCCGTTCCTCGACGTCGCGCTCCAGCGGGACCCGACGCTGCTGGAGCACGCCTTCACCCGCAACGTGGTGCTGGCCACGCCGGCGACGCTTGTCGCCCTGCTCCGCACTGTCGCCTACTCGTGGCGGCAGGAGGCGCTGGCCCGTAACGCGCTGGCCGTGCACACCCTCGCCCGCGAGCTGTACGGTCGGCTCTCCACCCTGGGCGACCACGTGGGCAAGCTCGGGTCGTCACTTGCCGGGGCGGTGACCGCCTACAACCGGGCGGTCGGCTCGTTGGAGGCCCGGGTGCTGGTCAGCGCGCGCAAGCTCGCCGAGCTGGGCGTGTCGGACGAGGAGTTGGCCACGCCCGCGCAGGTCGAGTTGACGCCCCGACAGCCGCAGGCGCCCGAGCTGGCCGATCCGGCCGACGACGAGGTCACGGCCCGCTAGCGCGGCCGGTCAGGACCGGTTGGCGTTCGACACGACGAACGGGGTGCCCTGCTGGCAGGTGGTCATCATGCCGGGCTCGGCGCGGCCGGTGACCTCCACCCGCGCACCCGGGGTCAGCACGTCCCGTGGCCCTCCGAGCAGCAGGTAACCGTCGAGCAGTACGCAGTTGGGTTCCACACCGCTCTGCACGGTGCCGGTCAGGGTGGTGGCTCGGACGCCCGGGGGCGTGCTCGGGCCGCCCGGCTTCGGGCTCGACGGCCGGGTGGGCGGTGCGGGGTCGACGATCGACGGGGTGCCGGTCGGGTCGGGCGTGGGCTGGCTGGTCACCGGCTGCGTCCCGGTCGGCGTCGGCGGGGGGTTGCCGCGTCCGGCGTCCTGACTGCCGCAGGCGCTCAGCGCCACGCAGACGGTAAGCGCGCAGACGGCGAGCCGAATGGTCCTCATGCCGGATCTGACGTACGCCGGGTCGAGTTCGTTCCCGTGCTCAGCCGCGCGCCGCCGCGGCCTTCATGTCCCGCTTCAGCTCCTGCGGGAGGGAGAAGGTGAGCCGCTCGTTCGCGGTGGTGATCTCCTCGACGTCGGCGAAGCCCCGGGCGGCGAGGTACGCCAGCACCTCCTGGACCAGGTCGTCCGGGACGCTCGCGCCGGAGGTCAGGCCGACGGTGTTGGCCCCCTCCAGCCAGGCGT
This sequence comes from Micromonospora sp. NPDC023888, assembly GCF_040639415.1. NCBI lineage: Bacteria > Bacillati > Actinomycetota > Actinomycetes > Micromonosporales > Micromonosporaceae > Micromonospora > Micromonospora sp. NPDC023888. The sequence continues at coordinate 13,986 of NZ_JBEZZW010000002.1, read as the reverse complement.
CGTCGATCTCGTGGGCGAAGTCGACCAGGTGGCCGGCGCGCGCGCCCGCGTCCAGGGCGACCTCGACCAGGCGGACCGAGTTGGAGGAGTTCGTCGAGCCGACCACGATCACCACGTCGCAGTCGGGGGCGATCTCCTTGACCACGTGCTGCCGGTTGGAGGTGGCGTAGCAGATGTCGTCGCTGGGCGGGGACTGCAACAGGGGCAGTCGCTGCTTGAGCCGGGCCACCGTCTCCAGCGTCTCGTCGACCGAGAGCGTGGTCTGGGACAGCCAGACGACCTTTTCCGGATCCCGGACGGTGATCTTGTCGGCGCCGTCCGGGCCGTCGACCAGTTGGATGTGCGCGGGAGCCTCACCCGCGGTGCCGATGACCTCTTCGTGCCCCTCGTGGCCGATGAGCAGGATGTCGTAGTCCTCGGCGGCGAACCGCTTCGCCTCGTGGTGCACCTTGGTGACCAGCGGGCAGGTCGCGTCGATCGCCTTCAGCGAGCGCGCCCTGGCCTGCTCGTAGACCTCGGGAGCCACGCCGTGCGCGGAGAAGATGACGGTGGACCCCTCCGGCACCTCCTCGTTCTCCTCCACGAAGATCGCGCCCTGGGCCTCCAGGGTCTGCACGACGTGCTTGTTGTGCACGATCTGCTTGCGCACGTAGATCGGGGCGCCGTAGAGCTTCAGCGCCTCCTCGACGGTCTGCACCGCGCGGTCGACGCCAGCGCAGTAGCCGCGGGGCTTCGCCAGGAGCACGCGCTTGCCGGTCCGGGGAGTCGCCTCAGCCTCAGTCACCCGTCCATCGTACGTGCCCCCGGACCGACCCGGTGATCAAGAGGAACGCGCCCGATGCCGACGCAAACTTCTTGATCACCGCGAGGGTCCGTAGGGTGGGCGGGTGACCGAGGGGGCGCGGAGCAGCGCGGAGGAGCCCTGGCCGGTGCGGGTGGTCAGCCAGAAGGTGGGGGCATGGATCGCCAAGCTCGGCTGGGTGTGGGTGGACGGGCAGGTGGCGCAGATCAGCCGCCGCCCCGGGGCCAGCACTGTCTTCCTCACCCTGCGTGACCCGTCGGCCGACCTGAGCCTGACCGTCACCACCAACCGGGACGTGCTGGACGCCGGTGCGCCGGAGCTGCGCGAGGGTGCCCGGGTGGTGCTGCACGCCAAGCCGGAGTTCTACGCCGCCCGGGGCACGTTGAGCCTGCGCGCCGACGAGATCCGCCAGGTGGGGCTCGGTGAGCTGCTGGCCCGACTGGAGAAGCTCAAGAAGCTGCTCGCCGCCGAAGGGCTCTTCGACCGCGCCCGCAAGCGCCGACTGCCGTTCCTGCCCGGCCGGATCGGGCTCATCACCGGGCGCGCGTCGGCGGCGGAGCGGGACGTGCTGACGAATGCCCGGCGACGCTGGCCGGCGGTGGAGTTCCGCACGGTGAACGTGGCCGTGCAGGGGCCGTCCGCGGTGCCGCAGATCGTCGACGCGCTCAGGGTGCTGGACGCCGATCCGACCATCGACGTGATCATCATTGCCCGCGGCGGCGGCGGCATCGAGGACCTGCTGCCCTTCTCCGACGAGGCGCTCTGCCGCGCGGTGTTCGGCTGCCGTACGCCGGTGGTCAGCGCGATCGGTCACGAGACGGACGCGCCCCTGATCGACTACGTCGCCGACGTCCGTGCCTCCACCCCGACCGACGCGGCCAAGCGGGTCGTCCCCGACCTCACCGAGGAGGTACGCCTCATCGGTCAGGCCCGGCACCGCCTGGAACGGGCGGTGCGCAACCTGGTCGATCGGGAGACGCACCGGCTCGACGGGCTGCGTTCCCGGCCGGTGCTGGCCCGACCGCAGGTGATGGTGGAGCATCGGGCGACCGAGCTGACCGCGTTGCGCCAGCGGGCCGGCCGCTGCCTGGAGCACCGCCTCACCGCCGCCGAGGACGACCTGCGCCACACCCTCGCCCGGCTGCGCGCGCTCTCCCCCGCCGCCACCCTCGACCGGGGGTACGCGATCGTGCAGCGCGCCGACGGGCACGTGGTGCGGGCAGCGGCCGAGGTGGGCAAGGGCGACCCGCTGCGGGTACGCCTCGCCGACGGCGAACTGGCCGCTACCGTCGACGGCTGAGTGGCGGCGCGGTGACCTGGCGAGCGGTGTGCTGAGATGGGTGCGATGACTGACGACACGAAGGCCGGGCCGGACGAACGGCTCAGTTACGAGCAGGCCCGCGCCGAGCTGGCCTCGGTGGTTGAGCGGCTGGAGGCCGGCGGCACGTCGCTGGAGGAGTCGCTGGCGCTCTGGGAGCGCGGCGAGGCGCTGGCGGTGATCTGCCAACGCTGGCTGGATGGGGCGCGGGCGCGGATCGACGCCGCCCGGCAGGAGCCCGCTTCCTGACCGACCGCCGGTGGGGCGGCCGGAGCCGCCCCACCCGGACACGTCAGTTGAACAGGCTGTACAGCTCGGCCGGGGCCTCGACGACCTGGCCCGCCGGCGGCTTCTGCGCAGCGGTGGCGGCACCGTAGTCGGAGTACGTCATCTTGATCTCCTGGGCGGCAGTCTGCCCGGCGGCCGGCAACTGCAGCACCAGCTCACTGAGCCGGCCCTGCGGGTCCACCTTCGCGGTGAAGGGAACCGTCTTCGCCTGGGTGCCCAGCGCGGCGATCGTGGCGGCGTTCAGCGAGCCCGCCTCGGCGGCCTTGGTGACGTCGATGGTGCCCGCGTACGCGCCGGTGCCGGTGCTGCGGACCTCGGTGATGCCCTGGGTCAGCACCGCGCTGCCGGCCGGGTCGACCTTGTCGAAGTCGAAGCCGAGGTTGCGGTTGCCCTTGATCCGGGCCTGGTCGAGGTGCTGGTACTTGCCGAGGTTGAGCTGCTTGATGGCGGGCAGGCTGTCGGCGGTGGGGCCGGTCAGCTCCAGCTTCACCCAGCTGTCCGGCTTGAAGTGGATCACGTCGAGCTTCATCGCCAGGTCGGACGAGGGACCGCCGATGGCGACCTTCATCTCCGCGCTCTGGCTCGGTTGGTGCACCTGGCCCTCGACGGTCGAGCCGGCGCCCGCGAGGGTGAACCGGAAGTTGCCGCTGCTGATCTCCTTGGTGGAGTCCAGCAGGGCCTGCTTGGCGTCGCCCGCCGCCGGGGCACCGGAGGGGCTGGCCGTGCCGGACGCGGTCACCGTCGGGGACGCGGTCGATCCGGCGGTGCCGGTCGTCCCGTCGCCGCAGGCAGCCAGGGCGGGCGTGAACAGAGCGGCGGCTACCAGGCCGGCGCCGAGTCGTCGAACAGTCATAGTGTCTCCCAAGAGGGTCACCCGACGGCCTGGACGGCGCCGGAAACCGGGCGACGCGACAGCACCGTCGGCCGCGCCGCGCGACCCGGGCCGAGCAGCGCGCCCGGGGTCACTCCCTCTCTGTTCCCTGTTGGCGCGTCGGACAATCACCCTTGTGTCCGATTGCCTCCGCGACCATCGCGGAAGCAACCCTTCACCGCCACCGGATCCGTCGATCGGTCCAGCCCGCTCAGTGCAGCGAGCCGGCCAACTCGCGTAGTTCGTTGTCCCGGGCATCGCCGACGACGATCACCGTGCGGGTCGGTTCCAGCAGGACCAGCGCCTGCTGGTTACCCCGGGCCGCGTAGAGCTGCCAGGTCCGCCCGGCCAGCTCGGTGGGGCCCTGGGGCTGACCCTGGTCGGTCAACTCGGCGGGGAGCAGCCGCTCGGCCGGCACACTGCTCTGCAGGAGTTGGACGCCTCGCCCCTCCGGTGTGAGATAGCCGATACGCAGGTTCGCACCGCCGTCGACGGTCTGGTAGCGGGCGCTCACCGTCGACCAGTCGGAGCCGAGCCCCTCCGGCTGGCTCACCGGAAACGCGTTCGCCGAGCGGGCCTGCTCGATGGCCGGGGCCGGATCGACGGTCGTGGCCTGGTCACCACCGAGAAAGCCGCGGTAGAACGCCAGCAGCAGCGCGATCGGGACGAGCAGCACCAGCAGCGAGATCGCCATGTCCTTCGGCGACCGCTCGGATCTGGCGGACTGCACCCGCGGCGGTGGCGTCGGGTCATCGCCGGCGGGTTCACCGCCGGACACGACTGGGACGTCGACCGGCGGCTGACCGTCGGGTGGCGTGCGGTCGGCGGGTGCGCGGTCGGCTGGCTGTGCGGGTTCCACCCCGTTATCTTCGCAGCCGCCCGACCGGCGGTATCCAGGCCATCACCGCCCCGCGCCAACGCCCGGTCGGCCATCGTGTGAGGATCAGCGACAGAGCCGGCAGTGGGGACCGCCCCGCCGCCGGTCGTCCCCGCACCGTCGCGAGGAGGAGCAGCCGTCATGACCAACACCAGGACGCGGATCCCACAGGATCTCGACCGAAACCTCGCCCTCGACCTGGTCCGGGTCACCGAGGCCGCCGCCATGGCGGCCGGCCGGTGGGTGGGCCGGGGCGACAAGGAGGGCGGCGACGGCGCGGCCGTCGACGCCATGCGCAAGCTGATCAACTCGATCCAGATGCGTGGCGTGGTGGTGATCGGCGAGGGCGAGAAGGACAACGCCCCGATGCTCTTCAACGGCGAACACGTCGGCGACGGCACCGGCCCGGAGGTGGACGTCGCCGTCGACCCGGTCGACGGCACCACCCTGATGAGCAAGGGCATGCCGAACGCCGTCGCGGTGCTCGCCGTCTCCGAGCGGGGTGCGATGTTCGACCCCAGCGCCGTCTTCTACATGGAGAAGCTCGCCGTCGGGCCGGCGTACGCCGATGTGGTGGACATCAACGCCGGGGTGGCCGAGAACCTGCGCCGGATCGCGAAGGTCAAGGGCACCGACGTCTCCGAGGTGACGGTCTGTGTGCTGGACCGCAGCCGCCACGACGACCTGGTCGCACAGATCCGCCGGACCGGGGCGGGCATCCGGTTCATCTCCGACGGCGACATCGCGGGCTCCATCGCGGCGGCGCGGGGCGAGTCGGAGGTCGACGTGCTGATGGGCATCGGCGGCACCCCGGAGGGCATCATCTCCGCGTGCGCCCTGAAGTGCATGGGCGGCGCGATGCAGGCCAAGCTCTGGCCGCGCGACGAGCAGGAACGGGAGAAGGCGCTCGCCGCCGGGCACGACCTGGACCGGGTGCTGGGCACCGATGATCTGGTCACCGGTGACAACTGCTTCTTCGTGGCGACCGGCGTCACCTCCGGAGATCTGCTGCGCGGGGTGCGGTACCGGGCCGGCGGCGCGTACACCCAGTCGATCGTGATGCGGTCGAAGAGCGGCACCATCCGGGTGATCGACTCGTATCACCGGCTGGAGAAGCTGGCGCTCTACTCCGCCGTCGACTTCGACGGTCGTCCGCTGGCTGAGCAGGAGTGACAGCCACCAACACGGAGACACCGCAGGTCCTGTCGGCCGCCCGCCGGATCACCGGCGTCGCGCTGGCGTCCGTCTCCGGGGTCGCGGTGGCGGTGCAGTCCCGCATCAACGGCGAGTTGGGGGTACGCCTCGCCGACGGCTTCGCCGCCGCGGTCGTCTCGTTCGGCATCGGCCTGGTGGTGCTCCTGGTGCTGGTGCCCGCCACCGCCGCCGGGCGGCGGGGTCTGGTCGGGGTGCGGCGCGCGCTCGCGACGGGCACGCTGCGGCCGTGGCAGTGCCTCGGTGGCATGTGCGGGGCGTTCCTGGTGGCCTCCCAGGGCCTCACCATCGGTACGTTGGGCGTCGCGGTCTTCACCGTGGCCGTGGTCGCCGGCCAGTCCGGCAGCAGCCTCGCCGTGGACCGGGCCGGCATCGGTCCGACCGGCCGGCAGCCGGTGACCCGGCAACGACTGGCCGGCGCGGTCCTCACCGTGCTCGCGGTCGGCCTGGCGGTCGGCGACCGGCTCGGTGCTCCGGGCACGCTGGCGCTGGCCCTGCTGCCGCTTGTCGCCGGGGTGGGCACCGCCTGGCAGCAGGCGGTCAACGGGCGGGTCCGGGCGGCGGCCGACAGCGCGTTGACCGCGACGCTCGTCAACTTCGCCGTCGGCACCGCCACCCTGCTCGTCGCGTTCGCCATCGACATCGCGGTACGCGGTTGGCCGACCGGCCACCTGCCGAGCGAGCCGTGGCTCTACCTGGGCGGCCCGATCGGCATCGTGTTCATCGCGATCGCCGCCGCGATCGTGCGGTTCACCGGGGTGCTCCTGCTCGGCCTGGCCACCATCGCCGGCCAGATCGTGGGGGCGGTCCTGCTGGACCTGGTGCTGCCCACGGCGGCCTCCCACCCAGGCCCGAACACCCTGCTCGGCGCCGCGCTGACCATGGTGGCGGTGCTGATCGCCGCGTTGGCGCCACCGGCCCGCCCACTGACCGGCCCGGCCGCCGACCGACCCGCCCGCTGACCGACCTCCGCGCAGATCAGACCCCCACGCTGGCGGCACTGCGCCGAACGTGTCTCGATCCGGACACGGGTCGGTCGGAGTCCGATACCGACGGTCAGCCGGCGTCGGAGGAGTGCCCCGGGAAGAGGTGGGCGCTCGGGTCGATGGCCACTGCCGCGTTGTTGACAGCCGTCGCGGCCTCGCCGAAGCCGGTGGCGATCAACCGCACCTTGCCCGGGTATTCGGTGATGTCACCCGCCGCGAAGACCCGGGGCAGGTTTGTCGCCATCGCGCTGTCCACCAGGATGTGCCGGCGGTCCAGGCGCAGCCCCCACTCGGCGAGCGGGCCCAGGTCGGCGGTGAAGCCCAGCGCGGCGACCACGGTGTCCACCGGCAGCGTCTCGGTGGCACCACCGCGTACGGTCACCTCGGCGGCGGTCACCGCGCCCTCCCCGATCAGCCGGCTGACCTCGGCGTTGACCATCACCCGCACCGGCAGGGACAGCACCCGGGCCACCGTCGAGGCGTGCGCCCGGAACTTTTCCCGGCGGTGCACCAGGGTCACCGAACGGGCAAGTGGTTGCAGCGCCAACGCCCAGTCGAACGCGGAGTCGCCACCACCGACGATCAGCACGTCCCGGTCGGCAAGCGCGGCCGGCTCGGTGACGAAGTAGACGATCCCGGTGCCGGGAGCGCCGTCGGCGCACGGCAGCGGCCGAGGGCTGAAGCTGCCGAGCCCACCGGTGACCACCACCGCCCCACACCCGAGCTGCTCGCCCCCGGCCAGGCCGAGCACCGGGCGGTCGTCGGCGTACGAGAGTTTCTCGGCACGGGTGTTGAGCAGGTACTCGGGTGCGAAAGGGGCGGCCTGTGCGACCAGGTTCGCCACCAGGTCCCGCCCCTTGACGGCGGGGAAGCCGGCCACGTCGAGGATCAACTTTTCCGGGTACATGGCGGTGACCTGACCGCCGGGCTCAGGCAGCGCGTCGATCACCGCCACCGACAGACCCCGGAACCCGGCGTAGTACGCGGCGAAGAGACCGGCCGGACCGGCCCCGATCACGGCGATATCGACCTCACGCATGGCGTACCGTCGCTTTCCGCTTACGGATCAACGCTTGCTGATCTCGACCGTAGGCGGGTGGCGGCGGTCCGGCAAGCACGTCTCAGGGGCGCGCCGGAGAATTGGTCAGGGCAGGCTGAGTGTGGACCCGAAATGGTCCGGCCCGTCCACCGTCGGGCGTCGGCGACGGAACAGGATCGCCGCCACCACCCCGCCGAGCAGGCCGAACAGGTGGCCCTGCCAGGAGATCCGCTCGTCGGTGGGGAGGATGCCGACCAGTTGCCAGCCGTAGAGCAGGCCGACCAACAGGAAGACCGCGAAGTTCCACCAGCTGCGTTCGACGATGCCCCGGGTGAGCAGGATGCCCAGGTAGCCGAAGATGACGCCGCTGGCGCCGACCACCACCGAGTTGGGCGAGCCGGTGAACCAGACGCCGAGCCCGCTGACCAGGATGATGACCAGGGTCGACCAGAGGAAGCGGCGGGCGCCGGCCGCCAGGACGAACGTGCCCAGCAGGATCAGCGGAATGCTGTTGCTGTAGAGGTGGTCGAAGCCGTGGTGCAGGAACGGGGAGAAGAAGACCCCGTCCAACCCTTCGATGCGCTGCGGGATGATGCCGGCGTTGGCGTCCAGGCCGAAAGCGAGCCCCTGGTCGACGGCCTCGATGAGGAAGAGGAACGGGACCACCGCGCACATGGCGACGAACGCCCGGCCGAGCGCGGCGTAGAACGCCTCGGTGCCGAACCGGAAGGGGTCGCCGCTTGACGGGTGCAGGGTCACCTGACAACTGCTATCAGCAAAAGCGGCCGACCGCCACTCGCATCCCGTCCGGAGTACGCGCGAAGGCGGGGCGAGTGGAGAGCCACCCGCCCCGCCTTCGGAAGCCGTCAGTAGTGGTTGTTGTTCTGGAAGTAGGTCCAGGCACCACAGGGCGTCTTGTACTTGCCCTTGACGTAGCCCAGCCCCCACTTGATCTGGGTGGCGGGGTTGGTCTGCCAGTCCGACGCGATGGCGCTCATCTTGTTGCCCGGGTACGCCTGGGGGATGCCGTACGCGCCGGACGAGGAGTTGCGGGCCTTGTGGTTCCAGCCGCTCTCCTTGGTCCAGAGCTTCTCCAGGCAGGGGAACTCGGCGATGCCGAAGCCCGCGTCGATCATCAGGGCGCAGCCGGTCTTGCGGTTGCCGCTGTACTCCTCGCAGGACGCCGGGATGGGCCCGTCGTACGGCTTGGCGGGCGCGTTGGCGGCTTCGCGCTCGCGCTTGCGGGACGCCGCGGCGGCCTCGGCCTTGCGGGCTCGTTCGGCGGCTTCCTTCGCGGCCTGCGCCGCCCGCAGCTTGGCCTGGTACTCGGCGGCCCGCTGCTTGGAGAACTGCACCTGGTGGGCGGCCTGCCGCTCGCGCTGGTACGCGAGGTCGGCCTGGTCGACCTCGCGGCTGACCTGCTCGGTCAGCCCCTGTTGCTGGGTTTCCCGGTCTTCGCCCAGGTAGAAGCCACCGGCAACGCCCACGGAGAGCAGCGCTACAGCAGCCGTACGGGCGCCCAACCGGCTCCACAGCCGACTCACGAAGTGGTCCCTTCGTCGGGGGCATGGACGCGGCGCGGCGCGGCCACAGGTGGACCGTCAACCGTGCCACGAGCGCCCCGACCGTCTGCCGGTCGCGCCGACGCACCGACCGCCGCCGATGTCGTCCGTCTCGCGACGTTCGATCATCAACGATCCCGGTGGCGCGTGGACGCTCGTGGGACACGATTGCGCACAGTGAGGCTGATGGGAAACCAACCACGCTGTTTGTGATCTGCACCACACTAAATATGCGGACAAACCCCCACATAAGCACCCGTCAGATCGGGATGTCCTCCAGGAGATCCGTGACCATCGCGGCGATCGGCGACCGCTCCGACCGGCTGAGGGTGACGTGGGCGAACAGCGGATGACCCTTGAGCGCCTCGATGACAGCGGTCACCCCGTCGTGCCGGCCGACCCGCAGATTGTCCCGCTGGGCCACATCGTGCGTGAGCACCACCCGGGAGCCCTGGCCGATCCGGGACAGCACTGTCAACAGCACCCCGCGCTCCAACGACTGGGCCTCGTCCACGATCACGTAGGCGTCGTGCAGGCTGCGCCCCCGGATGTGGGTCAGCGGCAGCACCTCCAGGATGCCCCGCGAGGTGACCTCCTCCAGCACGTTCTCGTGCACCACAGCGCCGAGCGTGTCGAAGACCGCCTGGGCCCACGGCGACATCTTCTCCGACTCGGACCCGGGCAGGTAGCCCAACTCCTGGCCGCCGACGGCGTACAGCGGGCGGAACACGATCACCTTCTTGTGCCGGCGGCGCTCCATCACCGCCTCCAGCCCGGCGCAGAGCGCCAACGCCGACTTGCCGGTGCCGGCCCGGCCGCCCAGCGACACGATCCCGATCGACTCGTCGAGCAGCAGGTCGAGGGCGATGCGCTGCTCGGCCGAGCGGCCGTGCAACCCGAACGCCTCCCGGTCGCCCCGGACCAGCCGGACCGACTTGTCCGGCAGCACCCGCCCGAGCGCCGAACCACGCCCCGAGTGCAGCACCAGGCCGGTGTGGCAGGGCAGACCCGCCGCCTCGTCCAGGTCGAGCGTCTCGCCGGCGTACAGCGACCCGATCTGCTCCTCGGTCAACTCCAGCTCGGACATGCCGGTCCAGGTCGGGTCGCTGGCCTGACCGTGGCGGTACTCGTCGGCGCGCAGGCCCACCGAGGCAGCCTTGACCCGCAGCGGCATGTCCTTGCTGACCAGTGTCACCTCCCGCCCCTCGGCGGCGAGGTTGAGCGCGACGGAGAGGATCCGGGCGTCGTTGCTCTCGGTCCGGAAACCGGGCGGCAGCACGCCGTCGTCGGTGTGGTTGAGCTCCACCCGCAGGGTGCCACCGGCGTCGTTGGCGGGTACCGGACGGTCGAGTCGGCCGTGCCGGACCCGGAGGTCGTCCAACATCCGGAGCGACTGCCGGGCGAACCAGCCCAGCTCCGGATGGTGCCGCTTGCCTTCCAGCTCGGTGATGACCACCAGAGGCAGCACCACCTCGTGCTCGGCGAACCGGTGGAACGCCGCCGGATCGGAGAGCAGCACTGACGTGTCCAGGACAAAGGCCTGGCCGGCTGGTCGCGGCTCCTTCGGGTCGGCCGGCGCGGCAGCCGCCGTACGGCGGCTCCTGGTGGCACGGCGGGTCGTGGCAGTCGCGGCCGGGGTCTGGTCGGCACCGGCGGTGGTACGGCGAGTCGTCACAGGCCTGCTCCGACGGATGGGCACCCGCCACCCGTGTTCCGCCTCCTCCGGTGCCCGGGGACACGGGGTCGGATGCGGAACCCCATGCGCGAGGTCGCAGATCCGGGCGGACCGGCTGGCTCGGGAGAACCCCGTGCCATGCCTAGACGCTAGCCCCGCCGGACCCTTCCGGCTAGTGGCCGGACGTGGATCTCCCGAGTCGGGTGTCCGCACACCCGTTCGCCGAGGCCCGCACCAGCGCGGATGTGGGCGAACGGGCGCGGCGGAACCGGCCGGGATGCATGCCCCCTGCGCGCACCCCGGCCGGTTGGGGTCACCGTCACCGGTCTGACGTGACCCCGACGGTGCGTGTCCGCCGCGGACGACGCACCGCGTCGGTGGTGCCGGCCGGCGGGCCCGTGCCCGCCGACCGACCTCAACCGGTCCGTCGAACGAGCGTGCCGGTCGGGTGCCGCCCGGTGATCGGGGCGGCCGGCGCGCTGAACGACGAGCCGGTGTACGTGGTGCCGGGGCGGGCGACGGTGCTGGCCGAACGGACGACGCCCGCCGGGGAGACCGACAAGGCGGAGGCGATCGCGGCCTGGGCGTCGCGGCGACGCCGGTTCCAGGCGCCCCGGTCACCGTCGAAGTAGCCCTGCCGGTAGCCGAAGCGGTAGCCGATGCGGTAGCTGAGCTGCCCGTGCAACCGGCCGGCCGCGTAGCTGGTCGCGCCGAGCACCAGGACGAGGAACACCGCGAGGAACGGGCTCATCGGGCGACCGCCCGGCCCGGAAGCCCGGTCATCGCTCCTCCGGCTCGATCGTGGTGGGATCCGCGACGAGCAGCCGGTCCAGGTCGTCGGTGCTGACCTCCTCGACCAGCTCGACGCTGATCCGGCAGCCGTCCAGCACGATCTCGGCCACCGAGGACCGGCGGATCTCGCCGCCGGCGTCGTAGACCCGGACGCTCAGCTCCGGGCAGCCGAGATGGGTACGCCAGGCGTTCCACTCGGCGCGGTCGCCGACGCTCAGCGACAGATAGCGGCAGCCTCGGGCGAGGTAGAGGCGCCAGGGGGCGGTCAGCCCCGCGGCCACCCCCTCGGCAATCAGCCCGAAGGCCTGGGCGCGGGTGGCGAGCTCGGTCACCACACCCCCTCGGAACCGGGGGCGTGACGCATGTGAGCACCAATCGTCTCATGCACGTGACACACCGTAGATTGTCCCATGGGCGTGACAGTATCAGCTTTTCGTCCGCTTACGCTCGTCACTACGGGCATCTATTCTGCCCGCGTGACACCCCTCAACAGTGGCGCTGAATCGTTTACCGGAAATCCGAAGATCCCGTCACGTATGCGTGACAGTGGCGAGCCGGGGCGCGCGCTCGCCGCCGGCTGGCCGTACCGTCACGGAGTGACCGAGACGGCCAATGCGCGGAAGATCGCCTTCGCCACCTTCGTCCGCCGCGCCCTGGACGAAGCCCGAGCGACCCGAGCCTGGAGCGGCACCGAGGTGTCCCGGCGCACCGGCGTCTCCCGGCAGACCATCAACCGGTGGGTCCGGGGCGACTGGGCCAGCGACCCGGAAGCCGAACGGGTGGTCGCCTTCTGCGAGGGCCTGGGGCTGAATCCGGCGGCCGCCTTCGCCGCGCTCGGCTGGGACCGCACCGCGGCCGGCCCCCGCAGCGGCCAGCCCGCCCCTCCGATGGACCCGGACGTGGAGGCTCTGCTCCGCCGCCTGGTCGACCCCAACGTCTCGGACGCGGAGAAGTTCCACATCCGTGAAACCATCAGATATCTCGCATACCGCCCAACGTTGCCGGTCGATGTCCGAAATAGAGGCAATCAAGCAGGCTAGTTCCTCAGATGGCGAAAGAACGCCTGGTCGGGTTTATTCGTTTGCCTCCGGGGCCGGAACGGGCACGCTAGCGTCCCTACTCGTACTGCTTGGGCTCGTCATCGGCGGGGGGACGGGACAAGGCCGAACCCAGCCCTGCGGGACATAAGGAGGGGTCTGTCCATGACCCTGAAGTGGTTGGCAGTCGTGGTCGCGACGGTGTCGATGACACTGTGGGCGACCGGCAACGCGGTGACCCTCGCGGTCAACGGCGGGCAGCTTCCGCTGCTCGTCAACCTCTTTGTACTCATCACCGCCGGTACCGCGGTCGTCCTGGCCGTCGTCGCCGAGCTGCACGAGCGGATGAACGACCGGATCAGCGCGCTCACCGAGTTCCTGGTGGCACGACTCAACGAGATCGAGAACCACACCGGCGATCGCAATACCGGGTTCGTGGAGGGCTACCTGTTGAGCCACGGCCAGGACGCGGCGGTGGTGCCGTTCGGTCGGCGCGGACGAGGAGCCGCCGAACGCTGATCGCCTACCGCCCAACGGGTCCGCTCGGCCAGGAATGAGCCTTCATCGCCGGGGTACGCTGACGCGCGTGCCGCCGTTGAATCTGGGCAATCACCAGCCGACAACTCCGTTGAACGCCGACCAGGCCTGGCGGACCACCGCCACCCGGGCGGCCGGGACCGTGCTCTTCTTCGACTTCGACGGCACGCTCGCGCCCGTCGACGACGATCCGACCGCGGTACGCCCGGCGCCCAAGGCGTTGGCCGCGATCGAGGCGCTGGCCCCGGTCGTGCAGCGGGTCGCGATCGTCTCCGCCCGGCCCGTCGAGTTCCTTCGGGAACAGCTCGGCGGGCTCACCGGCGTGGACCTCTACGGCCTCTACGGGCTGGAGCACAGCCACTCCGGCGGCGAGACGGTGACCGAGCCGGCCGCGCTGCCCTGGGTGCCGACGATGGCGGAGCTGGCCGACCTCGCCCGAGCGGAGCTGCCGCCCGGCACGCTCGTGGAATACAAGCGGCTCTCCGTCGCACTGCACTGGCGTACCGCCCCACAGCTCGGCCCGACCGTGCAGCAGTGGGGGCAGGCACAGGCCGACCGGCTGGGGCTGCGCGTCCAGGCCGGGCGGATGGTGCTGGAGCTCAAACCGCCTGTCGACCGGGACAAGGGCATGGTGATCGGCGAGGCGATCAAGGGCGCCACCGGCGCCTGGTATTTCGGTGACGACGTCTCGGACATCAAGGCCTTCGCCGCACTGCGCGCCCGCGCCGCCGCCGACCCGGATTTCCTCGGCGTCTGCGTGGCCGTGGCCAACCCGGAGACCGGCCACGAGGTGGCAAACGCCGCCGACCTGACGATCGAGTCCCCGGCCGCCCTGGGTGACTTCCTCACCCAGGCGCTCACCCACCTGCCCTGACCGACCGGCCCCGCGGCGACTGGACGCGATCCGGGGTTGGGTCGCCGGCGGGCCGCTGGAGGGGCGCAGCTACACCGAGATCGTCGCCTCGCCGGAGGCCCAGACGATGATCGACG